>CALMAI010000001.1 GCA_937858825.1 uncultured Candidatus Peregrinibacteria bacterium
TTCGCCCATTAAAGCGGTACGCGAGCTGGGTTCAGACCGTCGTGAGACAGGTCGGCCTCTATCCTCCATGGTCGTAGGAAATTTGAAGGAAGTTGCCCCTAGTACGAGAGGACCGGGGTGAACGAACCTCTAGTGTATCAGTTGTCGTGTCAACGGCACTGCTGAGTAGCTATGTTCGGAAGGGATAACCGCTGAAAGCATCTAAGTGGGAAGCCCCTCCTAAGATAAGATTTCCCCATTAGCCTCCTGGCAGACTACCAGGTGATAGGCTTCAGGTGTAAGCATAGTGATATGTTCAGCCGAGAAGTACTAATAGGCGATTGTCTTATATGACTATCTTTGCTAGCTATGAGGAAAACCTCATGGCGAAGTGAAACAACTATAACAACCAAATGTATCAATCTGATTTCAGTGAACAAGATCGGCTAGAAGGCTCATAAGCCCGAGGCGCATTGAAAACTAGACTGCATTAAAAGGCACCATCTTGGTGGCTCTAGAGAGTTGGGTACACCTGTTCCCATCCCGAACACAGAAGTTAAGCAACTCCTCGCTGATGATACTCATGTTATCAATATGGGGAAAGTAGGACGCCGCCAAGATAGTGCTTTTTAGTTATCCGTTTTCTTTGTAAAAGGGAAGTGAGCCTAAAGAAAAACCTGCTCAAAGTTTTCAGAAGCAGGTTTTTGAATTTATGGTTTTAGCCTTAGGCTGAAGCTCTATCTGGATCTGGAGGCACTGTTGAATAAATTGCCTTAAGAGCTCCTCTTCGGGTTTGATCTCTCTCTCCATCAATTGTATCTATTGCAATAACTCTTTCTTCGCTTGGTGGTTGGCTTTCTACAACATTACCAGGTTTAGGCGTATACTCTTCGACGTAGTCAGCGATTGTCGGAAAAGCATTCAATAGTTCATTTTTTATATCCTGATCATTACCCAAAATACTGACAAGGGAAATGACAGGGAGAGCAGATTCATTAATTCGACTTTGGGCATCGGAGCACCAATCCCATACTTTTGGGCGTGCTTCTGGAGATACCCGAGGAATTAGGGATTGTACTTTTTGTATAAAAGCTTCGTTGCGGCCTTCGTTTCCTGCTTCGCGTAAAACGCGATCAGAATCGAGGACTGCATCATTTAGACGAAGTCTGGTCATAGGGGTGGTTTTATGCCTGCTCTTATAGTTTATGTATAGCAGGTTTTTATTGAAACGCAAGTTTTTTAGGCTGCTTTATCAAGATTTTCAACTCTTAATTTTTTGTAAAGGGCTCGACATGTTCCAGTGTCTTCTTCAATAATTTTACTCAAATTTGGAGCGTCTTCTGTTCCATAATCAATGATCTCCCGTTTATAGGTTATGATCGCTTCCCGGGCGTGATCACTTACAATCATACGGTCTTCGAATCGAGTCATAGATGGCATATGGAAGTTGGTATGAACTCCGGCAAGCCGGGTCTTTGACATGTCTTCAGGGTTAAAGCCGTGAAAGGTGACAGTGTCATCAGCGCAGGCCTGGAGAGTACTCCTGATTTCTGCTTCGGACATTTCTTCACCAACCTGCATAGGGACAAAAATGGCAATTTCATCACCGCCGTCTGCATTGATGATGCCGCTTGATCCGAAAGCTTCCCATATTTTACGTTCACGATTGCGAAGGTACTGTGTCCCCTTATCTCCGATTCCGAGGATATTGTCCTGGAGCCCCTGACTGTTTTGTAGGAGAGCAGCCTTTTGAGCAATAACGTTTCTCATCTGTTCATCTGATTCCTGCATGGCAAGAAAATTATTTGTGGTGAACCCCATTTCGTAAATGATATCCAAAATAGACTGTTCGTAGGAACGGATGTTTAAAGCTCCAAACCCAATGTTATCTCCAAAAATCATGAGGGTTTCCTGGTCTGACTGCTGATCTTCTGTTTGTATTAAACTTTTGATGGCAGCGCGGGTTGTGCGGATTATCTCTTCTCCTTCGTCTTTGAGTGATGTTTCCAGTTCTTGGGAGGTTTGTTCTAATAGTTTTCGCATGGTATGCCATTCAGGACGAGAATAGTCTCTTTTTTCTAAGGTCTTTTCTGCCTCTACGATCAGTTTGCTTATTTTTTGAACTCTCTTTTTATAGTGTTCTTTATTTTTGACCATGTAATTCTTGAGAACATCAACGACGTTGACTTTACGATAGTAGTTTCCGAATTTTGTTATTTTATCGTCGAAAGCTTTTCTTTCTTCTGGGGACATTTCCCGATAAGCGCTTTTTTTCCGATATGTTTCTATCTTTCTAAATTTCCGGATCATATCACTTTTCATATGGATTTCTTCGTGTTCATCAAGTTCAAAGAAATCCTGCCATTCTGGTTTGATTCCGTTTTCATCTAATACATCCAACTCTCCAAGATATTGAACGGTTTTGATTATGGCGTAGAGAAAATCTTCATCGCTGTAGATTTGAAGCCGTTTTTTTTCTTCATTAGTGAGTGAGGCGATGTTTGCGGCGCACTCAGCGTTGCGAATGGATGTCAGGGCTCCTTCCACATTGGGCCTTAAATTGTCAAAGCCGAAAGTGATGTCCAGTTTGCTCCCTCCATTTTTAATTTCATCTAAGAGTGCTTCTATTTTTGGGATGTTGTCGTCAATTTTATTGATTCGTATAGTGATCTCCTCCAAAGTCTGTTCATTCAGATCTTCCTGGCTCAATTGAGCTATGAGGCCTTGTTTGGTCTCATGGAGTAATTTCAAACGTTCTAAAATGTGGCGTGCCAAAATCTTTTTTGCTTCTTCATGGATTTCCGCGATTTTTCGCACAAGAAACTCTTCAGGGTCACGGGCATGACCATTGAGTTCGGTGAAGTTAATGGTAAAGGTTCCGCCTTTATAGTTGGAAGAGAGGATATGTCCGCTGTTGGCATTAAAAACTTCAGTGATTTTCCGGTTGAGTTCAGCAGTAAAGTCGTCGGTTTTGTTTGGTCCCAGATAGACATCATTCAGATCTTTGATTTTGGGATAAACCAAACGGTACACACCGACTTTGATGTCATTGGTTTCTGAATCAATAGCTCCTTTATGGCGAAGGTACTGGAGTTTTATGGTACTATCCAGGCCTTTCAATTCTTCTACTTCTTCGCGTAAAAAGGTTTCAACTTCAGGATTGTTCATGTCCTGGGGATCAACGCTGTATCTTCGTAATATTTTCCAGTAACGATCAAAAAGGCGGCGTGATAGTTGTTCCTGGGGATTGGTACTTCGTTTTTCCTCCCTTTTTGGGGTATGAAATTCCATTGTTGCGTTGGGGGCAACTGGAGGAAGTGTTGATGGTGTGTTATAGCCGCTTGACATAATATTTTTTATGTTGCGCTGTACTATAACAAAAGGGACCCTTTGCGTCAAGGGTTATGTTGCTTTAAAAAGCCATTTCTGCTGGAAATTAGCAAATTTTATGACATAATGCTGAAATGTGGAGTGGTTTTAGGCTGCTCTCCCTATTTCGGTATCGTTTTTAATCTGAGTTTCCTCTAATTCATCCAGTTTTTGGTAGCGGGATGCTGTTGGATTGTAGCTCTGATAGTAGAGTTCAATGAGAGCTTTGGTGTCGAGCTCCTCTACCTGAAGTCCGCAGTTTTCCAGGCCAACTTTGACAGTATTGATGCGGGAAGAGAGCTTTTTCTTGAGTTCGGCAAACTCTTCATGGCGTCTTTTTACCTCTGTGTAATTATCTTTTGGATTCATATTCTGGAAGAATTTCTGAAAGATATTCAGTTTTTGAGCCCGGAATGGATCATATGGAACGACAACAAAGAACTCTTTTTCCATAATGTCTGCGTATTCCACCAGTTTTGAAACATACTCAATATATTCGTAGGTTTGCTGTTGAAGTAGTTGATTGGTTTGGTTGTCCCCAACCTTTTTAAGGTCTTCCAGATAGTCGTCGATATCAAGCTTTTTGGATCGGACAACAATCTGAATTGGATATTCGAGAGTGTTCAGAAACCCCTGATATGAGTAGATAATGGCATTTTGTTCATCTTCTGACTTGAGGTTGAAGTTAATACTTGAAACCTTGAGTACCCCACGAAGCCCACCATTCTTAAGTACGACGGTATCGTTTTTGATTTCTGCAATTTTAAGAAAGGTTTGGGTACTGGAAGCAGGAGATTTTTTGGCCTGCTTTACTGATTCTTGTGTTTTTTTATCTAGATCTGCCATAGGAATAATTTATTGTTGTGGTTTTGATTTTTCTGCATCCAAGAACTTTTGAAGTCCCCGAATTTTGTCTTGTTTTGAGGCAAGGGCCTCTTCTTCTTGTTCTTTTTTACTCTTTTTATCCTGTGTTTTGCTTTGAAGACCTGCTGAATGGGTCACTTCTCCACTTGATTTAATCCAGGTCCTTTTTTGTGGAAGCAAAGAAAACTGAATCCATAAGAGAACCCACTTGGTAAAGCTAAGATCCAGTGGACGTATAAATGCGAAAGCAATGGTGATAATGGTAACAATTGCAACGGGTGGAAGCCATGTAATCCAAATGTAATATGGTGCGAGTGAAAGGTAAATCGCATAGGCAATAGATCCACCAATCGCACAAATAATCATTTGTTTGAGCGTTAATGGCCCAACGATGTGGTCTTCACGGCGTACGTTTTGTGGGACTTTAAATTGCACGGGTTTGGATTCGAAAATATCTTTATATTATAACAGAAATTGCTTTGGTTCTCAATGTTTGCTAGTATCTGGCGGCTATGAAAAACACTGAAAAAATTCGCAACTTCTGCATTATCGCCCACATTGATCATGGAAAATCGACCTTGGCGGATCGTTTGCTGGAACTGACGGCAACGGTGTCCAAGCGGGACATGAAACATGAGCAACTTTTGGATACTATGGAATTGGAGCAGGAGCGCGGAATTACAATTAAATTGCAGCCGGTCCGGATGGAATGGGAGCATAAGGGTGAAAAGTATATTTTGAATTTGATCGATACGCCGGGGCACGTGGACTTTTCTTACGAAGTATCGCGAAGTCTGGCCGCATGTGAAGGTGCGATTTTAGTAGTGGATGCGACACAGGGAATTGAGGCCCAGACATTGGCAAACTGCTATTTGGCGCTTGAACATGACCTTACTTTTATTCCTGTTTTGAATAAAATTGATCTTCCTTCTGCGGATGTTGAGGGTCGGTCGAAGGAGATTGAGAATGCGCTTGGTATTCCGGCGGAAGATATTATTGCTGTATCGGCCAAAGAGGGTACAAATGTTGAGAAGGTTTTGGAAGCGGTGATCGAGAAGACCCCTCCACCAAAAGATTTTGAAGAAGGGAGCGAGACCAAGGCACTGATTTTTGATTCAATTTATGATTCGTATCGGGGAGTGGTGACGTATGTGCGGGTGGTTTCTGGGAGGCTGAAGCGTGGAGATAAGATTGTTTTGCTGAATAATAAGCGTGAGTTGGAGGTGGTGGAAGTTGGCTATTTTAAGCCGCAATATGTGCCGGCTAGTTCATTGGAAGCGGGAGAGGTGGGGTATGTCGTAACAGGTTTGAAAGATGTGAAGGATGCGCGTGTAGGTGATACAATTTGGAAATCGGGGACAAAGCCTTTGAAGGCAAGTGAGGCAGCTGCACTTTCTGGTTATAAGGAGGTGAAGCCTTACGTTTTTGCGAGTATTTTCTGTACAGAAGGTGATGAGTATCCGCTTTTGAGGGATGCTTTGGAAAAGTTGCAGTTGAGTGATGCGGCTCTTACGTTTGAGCCGGAGCAGTCCGGGGCATTGGGGCATGGGTTCCGATGTGGATTTTTGGGGCTTTTGCATTTGGATATTGTGCAAGAGCGATTGGAACGTGAGTTTGATTTGGATTTGATTGTGACAGCTCCATCGGTTTCTTATATTGCGGTGATGAAAGATGGGGAGGAGCGCTTTGTAGCCAATCCTTCTGCGATGCCGGATCCTACTTATATTGAAGCGGTGAAAGAACCATGGGTAAAGGTGGAGGTTCTGACGCCAAAAGATTACGTTGGTGCGGTGATGCAGATGTCACTTGAGCGGCGTGGGTTGAATACAGGAATGCAGTATATAGATGAGAATCGCGTGATTGTAGTTTTGGAAATGCCTTTGGCATCAATCGTGACCGACTATTATGATCAGTTGAAGAGTATTACGTCTGGATACGCTTCGATGAATTATGAATATCTTGAGTATAGGGAAGGGAAATTGGTAAAAATGGATATTTTGATTGCTGGGGAGCCGGTAGATGCGCTGTCGGTGATTATTCATCGTGATGAAGCGTATGGGGTGGGAAGCAGTTTGACCAAAAAATTGAAGGAGGTTATTCCACGGGCACAGTTTGAAATTGCGATTCAGGCAGCAATTGGAGGAAAGATTATTGCGCGTGAATCGTTGAGTGCGCTGCGAAAAGATGTAACGGCGAAGCTGTATGGAGGGGATCGATCCCGAAAAGATAAACTTTTAAAGAAGCAAAAGAAGGGTAAAAAGCGCTTAAAGAAGATTGGAAAGATTGATTTGCCGCAGGATGCATTCATGGCAATCCTCAAGCGTTCATAAGGGTTTGGGCCGTTGATTTTTTGGCTCTTTTATGCTATTATTTGTAGATTATTGTGTCTATGAACAATAGTATCAATGGCTCAAAATGAACAGAATAATGTGAAGATGCCGCAAATCGGCAAGAGTGGGATTGGGAAAAATCTCATTTTTATTGGATTTATAGCACTTCTTGTTTTGCTTGGAGTGTATCTTTTTTTGGGGGATCGATTGGGGATCGATTGGGGCAATGGATTTAGTAATGGGCATACAGCAAGCCGTGGACCTGACGAGGTTTTAACTATTGGGTATGCTTTTGAGCCGACATCGTTGGAGCCGACAAATTTTGACCCGGTAACCCGGAGTCACCTGGTGGATATTTATGAAGGGTTGGTTTTGACAGATAGAAACCTTGAAGTTGAACCAGGACTGGCGGTTTCGTGGGGTCTTATTGATCCGGTGACCTGGGAGTTCCGGCTTCGTCCAAGTGTTCAATTCCATAATGGTAAGGCTTTGACCGCTCAGGATGTTGTTTACAGTCTTGATAGAGCTGTGTTTTATGAAAATTCACATCTTAAAGATGTTCTCAGTACTGTTAAGGGGATTGATTTGGTTGCTTCGGATCGGATTCGGATAACGACCAATGCTCCTGATCCGCTTTTGCTCCAAAAGCTTGCGGTTGTGTATATTTTCCCCGATGGGATGGCGAATTTTGATTATCCTATTGGTACAGGCCCGTATAAGTTTGTATCGAGGGGAAATGGGATGATTGACCTGGAAAGGAATGATGATTATTGGGGAAGGGGTCCTGCTTTTGCAAAGGTTAAGCTTATTGCTGAGCCGGATCGACGTGAACGTTTGCGAATGCTTGAAGCAGGGGAGATTGGGCTTCTTGCAAATTTGCCTCCTTCCGCGGGATGTTCTTTAATTCCTGGATTTAATGATGCCGAAGGTTGTGAAGCAATTCAGAGTGAAGAAATAGAAATTACTTCTGTGCCGAGCCTTGAGGTGAGTTTCCTTGTTTTCAATTTTGATCATGAGCTTTTTGGGATTAGGAGTGTGCGGGAAGCGCTTTCTCATGCTTTTGATCCAGAGGTTTTTGTTGATATTGCCTTTGGTTTTGCCAAGCCGGCGGATCAGTTTGTGAGTAGTGGAGTTTTTGGATTTGATCCATCAATTCCATTGCGGGACTACGATATTAATGAAGCGAAAAGGGTGATAAGTGATGTTGTGGGCAGGTCTTTTGAGCGAACAGTTGTGACTTTTGATTATCCTGCAACACTTCAACCAATTGGTGAATATGTGCAGCTTCAGTTGGGACAACTGGATATTGATGTTGAACTGAATCCTTTGAGCGATGCGGAACTTCAGCAAAAAATTATGAATAGGGAGTCGGATTTTTATTTCCTTGGATGGCGATCTGAACTTGGAGATGCCAGTGATTTTCTGGCTGGAGTTGCTCATAGTCAGGGGATTTTTAATGGAGCAAATTATATGAACACGGATCTTGATGATCTAATTGAAAAGAGTCGGGAAAATCTGGATGAAGAGGATCGACTGGCTCAAATGCAGGAAGCCATGAAGATTATTGTGAACGACGATATTTTGGGAGTCCCGCTTTTTGAATCGGAGACAATTTTTGCTTTCCGAAAAGATATTCATTTTATTCCACGTGTCGACGGATACGTTTTTGCTTCTGAAGTTTCTTAAACACTATGAACTCACTAAAAACAAAACTTATTGTTGCTATTACTGTCCTGATTCTTATTCTGTTTGGTCTTACGGCAGGGTTATTTCTTGGGGAAAAGCAACGTGAGTTAACGCAGGATATTTTTGTGAATGCTCAATCTTTTGCTGAATTGACCGCGGGTGGAGTTGTTTCTGACTATCAGCTGTATTTGCCACAGGAGAGTTTTGTTTATTTTAACCGTGAGATTCAGAAAACGTTTGATAAGTTTTCTGATTTGGCGAGTATTCGGATTGCTTCGTACAGTGGAGAGATGGTTTATGATTCAACAACAGAGGTGGAATCGCAGTATTCCGGGCCGGCACGAACTGTTTCTGATTCAGATCTGATGCAGCAGATTCAGTCACGGAATGCTTCTGTGAAAACTTTGGATTCCGGACGTGTGGTGTATTTGAAGAAAGATGATGATGGGAATGTTTCGTATGTGGATGTGAATGAGAATGCGGTGGCTCCGTTGGCACCGGATGAAAGGATTGAGTATCTGGTTCAACCGGCTTCAGAGGATTTTGCTGTTATTTATGGTGTTTCTTACGCAAACCTGCAGGATCGTATCAATCAGACAATGATGCGGGGAATCCTCCTTGCTATCTTTGGTGTGGGAGTTGGAATCACAATCTCTTACCTTTTTGCGACGAATATTACCAAGCCCCTCAAGAAACTAACTGACGGTGCGGGTATCATCGCTACAGGAAACTTTAAACATCGGGTACAGGTAAAAACGAGAGATGAGATCGCGACACTTGCTAATGCCTTTAATAGTATGGCCCAGGAGTTGGATGTGAGTACGAAAGCTCTTGTTTATAAAGAACGCGTGGCCAAAGAGCTGGAGATTGCTGCAAATATTCAAAAGGAGCTTCTGCCAAAGAAAATTCCGGCTATTGCCGGTTTGGATATTTCTGCGGGTCTTCTTCCGGCGGAAGAGATTGGAGGAGACTGTTATGACTTCTTAATGCCTGATGCCAATAATCTGATGATGTATTTGGGAGATGTGACCGGTCATGGTGTGCCTTCCGGAATTGTGGTTTCGATTGCGAATGCCCTTATTTATAGAGAGGCGAATACGTTGAATCCCCGGAATATTTTGGTTGATGTGAATAAAATTTTGAAAGAGAAAACATCTTCAAATATGTTTATTACTTTGGTGATGCTCCACTGGGATGCTTTACAGAAGGAGTTGAAATATGTGAGTGCAGGACATGAGCAAATGCTCCACTATCATGCGAAAGATGCCAGCGTGACTCTGACGCCTGCTGGTGGTCTGGCTCTGGGAATGCTCCCGGATATTTCACAGCAGCTTCAGGAGGAGCAGGTTCATATGGAGGAAGGGGACTGTCTGGTAATCTATAGTGATGGTATTCCCGAAGCCTGGCGAAATGAGAAAGAGATGTTTGGAATGATGGCTTTACGTCGCGCAGTTGGATCTTATGGTTCTCTTGAAAATGCTCTCTCTATTCGGAATGCGCTTTTCTCTGAAGTGAAACAGTACTGTGGTAACTGGAAGCAGATGGATGATATGACGCTTATGGTCTTGAAGCGGACGGATAAAGGTCCGGCAATGATGAATGGTCCTGCTAAACCAAGAATCCAGCAAGTTGATGCTGGATCCTCAGAGCAGGCTTAGTATGTTTTCTATACTTTGATTCCCGGGACCGGAAATTTTGAGGTGAGTTCAATAACCTCTTTTTTAATCTCCGCGAGTTTTGCTTCATCATCATGGTTGGTCATGGCTTGATCCATGAACTCAACGATTTTTCGCATTTCTTCTTCTTTCATCCCGCGGGTTGTGATGGCAGGTGTTCCGATTCGGATTCCACTTGGGTCGAATGGGCTGCGGGTATCATCTGGAATCATGTTTTTGTTGCAGGTGATGCCGGCTTTATCCAGGGCTTCTTCTGCATCTTTTCCAGAGATTCCTTTTGGTGTTACGTCGATAAGGAGCAGATGGTTGTCGGTTCCTCCAAACATAAGTTCGTACCCGCGTTTGTTAAACTCCTCTTCAAATATTTTGGCGTTGGCTTTGATCTGTTTTGCATATTCTTTGAATCCTGGCTCTAAAGCTTCTTTGAAGGCGATGGCCTTTCCGGCGATATTGTTTTCGTGTGGTCCACCTTGAAGACCAGGGAAGACGCCTTTGTCGATAGCTTTGGCGTGTTCTTTTTTGCACATAATGATTCCTCCACGTGGTCCGCGAAGGGTTTTGTGTGTTGTTGAAGTGACTACATCAAAGTGAGGAACAGGATTGTTCATTTCTCCAGCGGCGATGAGCCCGGCAATGTGGGCAATGTCTGCCATGGTGAGTGCCCCGACTTTATCGGCGATCTGCTTCACCCGTTCATAATCAATGTCTCGGGAGTAGGCACTGTACCCAACCAGAATCATTTTTGGTTTGTGCTCCATGGCCATCTCTTCCAGTTGGTCGTAATCAATGTTTCCTTCGGCGTTGGTTTTGTATCGAACAAAATTGAAGATTTTTGCAATGTGGGTCACCGGATGTCCGTGAGTGAGGTGTCCTCCATGCGAAAGGTCCATTCCAAGAATGGTGTCGCCTGGTTCGAGGAGGCCAAAGTAGACAGCAACGTTGGCCGGCGCGCCAGAAAGTGGTTGAACGTTGGCGTGTTCGCAGCCGAAAAGTTCTTTTAAACGATCGATGGCGGTTTGTTCTACAACATCAATGAATTCGCATCCTCCATAATACCTTTTTCCCGGATATCCTTCTGAGTATTTGTTGGTAAGGGTTGATCCATTTGCTTCGAGTACAGCAGGAGAAACGTAGTTCTCTGATGGGATGAGCTCAATGCCTTCGTGTTGGCGTTTTTCCTCATTTTTAATAGCACCGTAGATCGTTGGATCATACGATTGAATGTTAGGCATATCCATGGGATAGAAGGGGATTAAGGGGTGGTTATATGTGTGATTTCTTTTTCTGTGATGAGATAATCCACCATCTCATCGTGATCCTCGCCGTCGATATTTTCAACGATCTGGAACTCATATGCAACACCAATTTTAGGGCAGGTTGTTTTCTTGAGCAGCCGGTCATAAAATCCACCTCCGTACCCAACACGGTGTCCATTTTTTGCGAATGCTACGCCGGGCACTATCACAATATCAATATCTTCGGGATTTATCTGCTCAAGATCTTCTTTTGGCTCGGGAACGTCGAATGTTCCTTTGACCAAGTCTTCCATTGAGGTGATTTTGTAGAGATCCAGGCTGTTATCGGAACGACTGATTCGTGGAACGATGAATCTTTTGTCTTCTTTATGTTTGTTGAACATCTCTTCTAAATCTACCTCTCCGTGAATAGAGATGTAGATGAGGATGTTCTCTGCTTTTTCGAATTCCGGAAGGGATTCGATGAATGAAATGATCTGTTCGTCTTTGGGCTTTTTAACTGTTGGATCCTGCTTTGCTCGTTTGTAGAGGATCTGTTCGCGAATCTGTTCTTTCATGAAACTTTTTAAGACCTTACCTATTGAAGCATATTCTGTTGTGATTCGAAAGATGTTTCGCTAGAATGGTCTGGCTTTCCCTTTTGAGCGCAGGTGGCGGAACTGGTAGACGCGCTAGCTTGAGGGGCTAGTGGGCGATTTTAGCTCGTGGAGGTTCAAGTCCTCTCCTGCGCACCATGAAAAAACTCCTCTCTTTGATCAAGTTCTGATCGCGGAGAGGAGTTTTTTCAGTTATTCAATCAGCCTAGAAGTTGAAGTCAGCTTCTTGTGATTGATTGTTTATTGACCTTGAATCATCTTCAACCTCAATTTCATCCTCAACTTCAATTTCGTTCTCAATCTCAACAGATTCAGATTCGGTCTCGGCGGAGCTGGAAGAGGCTTCCTGAATTGTGCCGTTTTTAAGGATTTTTACGGTTCGTCCGTTGGGAAGTCCCAGTTCAAGGATCTGTCGGGCAAGGTAGTAGGCAATTTCTTCCCTCTCCTTGGTCTTGAGGTATTCAGGTACAGACTTAAGAATTTCTGCAGCCATTAGCTCAACACGGTTTCCTTCTTTTGGAATTGTGATGGTGAGATCATTGTCGAGAAGAACAACTCCTTCTCCA
>CALMAI010000002.1 GCA_937858825.1 uncultured Candidatus Peregrinibacteria bacterium
ATGAAAGAAGCGAAGGTTATTGACAAGCTGGCCATGGTGTTCGGACAGATGAATGAACCACCTGGAGCGCGTATGCGTGTGGCTCTTTCCGGTCTTACTATGGCGGAACGTTTCCGTGATGAAGGAAAGGATATCTTGATGTTCATCGACAACATTTTCCGATTTACCCAGGCTGGTTCAGAGGTTTCTGCGCTGCTTGGACGTATGCCTTCCGCGGTAGGTTATCAACCAACATTGGCGACCGACATGGCGAAGCTCCAGGAACGAATTACTTCTACCAAAACTGGATCGATTACTTCTATTCAGGCGGTATATGTAACGGCGGATGACCTTACTCGTACTTCGCCAGCAACAACGCTTGCCCACTTGGGTGGGACAAGTTCTCTTTTCCGTGCGCTTGCTTCGAGTTGTATTTACCCAGCGGTGGATCCTCTTGATTCAACATCTTTGGCGCTTAAGGCAGACATTGTTGGTGAAGAGCACTATCGTGTGGCGAGTGAGGTTCGGCAGATCCTTCAGAAGTACAAAGAGCTTCAGGATGTGATTGCGATTCTTGGTATGGATGAACTTTCTGAAGAAGATAAGTTGACTGTATACCGGGCTCGTAAGATTCAGAAATTCCTTTCACAAAACTTCCACGTTGCGGAGCAGTTTACCGGTACTCCGGGACAGTACATTAAGGTTGAAGATACTGTACGAAGTTTCGCGGAGATTCTTGAAGGGAAACATGACAACATCGACGAAGAACATTTCTATCTTGCGGGAACGATTGAAGAGGTGGTTCAACGGCAGAAAGACGCTAAAAAATAATACCTATGCACGATAAGTTTTTGTTCACAATTCGGACACCAGAAGAAGAGATTGTCTCGAAAGAGGTTGAGTCGGTTTATATTGGCACGGAGATGGGTGATTTAATGCTCCTGCCCGATCATGCTTCGTTTTCCGGGGTGGTTTCGTTTAGCCCGGTAGTGTTGAAGGATGGTGAACATGAGGAGACATATGTGGCAAAACGAGGGGTTTTGTTTTTCTCAAATACCAAGAATACGGGTGTGCTTTTGGCTGGCCAATGCGATGCCAAGGAATCACTCGACTATGAAGGTTTGAAGGATTATCTGGCTTTGATTCAGGAGAAGCTTCAGTCTGGGGATACAGAGTCGCTCAGCGACTTCCAGATGAAGTTTTTGGAAGGGGAGCGGCTTGCCCTTGTTGAACAGCTAGAGGAGCAGGAATAAGCGTCTCTCTTGTAACGAATTCAATTTTGTTGCGTTATATTGTTTTGCTGCGTGCAGACAAACGCGGCCATTTTTATGCTCGATTATGAAGAAAGTTGGTTTAAAAGAAACGGCTCGGCTGTATTGGAAGCTGGGAAAATCGTATAAGTGGCTTGTTCTGGGGACTTTGGTCGGGCTGCTGATTGCGGTTGCTGCTCAAATGGTAGCGATTATTGCTCTTCGTGATTTTTTTGATGTTCTAGCAACTGAGACCGGATCGGATGTTATGCCAATGGCGCTGCAAAAACTGGCGATTTATGCTGGATGGGAAATCCTTGCCTGGGCTGCCTGGCGTATCAATACTTTTGCGGTCATTCGCTATCAATCGCTGACTGTCCGTGACATATATAACTACTGTTTTGAGTATGTTCATCATCACTCGTATGCCTTTTTTGCAGATAATTTTGTGGGATCGCTGGTGAAAAAGGTGAATCGCTTTGTTCGATCATTTGAGAGGATTGCCGATTTAATCCTCTATAACTTTTTGAGTCTCTTTTATCGGATGTTTATCATATTGGGAGTTCTTTTGTGGGTGAATCAATGGCTTGGTCTTGTTGTTTTTGTGTGGATTATTGTTTTTATGTCATTGAATGTTTTTTTGTCGCTCAAGAAGTTAAAGTACGATCGGGCGAAAGCTCATGCAGACTCAAAGATTTCCGGACAACTGGCGGACACATTTACGAATAATCAGAATGTGAAGTTGTTTGTTGGCTTTAAAAAGGAGAAGAAGGTTTTTCAGAATCTTACCAGGAGTTGGTATAAGAAGACCCGGAAGGCCTGGGATTTTGATCATTATGTAGAGATGGGACAGTCGGCATTTATGATTGTGCTTGAGGTTGGGATTCTGTATGTGGCGCTTGAACTCTGGCAGTTGAGTTTGATTGAGGTTGCTGATTTTGTTTTGATTCAGCTTTATATGTTTGAAATTTTCCATCAGGTCTGGCCATTTGGACGGAATGTTCGTGATTTTTATGAAGCTTTTGCTGATGCTGAAGAGATGGCAGAGATCCTTTTGGAATCGCATGAAGTAAAGGACAAGGAGGGTGCGAAGAGTTTTAAGATTTTATCCGGGCGGGTGGATTTTCGGAATGTGTCGTTTACGTATAGTGAAGCGGATGATCATGTGATTGATAAGTTTGATCTGACGATTAAGTCGGGACAGAAAGTGGCATTGATCGGGCCTTCCGGGGGAGGGAAGACTACGATTACAAAGCTTCTTTTACGCTTTTATGACATTCAAAAAGGGAAGATTTTGGTTGATGGTCAGAATGTGGCTGATGTTAGGCAAGAGAGCTTGCGTGGTGCAATGGCTTTGGTTCCACAGGATCCAATTCTTTTTCATCGATCGCTTATGGAAAATATCCGCTATGGACGAACAAATGCTTCTGATGAAGAGGTTGTGGCAGCGGCAAAAATGGCTTTTTGCCATGATTTTATTCAACAGTTCCCAAAGGGATACAAAACGTTTGTTGGTGAACGGGGTGTGAAACTTTCCGGTGGGCAGCGACAACGGGTGGCTATTGCCCGGGCAATTCTGAGTAATGCCAAAATTTTAATCCTTGATGAAGCGACCAGCAGCCTTGATAGTGAGTCTGAGATGTTGATTCAAAAGGCTCTGGATAACCTGGTGAAAAATAAAACAACTATTGTTATCGCGCACAGGCTTTCGACTGTTATGTCGGCGGATCGGATTTTGGTTTTGCAGGACGGGAAAATTGTTGAGGATGGCCGGCATTCAGACCTGATCAACAAGAAGGGGAGTATGTATGGGAAGATGTGGGATCTGCAGGTTGGCGGCTATATGCAGGACTAGTATTGAGCCTCCATCTGGTCGAGCATTTGTAATACCAGAGGGATCTGGTCTTGTTGGCCGTTGCGGGTCATTTCATCGATGATTTGCTGCCGTGATTCGCGAAGGATTTGTTGGGTCATTTCGTCGGAAACATTGGAATTTACGGTACTGTTCGTCACGCTATAAGTTGGCATTTGGAAGCTGTTTTCGGTGGTTACCTCGAAATTACTTTCTGTCGTGATTTCTGGCTCTTCGATTATCGGTTCTTCCACAATAGATTCTTGGTCCTCCTGGTCATAACGGCTTTCGTATGGGAATCCAAGCTCTCCAGAAACTTCAACCATGAAATCATCCCAAAAGTTTTTGATATGCGGCCAGGCACTAAAAATACCAAAAGCAATGGCGCCAACAATAAGAATGAGGACAATACGTCCGCGATCGTTTTTTACGCCAGGTGGAGTGACGGGATTATATTGGTTCATGGGATTTTAGAAATTTATTAATTTTATTGTATCATAAAAGGGATTTGTCATTCTTGCTTATTGACATAGGCTATAAATCTATTAAAATAAACATCCTTATATGTCACTAATTTTTCATCAATGCAGGGTTTAGTTGATGCTTCCGAACATCTAGGAGAAAAAGAGGAAAAGGAGTCTGTCCAGGAATCACATGAGGAGAATGTGGAAGAGGAACTGGTGAATGAGAGAGATGAAATATCTGGACAGGTGGACAAGCTTTTTGTTCCTTCAAAAGAGGAACAGTTGGCCAAACTTATTGAAAAATTTTCTTCTGTTGGGCGATTTGCCCGATGGGCAAGGGATAAATACAGAGATTTGAGTGGGATTTCTTCGAAAATTTTAGACAATTTAGGCGAGTACTCTTTTGTTTTGATCGACGATGATCTTCACAACCATGTCGCTTTTGTTCCGGGTCTTATTGCTCATAGCAGAGAGGCAACGGGGATTCTTTACAGGGGCAATATTCCTGTGGAAGAGCTTCTTCGGCAGCTTCAGGAGTTTCATCCGGACTTTGTGTTGGTCGATAATGATTTAAGAAGAAATATGAATGGTCCACAAATTGTGGAAGTTCTCAATGATTTGTTACCAGAAACTCAATTTATTGGTTTCTCTGATAATCGTAGTCTAGCGGATCTGAAAGAACAGTTTCAAAAGGCTGGAGCCATTGGTTATGTTGAAAAGCGAAACCTTGGTATTGATGATGTTCAGATGACCATTGAGTCTTTGGCCGGGTTTATTGGTCGTCTGAAGAAGAAAGAGTAAAAATCCGCTCGCGAATGGTTTCTTTAAGGGGTTCAAGGCCTTCTTTTTTGTATGTTGATACAAAGCACGGAGTGTACTTTTTGTATTTGCGGGCAAGGGCAGCTTGGTTTTTTGTGTGGGGAATATCGGTTTTATTGAAGACGTAAATGGATGGTTTGGTGAGTACGTCTATTTGTGCGAGAATTTCATTCACCGTTTTAATTTTATCGTTCATTTTTGGATCAGAAATGTCGATGACATGGAGAAGAAGATCGGCTTCAATGGTTTCTTCCAGTGTGGATTGGAATGATTTAATGAGTTGTGGGGGCAGATTTTGGATAAACCCGATGGTGTCAGAGATCAGTACTTCGCTTGGTGGTCTTTGGCCAAAGTTGGGTTGAAGAGGGGCATGCTGGCCGGCGCTTTTTTCCTGGAGTGTTTTTGGAGGAAAAACCAGTTTTCCTACGCGGGTGTCGAGCGTGGCAAAGAGCTTGTCGGCAGCCATGGCGCCTTTTCCGGTGAGGGTATTGAGAAGGCTGGTTTTTCCGGCATTGGTGTAGCCGATAATCCCAACGGTTTTCAGGTTTTTGCGTTTGCGGCTTTTTCTGTGCAGTTTGCGGACTTTACGGCACTTTTCCAGATCTTTTTTAATGCTCTGTTCCATCTTTTTTAAGTGACGGCGCATGAATTCGATATTGGTTTCTCCTCGTCCTCTGGTTCCGATTCCTCCAGCCTGACGTGAAAGTTCAATTCCCATACCAAAGATACGCGGCCCCATGTGTTTGATACTGGCTAACTCAATCTCCAGTTTGGCTTCTTTGGTGGATGCGTGTTTTTGGAAAATTTTGAGGATAAGATCAATGCGATCCCAAACCTTGAGATCATGTTTACGGATTTTTTCGCTTAGATTGTATGTCTGGCGAGGTTTGAGTTCGTTGTTGATGATGATAATGTTGGCCTTTTTGTCTTTCCCGGCGGTTTTATTTTCTTCAATGATTTCGTCGATTTTTCCGCTGCCAAGATAGGTGGCATAGTTGGGAATCAGTTTTTTCTGGATCTTTTTCACCAGAACGACACCACCATACGTCTTAATCAGGTTTTCTGCCTCTAATATACGATACTCTGCCTCTTCCTGTGAGAGGTTTGGTGGTATGCAATCAATGAGGATAGCTTTGAGCACGGTTTTTGATCGTTTTAAAAAAAAATCTGGCACCATGCTTGATGATGCCAGATTTTTGATTCTTTATCGAGGCGAAAGCGTCTTATTTTTCGCAGAGTCCGCAGTGTCCTCCTACGTTCCCCATGAGAGCGAAGTTCATACCAAGGGCGAAAAGAGCCAGATCGGCATACATTCCAGCTATACCCTGAGAGAACCCATCGCCAAATCCTTTTGATTTTACGAGGATGATTGCTCCGAGCATGATGAGGGCAATAATTCCACCACTCAAACGTGTGAGCATACCTTTTGCGTCTTGTGAGGCGATAAGTTTTCCAACAATGATACCAATACCGGCACCAAGCTCACCAAGAGCGACGAGCCATGCAACGATTTCCGGGAGTCCCATTGATTGGGCAAATCCTGGAACAGTGAAGATGAAGATCTTCATGTATGAGGCATTGAGGAACACTATTGCCAGCACTAAACGCATGATCCATGATGATGCTTGAGCGCATTTGCACCCAGCTTGTGAATCTTTCATAAAGAATAAGATTAAAGGATTATTAAACTAAGCGGTATTGTAGCATTTGCGACCTTGAAAGCTCAACAACAGATTTCAAAAAGAGCCTGCGATTTTCATCACAGGCTCTTTGAATTTTTTGTGCGTCAGTTGCTTTAGTAACGTGCGTAGTGAGCAAAAGCCTTGTTGGCAGCTGCCATTTTGAGCGTGTCTTCCTTCTTCTTTACAGCTGCTCCTTCTCCGTTAGCGGCATTCAAAAGTTCGGTTGCGAGCTTTTTTGCCATTGGAGAACCCTTTCCAGACCGGGCTGAACCAATGATCCATCGGAATGCGAGTGCAATCTGACGGTTTGGTTTTACTTCAACCGGAATCTGATAAACCGATCCACCAATACGTTTTGCCTTTACTTCCATGTTTGGCTTCACGTTGTCGACCGCGCGTTGGAACACTTTTTCCGGATGTTGATCCTTTTTGGAAATGATTCCAAAAGTGTCTTTAAAAATGCGTCGCGCAGTGTTCTTCTTTCCATCGTTCATCAGGTAGTTGATGAATTTTTCCTGGAGTGGAGAAGAGTTTTCTGGAATGTGTGTGCTTCTTTTTTGAGGCATATGGAGGTTTAGAAGTTAGCTCTATTTCTTTGGTTTCTTAGCACCATAGCGTGAACGTCCCTGTTTTCGGTCGTTTACACCTTGTGTGTCCAGCTTTCCACGGATGATGTGGTATCGGACACCTGGTAAATCTTTCACTTTTCCGCCACGAATCATTACAACCGAGTGTTCTTGAAGGTTGTGACCTTCACCTGGGATGTAGGCATTTACTTCAACACCGTTGGTAAGTCGTACACGAGCGTACTTTCGAAGCGCTGAGTTCGGTTTCTTTGGTGTCATAGTGGTTACCTTCAGGCAAACACCACGTTTCTGTGGAGAAGGGGATTTTACAGATCGATTCTTCAAAGTGTTGAAGGTGGTCTGCATAGCCGGAGACTTACTCTTTTTAGTCTTGTTCTGGCGTCCTTTCCGAATGAGTTGATTGATTGTTGGCATACTGTTTTATGTGTTAGAGATCACACTTTCGTGCGATCTGGCTTGCCTACTTTACAGAAATGGTTGTAAAAGTGCAAGCCAATTTTACTAGATAATGGCAAACTGACGTTCATCCTCTTCAGAAGTTTCATCCTCTGCTATTGGGGCTGGAGGCATATATTCTGGATTGAGCTTCTTGTAGGTCTCTCCTGCAGGAATAAGCTTACCGATGATAACGTTTTCTTTGAGTCCTTCAAGGTTATCGATGCGGTTGGTGGTTGCTGCTTCAACCAATACACGGATGGTTTCCTGGAAGGAAGCGGCAGAGAGCCAACTATCGGTACAAAGAGAAACACGTGTAAGTCCGAGGAGGAGACGATCACCCTTGGCAATTCGTTTTCCATCCTTTTCAAGTTCCCGGTTTACCTCTTCAAACCGCATAATGTCGGTCATTTCTCCTGGGAGGAATACGCTGTCACCAGCGTCAAGGATTCGCACCTTTGAAAGCATTTGTCGGGCAATAATCTCGATATGCTTGTCGTTAATGGTTTGTCCCTGTGAAGCGTAGATGCTCTGTACTTCGGTCATGATGTACTTCTGAACGGTGTAGAGATCGGTGAGCTTCATGAGTTCACGTAGGTTGAAGTGTCCTGTGGTAAGGGCCTGTCCCTTGTTTACCGTCTGGTTGTTTTGAACCTTGAGGGTTCGACCAAATGGAATGTCGTAGGTTTTTTCTACGTTTCCTTCACTTACAACGGTGACCATATCTTCTGATGCGTCCTTAATCTTTCCTGGACTCTTGGTTCGGATAACGCTCTTATTGTGCTTGTTTTTGGCAAGAACATCCTTTTCTTTTACGATATCACCCTTCTTCACAATGACTTCGTAGTCAGAAGTGATGTCGTACGCATCTTCAACCGGTTCTTCAGAGATGAGTGTGATTTCTGTCTTTCCACCCTTTCGTGAAACTTTCACTTTTCCATCGATCTCTGCCAAGAGAGCAGGGCTCTTAGGAGTTCGGGCTTCGAAGAGCTCTTCTACACGGGTAAGACCCTGTGTAATATCACCTTCACCGGCTACACCACCCATGTGGAAGGTACGCATAGTAAGCTGCGTTCCTGGTTCTCCAATACTTTGAGCGGCGATAATTCCGACGGCTGTTCCAACTTCAACAGTGTCGTTAGTTCCAAGGTCTTTTCCGTAACATTTTACGCAGATTCCACCCTTGGTTTGGCAGGTCATAACTGATCGGACCAGAACCTTATCAACGTTGTGATCGGTAATGGCTTTAAGGACATCTTTGTCGATCTCTTTGTCGGCTTCGGCAACGACTTCACCAGACTTTTCGTCGGCGACTGCCTGAGCCAATACACGTCCGTAAATGCGGTGTTCAAAATTTTCACCAATCTGTTCACTCTCTTCACGAGTTACTTCGTGAGCAAAGCTTGATCCGCAATCGTCTTCACGGATAACAACGTCTTGTACAGCATCCACCAGACGACGTGTGAGGTATCCGGCTTCCGCTGTCTTAAGCGCTGTATCGGACTTACCTTTACGTCCTCCGTGTGTCGCGATGAAGTATTCAAGAATGGTAAATCCTTCCTTAAGGTTGGATTTAATTGGGAGTTCGATTGTTCGTCCGGCTGGATTGGCAACGAGTCCCTTCATTCCGCAGAGCTGGGTGATCTGTCCCCAGTTACCACGCGCTCCAGAGTTGATCATGTAGTGAAGATCGTTTTCGTCGTCGATACTTCCGATCATTGAGGTTGTGATGTCAGATTTGGCTTGTGACCATACTTTAATGGTGTGGTTGTAGCGTTCGTCGTCAGTGATGAGACCCTTGTTGAAGAAGTCCTGAATCTTTTTGATGGCTTCAGATGCATCGTCGATGATTTTGTCTTTTTCTCCAGGGATAACCATGTCGTCCTGTCCGATTGAAAGTCCTGATCGGGTTGCGAAGAGGAATCCAATACGTTTGAGTTCGTCAGCAACACGTGACGTGATGGCATTACCACATTTTTCGAAGCAGTCTCCCACGAGTCGACCAAGTTTTTTCTTGTCGATGGTTTCGTTCAGATAGCCAATCTCTTTTGGAAGGAGGCTGTTGAAAATGATTCGTCCAATAGTGGTTTCTTTGAGTTCTGCTTCTTCTCCTTCGCCAACACGTGCGACGATAGGGGATTGAAGGTCTACATAACCCATTTGGTACGCCATCATGGCTTCGTTAACGTCGGCGAATTTCATACCTTCACCAGCTTTTCCTTCGGTCAATTTGGTGAGGTAGTAGCATCCCAAAACCATATCTTGTGTTGGGGTGATAATTGGATCACCGGCTGATGGTTTGAGAAGGTTTGCTGTTGAGACAATAATTTCGTGTGCCTCTTTTTGCGCTGATTGTGAAAGTGGTACGTGAACCGCCATCTGGTCACCATCGAAGTCGGCGTTGAAGGCCGCACAAACGAGTGGGTGAATCTGAATCGCTTTACCTTCTACCAATACTGGTTGGAAGGCCTGAATACCAAGACGGTGAAGGGTTGGAGCACGGTTCAAGAGAACGTGTCGGTTCTTGGTTACTTCTTCCAGGATATCCCATACCTCTTTCTTACCAGCCTGGATCAGTTTTTCGGCATTCTTAATGTTGTGTGCGTATCCGTCACGGATCAGTTTTCCAATAACGAATGGCTTGAAGAGTTCAAGCGCCATAGTTTTTGGAAGTCCACATTGGTTGAGTTTGAGTTTTGGTCCAACTACGATTACTGAACGTCCAGAGTAGTCCACGCGTTTACCAAGAAGGTTTTGTCGGAAACGTCCCTGCTTACCTTTAAGCATGTCAGAGAGGGATCGGAGTTTTCGTTTGTCTCCACTGTTGAAGACAGTTTTTCCTTGGCGTGCGCTGTTATTTAAAAGGGTGTCGACCGCTTCCTGAAGCATACGTTTTTCGTTTCGGCAGATTACTTCCGGCGCTCCAATAGCCATCAATCTCTTAAGACGGTTGTTACGGTTGATAACACGTCGGTAGAGGTCGTTGAGGTCAGATGCGGCGAATCGTCCACCATCCAACTGAACCATTGGTCGAAGGTCTGGTGGGATAACCGGTAAGACGGTCATAACCATCCATTCTGGTTTGATACCTGCTTTGAGGAGGCTACCAGCCAGTTTGATTCGTTTGATGATCTTCTTTTGCTTTTGTCCGGAAGCTTTCTTGAGGTTTGACTGAAGTTCGTCGATGAGTTTTTCAAGATCCAGGTTTTCGATGATCTGGCGGATTGCTTCTGCCCCGATTCCGGCTTTAAAAATTTGTCCAAACTTGGTGGACATGTCCCGGTATTCCAGCTCAGAAAGGATGTGTCCGATCTTGAGGTTGTCCAGATCGCTCTTGGCTTGTTTGTGCTGTTCATCGAGCTCTTCTACACGGAGAGCCAACTCTTTTTGTGCTTCTTCGTTGCCTCCTTTGTACTCATCCTGGAGTTTTTTGCGGAGTGTCTTGTACTCTTGTGTCAGCTGTTCTTTGGCTTCGTTTTTTGCTTCTTCGTCCAGTTCGGTCACGATGTATGCAGCAAAGTAGATGACTTGCTCGATCGCTTTAATTGGAAGGTCGATCAAAAGTCCAATACGGCTTGGTGTTGATCGGAGGAACCAGATGTGGCTGACCGGTACAGCAAGCTTAATGTGAGCCATGCGGTCACGTCGAACGCTTGATCGTGTTACTTCCACACCACACTTTTCACAAATGACACCTTTGTATCGGATTCTTTTGTATTTTCCACAGTAACATTCCCAGTTCTTGGTCGGTCCAAAGATTCTTTCGCAGAAAAGACCGTCTCGTTCTGGTTTCTGTGTACGATAGTTAATGGTTTCAGGTTTTTTTACTTCTCCGTGTGACCAGGCCAGAATCTCTTCTGGAGAGGCAACAGAGATAGAGATGGAATCAAAGTAGTCAAGCTGGTTGACCGTTTGTTTCTCTTGGGTTTGTTGAGCCATAAGGGTGGAGATAAATTATTGTTGGGAGGGTTGTGGTGAGGCGTTGGCCTCAATTGTTGTTAGAGACCAAGGTCTGAATCGATGTCGATTGTTCCGCTTCCGCTGTCTGATGCGGTTGCGACAGGTTCTTTCTTTTCTTCTTGTGGTGGTTGTTCTTCCTTCATCGGTTCTGCTGCAGCTTCTGTTGATGTTTCAGCAGCTGGTTGTTCAGCGGGAGCCTCTTGAGGAGAGCTTTCAGGAGCTGAGCTTGATGGGGCTTCCGATGAAGAGGTATCCATCGTTTCTTCAGAAGATGAAGTTTCTGCATAGTCCATTTCGTCTTCACCTTCACCACGCTTGTCGAGCATGATCATGTCCTGGACAACGATCTCTGTTCGGAACTTCTTTACGCCTTCCGGAGTTTCCCAGTTACGGGTTTTAAGATATCCCTCAACGTATACAAGTTTTCCTTTCTTGAGATATTGTTCACAGATTTCTGCGAGTTTTGCCCAGGCGACAAGGTCGTGGTACTCAACAGAGTTCTGTTTGCGTCCGTCTTTGGTGGTCCATTCACGGTTGGTGGCGAGGCCAAAGGTGGCAACGCTCTGTCCGTTTGGAGTTTCACGCATTTCAGGGTCGCGGGTGAGGTTTCCGATAAGAATGACTTTGTTAACGCTTCTCATAATTGATTAATAGTTAGAAATTCAAATGTCGCTGTACGACGGGGTTAGGCTTCCAGCTCTTTTTCAAGCTCTTCTGCTTCTGCGATCTCTTCTTCTGTTGGTTCATCTTCATCAGATTCTGACTCGTCGTCAGCTGGGAGCTCTTTTTCACTCATGGTTTCTGGATCGACCCCTTCTTTTTCAAGGTTTTCGGCCAGATTCTCATCGAGCTCGTCTTTTTCGCTGACTGAATCTTTCATTGCTGCTTCTTCTTCCAGACTTTGTTCAATGGTGTACTCTTCTTCTTCGCTGGCAAGCATTTCTGTTTTATCAGTCTGAAGGAGTTTTACACTGAGTCCAAGACTCTGGAGCTCTTTCACCAAGACGTTGAACGATTCTGGTGTTCGAGGTTTCTTAATGGTTTCACCCTTCACAATAGATTCGTACGCTTTGGCACGACCATAAACGTCATCGGACTTAATGGTGAGCATTTCCTGAAGTGTGTGAGCCGCTCCGTAAGCTTCGAGCGCCCATACCTCCATTTCTCCAAAACGCTGTCCTCCATGTTGGGCTTTACCTCCGAGTGGCTGTTGTGTCACCAATGAGTAAGGTCCAACTGAACGCGCGTGGATCTTGTCTTCAATCAAGTGGCTGAGCTTCATGATGTAGGTAATACCAACGGTTGTTTCTCGGTCGAACTGTTCTCCAGAGAGACCGTCGTAGAGGCGTACTTTTCCGTGTGTTGGGAGTTCAGCTTCTTTAAGGAGTTCGGTAATTTGTGCTGGGCTAATACCGTTCAATGCTGGTGTAGCAACGGTGATTCCCATTTTCTTGGCTGCCCACCCAGCATGTGTTTCCAGGATCTGACCAATATTCATACGGCTGGATACACCGAGTGGGTTGAGGATGATGTCGACTGGTGTTCCGTCAGGCATGAATGGCATGTCTTCCTGTGGAACGATAATCGAGATAACACCCTTATTTCCGTGACGTCCCGCTACTTTATCTCCAATAGAGATTTTTCGGGTTTGAGCCACGTTAACTTTAATTTGTTGGTTTACACCGGTTGGGAGTTCGTCTCCGTTCTTTCGTGAGAAGATCTGCACGCCGACGACTTTTCCTCCTTCACCTCCTGGGAGGCGGAGAGATGTGTCTTTGACGTCGCGGGCCTTGTCTCCGAAGATGGCGCGGAGGAGGCGTTCCTCTGCGGTTAGTTCTGTTTCTCCCTTTGGAGTAATTTTACCAACAAGAATGTCTCCTTCGTGCACGGTTGCACCGATTCGAATGATTCCGTTGTCGTCCAAATCTTTCAATCGGGCTTCACCAACATTTGGGATGTCTCGAGTAATAACTTCCGGTCCAAGTTTGGTATCACGCATGTCGATGGTGAATGTTTCGATGTGAACAGAATCGAAGATTCCATCTTTCACCACACGGTCTGAAATGATGACCGCATCCTCGAAGTTGAATCCCTGCCATG
Organism: uncultured Candidatus Peregrinibacteria bacterium; assembly: GCA_937858825.1. Taxonomy (GTDB): domain Bacteria; phylum Patescibacteriota; class Gracilibacteria; order UBA1369; family UBA1369; genus JAGQLQ01. The sequence goes on from CALMAI010000002.1 coordinate 13,129, forward strand.
ACATGTATGCCACGAGAAGGTTTTGTCCGAGCGCTACTTCACCCTTGTCGGTTGCAGCACCGTCAGCAAGAATGTCTCCACGTTTTACTTTTTGTCCTTTCACAACGAGTGCTCGCTGATGAATACAGGTTCCCTGGTTACTTCGTTGATATGTATGAAGTTTGTAGGTGGATTTCTTACCGTTTTTGTAGAGCACAACAATCTGTTCCGCATCAACATACGAGATGGTTCCATCTTCTTCGGCGAGGACTACTTGTCCGCTGCTCTTGGCAGCCAACTCCTCCATACCGGTTCCTACTACAGGAGCTTTTGGAGAGATGAGCGATACTGCCTGACGTTGCATGTTTGAACCCATGGATGCACGGGTATTGTCATCGTGCTCAAGGAATGGAATCAACGCGGTTGTTTCTGAAATAATCTGTTTTGGAGAGACGTCCATGTGGGTTGCCTCTTTTGCGTCGATTACTGTCGCTTCGCTATCGACACGGGCGGATACTCGTGGAGTCATGATCTGTCCAAGTTTGTCGAGTTCGGTATTGGCCTGAACGATTACGAGATCTTTTTCTTCGTCGGCGTCGTAGTATTTGATGTCATCCTTTACATATGGAATGACTGGAATTTCGTCGAGGCCAGATTTTTCGAGTTGTTTTGCGAGTTTTTCGTCGATAACGGTTCCAGTTTTAGCAAGGAGTTTTCCTTTTGAATCTTTCACTGGGGCTCCAATAGTTCGTCCTTCGAGCTCAGAAGCTTTTGCTGGAGCGGTTTGTTGTACCTCGCGGAATGGAGTTTCAATAAATCCGTATTCGTTTACACGAGCGTAGGTTCCAAGGTGGACAACAAGTCCAATGTTTGGTCCTTCTGGTGTAGAAATAGGACAGATACGACCATAGTGAGATGGATGCACGTCACGAACGTCAAACGATGCACGTTCACGTGAAAGTCCACCTGGTCCCATCGCAGAAAGACGACGTTTGTGGGCCAGTTCCGCAAGTGGATTGGTCTGGTCCATGAACTGTGACAGCTGTGAGCTGGCAAAGAATTCACGGAGTGCCGCTGTTATTGGACGAGAGTTCACCAATTGGGTTGGTGTCACGGTCTCAAGATCCATAACGGTCATACGGTCTTTTGCAATTCGGTCGGTTCGAAGAAGTCCCACGCGGAACTTGTTCTGTACCAGTTCTCCAACGGCACGAACACGTCGGTTTGAGAGGTGATCGATGTCGTCTGGTCGTTCTTGTCCGTTGTTGAGTTTGATCAAGTGCTTGAGGATGTAGACCAAATCAGAAACCTGGAAAGTGTGATTCTCTTTCTTGTTTGGCACATCGATTTGGAAGCGCTTGTTGAGTTTGTATCGCGCTACTGGTCCCATGTCGTATTTTCGATAGTCGAAGAACATGGACTGGATGAGTGACTTGGCATTTTCTGGTGTTGCCAGGTCTCCTGGGCGGATTTTCTTATAAATGTTTTGGTATGCTTCATCTTCTGTCTTGGCACCGTCTTTATCCAATGTGTTTTGGATGAAATCTTTTTCCGGTCCCATGATTTCGTCGGCAAACAGATCTTTAATCTCTTTGTCTGTTGAATATCCGAATACACGGAGAAGGGAAGTGATTGGAATTTTTCGTTTTCGGTCGATCTTTACGGTGATGATCCCTTTCTTATCGGTTTCAACTTCCAACCATGCACCACGCTTTGGAATAATTTTTGCGTTGTGCATTCCTGGCGCAGCGGCGTTGGTAGAGAAGAAAACACCTGGTGATCGCACCAATTGGCTGACGACAACTCTTTCAATACCGTTAATAATGAAGGTTCCACGTGTGGTCATGAGTGGGATTCCTCCAAGGAAAACGTCCTGTTCTTTAATTTCTCCAGACTCTTTATTAATAAGTTGTACGTGAACCTTGAGTGGTGATTCGTAGGTAAGGTTCTTCATTTTGCAGGTTTCTGCGTCGTATTTTGGTTCTCCAATTGAGTGTTCCAAAAAGTGGAGTTCCAGCTTCTTGCCAGAGAAGTCCTGAATTGGGGTAATTTCGTCCAAAAGATCCCGGATTCCATCTTGCAGGAACCATCGGTATGAGTCGATTTGCACTTCAATAAGATTTGGAAGCGGTACTTTCTTGTCGATTCGTTCAGAGAAAAATTTTCGTTCGCTTTCTTCTTTAATATAGGCTTCGATTTTCGGGAGAAGTGTGTTTACTTCGTCCAGTACGCTCTGTGAAGCTTTTTGCTTTGAAAGTGTTTTGAGTTTCTTGGTTGTTTTTACTTCAGACACGCTTGAAGAGGCCTTCGTGGATTTGGTTGTTTTGGAAGGAGCTTTTTTAATTGCTCGCTTTTCGGTTGTTTTGGAAGGAGCCTTTTTAATGGCCCGTTTTGTTGTTTTTTTTGCAGCAGAAGGCTTTGCCGCTTTTTTTGCTGTAGGAGCTTTATTGCTCTTAGCTGATGCGGCAGTTTTTTTCTTTGGCATAGATAAAAACGTGAAATAATAGCTGAGGGAAACGCCATTCTGAGGCGTTCACAGGACTATCTTCCACAACACAATCGGTATACCTTATTATAGGTAATCAGTCTGATAGCTGGGCAAATTCTATAGAATTTTGCGGCTTTGTCAAATGAATTTTCATTCTTATTTTGTTTTGTTTGTACTGTTTTTTTCTTTTTTCGCAATTTTCATTGTTTTGTCGAAAAGATACTCAACCGTGGTAAGAATATCTTTGGCGGTCTTAGAATCAGGATCAACCAAAATATGGTGAAGTGCTTCCTCTTCATCTGTAAAGAATTTTATATTTATCCCATTAACCAGATTTGCTTTTCGTTGAAGGAATAAAAAACTGTCGGTAACCAGCTTGGTTGTGATGCTTGAGTTTGGGTTCAATATTGCCATGCGGTATGTTTCTGGAATTGTTTTTTGTTTCATTTTTTCCATGAACTTTTTCGCTTGGTCTTTATTGGGGGCTTTATTCCTGGGAATCCAGACAAGACATTGGCTACAGTTCATATTGCTAATACTGTGAAAGATGAAATCTATGGATTTATCCCAGTCGGGATCAGTAGGGTGTTGATCGATATGCGAAAAAACCATGATTGGGGAAGACTTGGTTTTTATCAGGGCGGAAGAGAGCGAAGGTGTGATAACCATGTCCAGAATGGGAATGGTCTGTCGCTCAATAGAAGTTTTTAACCGAGAGAAGGGGCTGCGAAATTGATCTTCCATATGACTATTACATGATATTTTTTTGGAAAAATCAAATTTAAACTCTATTCCGAAAGCGCTTCCAGAGGTTTAAGGTGCGCGGCCCTGGCTGCCGGAATGAAGGCGAAGACTGTGGAGAGGATGATTGCAAAAATGATAATGCCGATGATTGTTGGGAGGTCGTAAACAAGGAGGGTTTCGGGTTTGCTGGATACATCGGGGAAGGATGCCAGGGCAATAGCATCGACGGCGAAGCCCACAATGTAGCCAATGATTGTTCCGCTGACTCCGCCAATTAAGCCAAGGAGGGCGGCTTCGGTGAGGAAGATTTTTTGGATGTGTCCGCGGGTGGCACCGACGGCGCGTAAAATGCCAATCTCCTCTTTGCGTTCGTTCACGGCAGAAAGGAAAGTGTTGGCGATCGTTAATCCACTTACAAAAAGGATCATCAGGCTGATCATGCTGAGTCCAACGGTAATAATGCGGAAGTTTTGTTCAAAGATCTGGATCTCTTCCTGAGCGGAAGAGGTGATGTATCCTAATGATTCAATGTCTTCTGCAACGGCCGGAACATTGCTTTCTTTATCCACCTCCAAAAAGATTTTTGGATACTTTTCTTCGTAGTCGGGATTGGCCTCTTTGTTGAGCTGGCGGACGATATCAATAGGAAGGGTTATGCCAACAAGATCCACTTTTGTGGAAAACCCGGCGATGCGTGCTTTGCGGGAAGGTCCCTCGGAACCGAGTTGTGGAAAGAATGTGGATTGCCCAGGCAGGACAATGAATTCGATGCCGGAAATATCTTCTTCTTTAAAGGAGGGGAGGCTGTTGGTTGGGGCGACAGTGACGTTGTAGAGATCGATGATGCGGCGACTGATGATGGCCGGGTATGGTTCTTCTGACTCGTTAGCTATGAGTTCCGGACGGATAATGTCTTCTTCTAAAAGTTCAAATGGGAGGCCGAAGATCATGGAGTCGGTCTGGAATGATTGACCCAGGAGTGTGACGCGCAATGATGAGAGGTTTTCATAATTGATTTGTGGATATGTGGCTTCTACATGGTTGATTTGTGCCAGTTTTTCCAGATCTTCCGGCTTGAGACTGTTTTCTGAAAGTTGCGTGAAGCTGCGGAGAAATCCTGCTTCGCCTGCTTTTGGCTGGACGGTGAGTTGAGTGAGGGATCCTTTGCTGGTGATGGATTCGATGACAGCAATTCGAAGCCCATTACTAAATGCCAAAATCCCCAAAAGGGAAGCGGTTCCAATGGCAACACCTATCGTGGTGAGAATGGTGCGTCCTTTTTGGGCGAGTAGATTTTTTTTAGCGAGAAGGAACATGTTAGTTCATGAATTTTTTGAAGTTGTTTTCCTTTTTTAGGATGCCGTCTTTGATCTCTACAATGCGGTCGGCGTGTTTGGCGATGTTTTGATCGTGGGTTACGACAATCAAAGTGATGCCCTCTTCTTTGTGAATTTTTTTGAGAAGATCGATAATGTTTTTCCCGGTGAGGGAGTCCAGGTTGCCGGTTGGTTCGTCGGCGATGATAATATCCGGCTTGTTGATAAGAGCGCGTGCAATGGCGACGCGCTGTCTTTGGCCGCCGGAAAGTTCGGTTGGTTTATGGTGGAGACGGTTGGCCAGATCTACCTTTTTGAGCATGGCCTGGGGTTGGCGATCGATTTTTCCTTTAAAAAAAAGTTGTGGTATTCCCACATTTTCTTCGGCGGTCAGGTGTGCCTGGAGTTTGAAGTCCTGGAAAATGTATCCGATCTTTTTGCTGCGATAGGCCGAAAGTTTTTTGTCGTTCTGTTTGCCCAAGTCTAATCCATCCACTTCAATGGTTCCTTCGGTTGGGGTATCTAATCCGCCAATCATATGGAGGAGTGTGGATTTTCCGGATCCGGACGGACCAACAATTGCTAAAAATTCACCCTCTTCGATTTCGAGGGAGATGTTCTGTAACGCGTGTACCAGCTCAGTTCCTATCTGATAGGACTTGGAAACATTACTGAGCTTGATTTTGGTCATTTGCCGCCGGAGTTGTTTCTGAAGCTGAAGCGCCTTCTTCTGGGTCTGCATCTTCGGCACTCTTCATGATCTTAACATTTGTAAAGTAGGTATCATAGAAGAGTTTTTGTTCAGCAAGGGACTTCATGAGTTTCTCGTCGTCGCCGGCATGAAGGAATTTTCCGTTAACCTTTAAGGAGATGACTCCAGGGAATTGATCCTGTTTGAGTTTTGTTAAAAAGCTTTCCAGCGGAATAACTCCTTTTTCTGGTGGCGCGTATGGTGTTCCGGCCCGAAGGTTGGAAAGGTGTACGTGTACCAGGTATTTTTTGAGTGTGTTGTAAACGCGAATGATATCCTCTTTGCGTTTTCCAAGTCGTGCGGTGTCGATGCAGGCATGTTTGAACTTCTTTAAATCGAGGATGTTGCCCATTGCATGTTCGGGAATGATTCCGAAAAATGATTTTGAAGGAGCGTTCTCCAGCGCGATTGAAAGGTTTTCTTTCTGCCGCATTTTTGGAATCTCGTTCTTCATCCAGCTAATGAATTTGTAGTCAAAAAACTTTGGTGGCTGGACGACCACAATGCGGGCACCGGTCTTTTTTGCAATATCAACAGCCATTTTAATGTTGCGGGCGTTGGAATGAATCGGTGCGGAAACAGACAGAACCGGAATTCCGACCTGTTCAGAAAGTGCAGCGATGTAAGTGGCATTCATGGTATCGAAATTTCGTGGATCCATGGCCAAATCTACGCCATCAAATCCAGCATCTTTTATGATTTGGAAGATGCGGTTGAGACCATATCCACGCAATGAATCTGTTGAAAGTGCAAGCATGATTTTTGTTTTAAACTCCCTCTATTGTAGCATAATTTGGAGGGTAATGGAAGGCGTCACTTGTGCTCCAAAAAGGTTTTGGCTAGGATGGTTCTGGTTTTAACTCTTGCTATGCAAAACGCACCGACATTTCAGAAATCACCGCTTGGTCCGCGTCGGAATATGGTTAATTTGGATGATTGGCCAAAGGTGATGCAGATTTTTCAGGAAGGACGCTATCGGGATACTTTTATGGCTATCCTGAACTATATTAATGCCGAACAGGTGAAGAAATATGGGAATGAGGATCAGACTCATTTTGAGTTTCGGCATGGATCGACTGTTCTTTCTGTGGATGTGAATGATAAAGATTATACGATTCGGGCGCCGTTTTTGAAGTTGGCGGGGGACAAGTTGGTTCCTTTTTTGCGTCAGATAACAGAATTGAACTTTAATACTTTGGTTTTACCTCGATTGGTACTGGAGGATGACGTTTTGACTTTCCGTTTTGCGTCACCGATTGATGGAAGCTTTCCATATAAGGTTTACGATCTTTTTAAGAATATTTGTCATACCGCCGATAATTTTGACGACTTTTTTATTGATAAATTTGGAGTGGAACATGCTCAGGAGTTGAAAGTGGAACACTATACCGATGCCGAAGTTGATGCTTTTTATGAGCAGTTTCAATCGATTTTGAAAGAGGCGATGGAGTTTGTAAACTACTTTGAAGGACGACGGCTCTACACTTTTGGGAAAGAGATTTTGATTTTAGAACTGCAGAAACTGGACTATTCTCTTCGACCACAAGGGTTTTTGAAAGGGGAGATTGAGAAGGTTATTAAAGGTCTAAAGGCTCAGGCTCCGGATGATCAGAAGTTGATGGATCAGAAGCCGGAAGTGGTGAAATTGCAAGAAATGCCAAAGGAGAAGTTTGCGCAATCGATGTATAAAGTAGAGGTTTTTGTGCCGGAAGGTGGAAAGATGGATGTGATGGGTGTGAAGAACTACTTTAAGAAAACTGTGGAGGATGCGGAAAAAGATCTGGAACGACGTGCGTATGAAGGAGCATATTTAATTTTGGCGGGAGATATTTACTCACTTCTTTTCTATAACGATCTGCCGGAAGACATGTATAAGATGTTGGTGGAACTTTTGGAAGCGGCCAGTGGAAAGTCATGGGCTGAAGCGGATACTGTTCTTTTGGAGGGACTACAAAATTTGATGAAATAACTCCTTAATAATGAATCAAGACATTTCAAAAGCGATTGTGCGCGTTGCTACTGCAGCGGGAACTGGTAGTGGTTTTTATTTGAAGGAAAAGGATGTAGTGGTCACAAATCACCATGTGGTGGGAACGAGCCGGGAGGTTTCTTTGGAAACACAATCAAAGGATCGGATTACTGCTCGTGTGATTTTTGTGAATCCGGTTGATGATATTGCTTTGTTGCAGCCGAATGGAAAGCTTGATGCTCCGGAATTGCAGTTGGCGATGGATGACAATGTGCAGAATTCACAGAAGGTTTCGGTGTTGGGATTTCCTTTTGGTATGCCGTTTACGGTGACAGAGGGGATTGTTTCGTCTCCAAACCAATTGATGAATGGCCGCAAGTATATTCAGACCGATGCGGCGGTGAATCCAGGGAATAGTGGTGGGCCGCTTGTGAATGAGGAAGGCCAGATTATCGGTATTACAACGGCGAAATTTCAATCAGCGGATAATGTGGGATTTGCGGTTCCGGTTCGGGACCTGCTTGATGACTTGCAGTCTTTGGATGAGAATACGGAACGGAAATTTTCGGCGAAATGTCCTTCTTGTGATGCCGTTCTTTTTGAGAAAGTGGACTACTGTCCAAACTGTGGAGATGATCTACAGAATGAAAAGATCTTTGAAGAGGAAAAGATGAATCCGCTTGCAGAGTTTGTGGAAGAGGCTTTGAAAGAGCAGGGAATTGATCCAATTACAGCCCGGAATGGGTTTAATTTCTGGGAGTTCCATCAGGGAAGCGCGTTGATTCGTGTGTTTGTGTATCAGAACAACTATTTGTATGCGACTTCACCTCTGGCCAAGCTGCCAAAGCAGAATTTGGAGGAGTTTTATCGTTATATCTTGAGTGATTCAGAATATCCGTATCGGTATGGAATCGATAAAAATCTGGTCTATGTTTCGTTTAGAACAGATATGGAGGATATTCGCGGGCCGCGAAAACAGGATATTCAAAAATTGATTGCCGGTCTGGCAGCGAAAGCTGATGAGCTGGATGGTATGTTGCAGGAAAAATTTGGCTGTGAGCCAAGTGATTTTGCGAAGTAATCCAACTTATTATCCTATCTTTTCCTGATTGCCCATGAATGGGCGGAGGACTTCTGGAATCAGAATTGATCCGTCGGCTTGTTGGTTGTTTTCGATAATGGCGACAATGGTGCGGCCAATAGCGGTGGCTGTTCCGTTGAGGGTGTGGGCAAACTTTTTGCCGTCAACGTCCTGGAAGCGGATTTTGGCGCGGCGTGCCTGGAAGTCGGTGCAGTTTGATGTACTGGTGAGTTCTCGGAATTTGTTTTGAGATGGGATCCAGACTTCGATGTCGTATTTTTTTGCAGCAGGTGCGCCCAGGTCTCCGCCACAAATGTTGATGACCTGATAGTGGAAGCCGAGCTCCTGCATGATCTCTTCTTCGATTGAGAGGAGGAGTTCGTGTTCTTCTTCTGATTTGCTTGGGTGGCAGTAGCTGAACATTTCGATTTTGTCGAACTGGTGCACGCGGATGATTCCCTGAGTGTCTTTTCCGTAGCTTCCGGCTTCACGGCGGAAACAGCTAGAGAAAGCGAAGTATCGCATTGGGAATTTGTCTGCCTGAAGGATTTCGTTGGCGTGGAGCATGGTTAGTGGGACTTCTGATGTTCCAACAAGGTAGAGGTCGTCTTCGTCGGCGTTGACTGAGTAGATTTCGTTGCGGTCGGCCGGGAAGAAACCAGTGGCTTCCATAGCGTGTTCGCGTACGAGAACCGGTGGGACAATTGGTGTGAATCCTTTTGACCGGAGTTTTTGCGCCACGAACTGGATGAGTGCGAATTCGAGCATGGCGGCTTCGTTTTTGAGGTATGCGAAGCGGGTTCCAGACATTTCTACGGCTTTTTGGAATTCGATGATGTCGTGTTTTTCTCCCAGTTGTACGTGGTCGAGTGGCTCGAAGTCGAATTGTGGTTTTTCTCCAACTGTGCGGTCCGGAGTGTTGTCTTCTTCTCCTTTGCCTTCTGGAACTGAAGGGAGTGGGGGATTTGGGACTTCCAAAAGGAGTTCGTTGAGCTGTTTTTCCAGGTCCTGAAGTTTTGGTTCAGCTTCCTGGAGCTGCTCTTTCAGTTTTTTTGATTGTTCCAAGAGCGGCGCTTTGTCTTCGGCTTGCGGGATCTGTTTGGCCAGGCTGTTTTGTTCTGCTTTCAGCTCGTCGGTGGATGCGATGAGGCTGCGCCGCTCCTCATCCATCTTTAATAATGCATCAATGTCACCTTTGTAGTGTTTTTTTGCCAAGGCTTTTTTGACCTCTTCAACGTTTTCGGCCAGGTATTTAAGATCGATCATGAGAAAAAATTACGTTTGCGCCCACGCATTATGCCATAAAAAGGGGGCAAAGAAATATTATTCTTGAGGTGGTCGGCGACTGGAAGGTGGAGAATAACTTTCCTGAAGCGAATAAATGAGTTCATTTAGGTAATCTCCGTGGCCGTGGCTTTGGGCGTAGTTTTCACAGATGGCCAGGATCCGTTCCAGTCCGGGATGTTCTTTTGCATACTTTTTGAGGTCTTCGTATGATCTTAGTTCTGCCAAAATTTCTCGAAAATCGGAATCGTCAAGGTGTCCAATTTCTGGAATAATTGCTATTCGTAAATCTTTTAAGAGATGATGCGTTTCTGCGTGTGCTTTGATTTCCCAGAGTGTGAATGGGGCTATTTGAAGGTTGGAACTGCTTGAGTGTGTGAGGCGTGCTTTTTCGAGGGCACTTCTTACCGCGCGGATGAAAACTGGTGAGTTTGTAACGATACTTTCTCCGTAAGTCATGTTAATAACGCGCCGAAAGGCTACTGCCAGCGGATTTATTTCCATAACAATGTCATGGTATGTGGTGATTTGTCTTAATTGAACCACTGCACCGGAGTGGTTGATTTTTTTGCTTTGATCTCTGATGTTGCGGAGCGCTGTTATCGTTTTTTTAAAAAGTTTGGCCAGCTTTTCGGCTTGTTCTTCAACCTCTTTATCGATTCCTTCAATTAATGGTCGAACCGCTGGAGTTGAAGGCGGAGAAGGTTCGACTACGTGGATTGAAGGCATTTGGAGTGTGGCCTTTTTTGAAGGTTTTCCTGAAGAAGCCATGCTATGGGGTGAGTGATTCTTGACATATGCTACATCAGTTTTATTGTTTCGGGCAATGAAAGTTTGGCTTCTACTCTTAGAGAAATGCATTTTTTACATTTGCAATGCTTTCTTTTACCTGTTCAGGAGAGAGGGGCAACTCTGTTGTGCGAGGATTTTGCATCATCATTCTGACGGTGTAGGAGATGGCATTTGCCATGAACGAGTTAATGATTTCAGCTGAATCGCATGCTGCTTCAATGGCTTCTAGTTGTTGGCGAATCCAGCGGTAAGCACTTTGTCCGGCCCCTATTTTTTTGCTTTCCTGAAGGAGATTGATAATAAGCCATGATTCGAAGTGATCTTTTGCTTCTACTGCCTGTCTTTGACTTTCGGAGAGGATAATTGGGTTTTTAATAGCTCCGCGGAGCGTTTCTTTTAACCGTTTTCTTTTTGGAGGAGGGGTGGATCGTGGTTGTCTCTTTGATTCTGGTTCAGGTTGATAGTTTGGGCGCATGAGACCGATCCCTCGAATAGGAAGTGCGGTGAGAATAGATGGTTTATCTTTGAGTTTGGAGATCGCATGCCACACAATGTAGTCTCTTATTTTCCAGTCCAGTTCCTCCATTTGTCCAACTGGTGAGAATATTTTTTTGTTGTCTTTTTTGAGGGTGATTTCTTTGAGTTCGTCCCAGTCTTGGGAGAGTTCTTCCAGTTCTGCTATGAAAGCTTCTGTAGTTCGTTTCATTCTTGCAGCGCGAAGTAATTTTTTTCTTTGGCTGCGAGATGGATTAACTAAAAGTTTTTCCATGTCCTGGGAAAATGATTCTGCCTGACGAAGAGTGATGTTAATGTAGGATTTACACTTAATGGTTACAAGGTAGAGGATGGTCGCGACTTCTTGTTCATCAACACCAGGTTTTGCTTCGTAGATTTGTTCCCGAAGGTGGTTTTCTACTTCTGCGCTTTCCATGGTGAGGGCGTGTTCCAGAGTAAGGCTGTTTCCGTCGTTGATAAGGTCTCCGAGGAGTTCTGTTGCAAGGGATGCTGCCAAGTCGGTCGCAAGGGTGACATTTTCTGAAAGACGGATAAATTTAGGTGGAGTTGATGGGGCAGATTCCACTGGAGGAACACCAAGTGATGGCATTGTCTGCTTTGTTACCTGTGGTTCTCGAATGGTTGGTGGAGCGTCTGTGTCGCTTATTGTTGTTTCAAACTCTGAAGCAAGTGATGTTCGCAAATCATCGAGTGGATCGTGTTCATAGATTTCAATTTTTCCTCTGGTAAAGCTGACTGTTCGTGTTTTGAGCTGTCCAAGCGCTGATTCCAGAGCAGGTACAAAGAGTTTGTATGGATATTGGAGTTCTTTAATGATTTGAAATGTTTCTGAAAAAATTTTGGGAGGCTGTTCGCGTCTTTCTTCTATGCGGGCGGAGGAATTGTGACTAAATCTGAGCGCCTGTTCAATGGCCTCTATTTGTTGTTCGATAGAGGTTGGATAGCGTCTTTGAAGAATCTGGATGATCTGGTCTGCAACCATGTTTTGAGGGCTTTCAGTAATGTTTTCAAGTGGTGTTGGTTGATGATGTCCCATATGTACAGGTGTAAAGTATTTGGTTCATTGTACATCAAAATGTGGAAAGCTCATTGCGATCATCTTTTTGTCAATGATGTAATGGCTAATCTATGGTAGAATTAAAGATAATAGTTTCGTTTATTTCTTAATTTTTTACTTTTATGACCATGCATGCAAAAACGTTTCGGCATGTGGCACAGGGAATCTTTTTCCTTGTTTTTGCCGGATTTATTCTTTGGTTCGCTACACGGCCAACACTTTTGAAAGATTTTAATCTTCAGGTAACAGAGCAGCCGTATGCTCGGGTTATTACCGTAAATGGAGAAGGGGAACTAACAATGAAGCCGGATATGGCGATCGTGAATTTGTCTGTTGTGGAGCGTGCTCCAACTGTGCAGGAGGTGACTCAGGCCGGAAATGAAAAGATGGAGAGTGTGGTCTCTTTCTTGAAAGGGCTTGGAATTGTTGAGGACGATATCAAGACTACAAACTATTGGCTTAATCCGGAATATCGATATCCAGAGGAAGGCGGTGAGCCACAAATTATTGGGTATAGTTTGAATCAGAACGTTCGTGTTGAGGTGAAGGATCTGTCAAAAGTTGAAGATGTAATTGACGGAGCGGTACAGGCCGGAGTGAACCAAACCGGACAGCTTTCTTTTGAGATTGATGATGATAGTGAGGCTCGGGCAACGGCACGAGAGGAAGCGTTTAAGGATGCTCGTGAAAAGGCTGAGACCATGGCTAAGGCTGCGGGCGTTCGGCTTGGACGGGTTGTTACTTTCAATGAAAGTGGTGGATTCTATGACCCACAACCGTACTATACACGGAGTTATGCAGGAGATGTTGCTGTTGAAGAAGCTGCTGCGCCTTCTATTGAACCTGGAAGTCAGGATGTAACAGTGAATGTAAGTGTGACTTACGAGATTGAGTAGTTGAGTTGATATTACGAAAAAGCGACACCATTCGTTGGTGTCGCTTTTTTATTTTCTACACGGCTGATGCGGCTTTGGTTGGATCGGTTGGATCGTAGACAATTTGCATCATGTCTCCCGGGCGTGGGACGTTGACTCTTGAAACGAACTGTTTGAATGTTGCCTGATTTCCTTTGGTGGTTTCGACTGTGATTTTTACGTAGAAATTGACGTTATTCATGGTGATGCCGGTGTCTTCCACTTTTAAAATCCTTGCCATGGTTTTTACACCTCTTTCCCGAAGCATTTTACCTTGTTTTGAATCGCCTGAAAGTCTTTTTAGGACCGGAACAAAGACCATAAGCATGGTAAAGACCACAACGCTTATAATAAGAATCGGTAAAATCCACATAAAATTATCAAGACCTCCTTCTGTAGCTGTTTCAAAAAATGCTCTTGGGTTGGTGAAGACGTAAATGGCAAAGACAAGTCCGCCAAGTCCAAGGAGAAGTCCGGGGAGGGCTATCAGCATAAGTTTTTTCCAGTTCATGTTTTAGGGGTTAAATTACTGCGAGCTTACCATATTATCTTTTGGGTGGTAGCGGGAAGAAGGCGCTCGTTCTTTTTTTGTATCTTTGGAAGATGGGATCGTCTTCGTATTTTTTTTCCAACATGGGAATGCCGGACACTTTTAAAATAAGGAAGGTGATAAGGAGTGGACTGATGATAGCAATCCACCCTGAATCTGATGCCAGCACGATAACGAATAATCCCCACCATTGGGTGACTTCGCCAAAGTAGTTGGGATGTCTGGTGTATTTCCACAGGCCAGTCATCATGATTTTGCCTTTGTTCTGGCTTCCTTTTTTGAATTGATAGAGCTGAAAATCTCCTATGGTTTCAAAGAAAAAGCCAATGGCCCAGATAACGGTTCCCCAAAAGAGTGGTGCTGATGGGTTTTGGATAGCCTTCAGGCTGGCGGTGGTGTAGACGGGCATTGCTATGAGGAGCATGAGGAATCCCTGGAGCATGAAAACCTGAAAGTAGCCGCGAACGGCATGGAATTTCCCCCAGTCTTTGCGCCACTTTGCATAGCGGTGATCCTCTTTTTTGCCATGATTGCGAATGGCGATGTGTGTAGCAAGACGGATGCCCCACAGGGTAATGAGGAATGTGACAAGGGATTGGGCGAGGTTGGCGTATGGGTTGAGGAGGATGTGTTCCCATGCAATGACTATGAAGCCCAGACCCCAGGCAATGTCGACCAGGTCGTACCGTTTTTTTGCCAGCGCAACGAAGAACCATATATTCATATAGACGAATATAGTGGCGGCGCTTATGAGCGCCTTTTCTATGATGAGCATTGATTCGTTCATTACATGAAGTATCCGATGTATCCAAGAATTATACCGAAGATGAGGCTAAATGCCCCGACGGTTTGAATGATGTTCTTTATTTTGAGAACTTTTTCAGCGAAGCCCATTCCAAAGGTTGGAAGTGCGAGCAAAGAAAGTCCTTTAAGGAATGAGATCCATCCAATAATGGTGACGATGATAGTCCAGTCGGAACTCCAAATGTTGTGAGCAGAAACGATTGAAAATCCGGCAACAAGAGCGAGCATTCCAGCTACGAAGATAAACTGTTTCGATTTTTTTATTTCATCAAAGAGGTCTCTATACCATTTTGTGTTGGTGAGAGCTCCAACTCCCAGAGCAAGGTATACAAAAGCCATGATCCTAATAATGAAGATGGAAATTCCCATGATAAAAATGTGAAATTGTAAAAGTTGAGCTGCCCCGGAAACTGCTTTACAATACATTATAATAAAATTCTATAATTTGTATAGTTATGAAACGGATAATATCTTTTATCGGCACTTTTTTGATTGCCGTTTTTTTTGTGGGTTGCCAGCAGCAAACGGTCGCGCCTGAGGATGCAATGGAAGAAGGAAGTAAGGTTGGCGAATGGGTTTCTTATGGGGATAATTTTCGGGGATACTTTGTTGAGCCGATGGACGAGGGGGAACATCCGGGGGTGGTGATGATTCATGAATGGTGGGGGTTGAATGAGAATATTAAAAATATGGCTCATGAACTGGCAGAGGAGGGTTACAATGTTTTGGCGGTCGATTTGTATGATGGACGTGTTGCGAGTGGGCCGGAAGAGGCTGGCACATTTGCGACTGAAGTGAGGGAGAATCCGGAACGGGCTATTGAACATATGAAGGCTGCTGCGGAATTTTTGAAAGAGCAGGATAATTTTAATGGGAAGATTGGGTCGATGGGATGGTGTTTTGGTGGAGGAATGTCGATGCAGTTGGCGCTGAACGAACCGCTTGATGCGACGGTGATCTATTATGGAAATCTTTAGACCGATCCAGAGAAGCTTCGGAGTATTGATTGGCCGGTGCTTGGTGTTTTTGGGGAAGAGGATACTTCTATTACGGTTGATTCTGTGAATGCGTTTGATGCGGCTTTGGATCAACTTGGAATCGATAATGAAATTTATATTTATGAAGGTGTGGGACATGCTTTTGCGAATCCTTCGAACGCCGGACATGATCCTGAAAAGACGGCTGATGCTTGGGGAAAGACTGTGGACTTTTTGGCCCGGACTCTGCAGTAAGGTTTGTAAAGGAGACCGGCCGTCCCCGCTGATGCGAGGCGGCCGGCTTTTGATCATAAGCACTCCTTTCGGATGGTGATTGAGCCAGTGTAATACTGGCAGGCAGCTTGGCTGCAGCTTGTGGGTGATTTGATGTAGGCCCGAAGACCCGCACCATTCATGGCTCCGTAGCCGGTTACCTGATTGAGGTTGAATGACTTCCAGTTTGTACAGCTGACTCCAGTGGATTCGTTGTAGGTCGAGTAGTTGACCATGTGGTTATCATCTCTCAACTGGTGAGAGAAAGAGTTGCTGAAAGCTCCACCTTGCTTGCAGACTCTGTATTTCCAGCTGGCCCCGCTGTTTTGTTGTACGTTCAAACACAGAGTTGGATTTCCCGAACCCTGGGGGTTGTTGTAGCAGGACTGGCTGCTCGATGCGAGGTAGGTGTCCTGACATGATGACTGGCAGGAACTCCAGCTTCCCCATTGACCGCTGCTGTTACAGCTCCTTTCTTTGGTTCCCGACTGTCCGTTGACCGTGCAGGATTGTTGTTGCGTTTGTCCGGGGCTGCACTCTGCAGTGCATTGACCCCAGCCGCCCCAGTTACAGGAACTGGAACAGGTTTTTGTTTGCGTTCCCACGCTGTTGCAGGTTTGATTCTGCTGTTGGCCTGGTTGGCAAATGCCTTGATTCTGACACGATCCCCATTGCCCGTTCGAGCCGCAGGTCATGGTGCCGCAGTTTCCGCAGGAAGCTGTCTGGCCGGAGGTGCAATTACCTTCGCCCGTACAGGTTCCCCACGCTCCCCATGTACAGCTGCCGTTGCAGGTGGCGGTTTGAGTTCCACCGTTGCCACAGCTCTGCTGTTTGGTTTCCCCTGGAGTACAATCTCCGGGGTTGCAGGAATTTTCGTCGATCCCACCGCCGATTTCGCAGCCCTTTGTTTCTGAAGGGACGCATTCGGTGTTGTCGTTGCAGCTTCCGTTGTTTGGATTGCAGTGCTGTCCGATGGGACAAGCTACGTTATCGCAGAGGCTGTTGTATGAACTGTTGTTCAGTTCATACGCTTTGATGATCCATTTGGCCATTTCTTCCCGCATGACGTGTTGTCCGGGGTTGAAGTTGGTTTGGATCTGTACCAATCCTTTCCAGACGCCAAAATACACGTATGGCGCGTACCATTCGTGTATGTCAATGTCCTGAAAGAATTGCGTTTTGGGGATCTCTAAGAACAGGCTGATTTTATCCAAAACGTCGGCAGCTGTCTGGGTCCAATAAAATTCCTTTTGAAAGCTGTCGAACTCTGCGTAGTAGAGAGCGACGACGATCATTTTCAGGGCTCCCACCCTGTTGATGGGGCTGTCTGGACAGAAACTGTAGCCTTCGTCCTCAGTACACGAGTGTACTGGGTTGATGACTGCATTATGCGTGTTGGCGACAGAGGCAGGGAAGCGCGTGAGTGCTTCCACATAAGGGAATAGAGGATCGTCAGCGGGAACGTCTTTGAACGTTGCCGAAACGTTTTTGATGCTCGGAATTCCCAATGCGGTTTTCAGCCAACGTGCGACTTCACCGCGTGTTGCTGGTTGCTGCGCGCCATAGCGTCCGTCGAACAAGCCGAACTCGATGCCGTACTTGCGCATCTTCTTCACGTACGGGAGTGACCACATGTAGGCCTGGTTAGGGTCCTGGTAGTCATGGAAGTACTTGAAGAGGAGCGCGTGAGGATCCAGATGTTTCTGGAGTTTGCTGTCGTCGTTGTAGGTGTAGCCGTGGCCGAACAGGGAAGCTCTATTTTTGTCCTGAAGAGCATTTTTGAGATCCTGCAGGCTGTTCCATCGTCGTACGGTCAGGTGAAGGTGTGATCCTTCACTTTTTCCGGTACTTCCTTCTTTGCCCAGCAGAGCTCCACGATTCACCGTTTCACAGGCGTTGAATTGCCGAGTGGTGACATAGTTGGTGCCACTTTTGCCGTTGTTGTAGAGGTGATGGTAGTGGAAGGTCAGAATCTCTTCCGAGCCTTTGTTCGGGCGGGTGGCCATGATGATGGATTCGCCCCACCCAGCGGTGAGATTTTCTTTTTCGGAAAGAATGACAATCCCTTTCTGAGTGGAGACTACATCGTTGACGCCTTCGGTGTCGCTGGACCCTTCACTGTCGATACCGTCGTGACCGTAGATCCATACGTCATCGAACCAGTAGCCATCCTCATAAGGAGTGTTGTACCATTGGTTGATGTTGTATGGGGTCTGGGGCAGAACGGTGTCGCTCTTGAAATCTCCTACCGGAATCTGTTCCAGCGTGAGGTTTTGGCAGATGCCGCTGAAGATCTGCTTGTCTCCTCCTTCCTGAGCCACACTGGGTGATCCAGGAATCAGGATGCAGCAGAACGTTACCATGAGGAGCCACAAGCTTCTCATTTTCCATTTGGACATTGGGTGTTCTCCTTCTGTTTGAGGTTAACGCTCAACGAACTTGAGCGTGGAGATGATCTGTTCCAGTTCCTCCATGTGGAGGTCTGCTTTGTCGTAGAGAATGAAGATGGCTTTGCGGCCATCATGCTCGAAGCCGAGAACGCTGGTCCAGCTTTCCATACCCCAAACGGAGCCAGTGGACATGGAGGCGTAGACGGTGGTGTCGTCGAATACGAACTCTTTATAATACTCTGGATTGCGATCACATTCTTGATCGGGAGACTGCCCGCGATCACAGTGAATGTAGTTGTAATTTTCCAGAATATCGGCTTTGGCTTCCTCTTCGGTCCCGATTGGGAATTCGAGAGGGGTGAACTTCACGAATGGAGATCCACCATCTTTGGAGCGATGCTCCCAGATGGCGACACCGTTTTCTTCGTCGAGCCATGTCCAGCCTTCCGGCAGGTCGTAGACTGCGCGAAGGGCCACTACCGGTTCTTCCGGTACGGTCGCGTTGTCGCTGTCGCAGCCAGTTGCGCTGAGGCAGGTGAGTACTGTGAACAGCACAGAGAAAAGTTTGATCATGAGGTTTGAGGTTACGGATTGCATGTTGGTGTTCCTTGTGGAGTGCTTGTTGTCAAAGATCCGCCCTTGTTGCCGCTCGATATTTCGAAGGCTTCAAGGAGCATGATCCACGCTATCAATCCGACATTATCGGCAGATAAAATTTTGATGAAATTTATCTGAAGCGATGCACTCGCGCTTGAAACACTTTCTGCTATACTACCTGCGCTTGTTTTCTAAACGCAAATCGTATGCGAAGATTTAATAAAAATTTCATGTTGGGTGCGGTGATTGCTGTGATGGCTTTTTCCGGACTCGCGCAGGCACAGGTTTTTCCTGATTTAGCCATTGATAATGACAACTATCTGGCGATTGAATATATGAATCAGTATGGATCAATGACCGGTTATGCTGATGGAACTTTTCGTCCAAACAAAGCCCTGAATCGGGCGGAATTGATGAAGGTTGTTTTCGCGGCCAGCTCAATTGAAGATGGTTTTGGGGGAAACTCGGATGGAGAGGAGCAGGTTGCAGAGCCGGATGCAGAGCAGTGTTTTGCGGATGTGCCGGAGGATGCGTGGTTCGCGGAAGCGGTCTGTATTGCCAAGGCTGAAAATATAATTGGAGGCTATGAGGATGGCACTTTTAAGCCGGATCAGAAGGTTTCGGTTGTGGAAGCGGCGAAGATCATTGCGTTAGCGAAAGGTATAGAGGTGAGTGAGGGAGGGGATTTTTGGTATAGCCCTTACCTGAGGGCTTTGGGGAATGAAGGTGTTTTGCCGGAATCTTTTGAATACGCCAATCAGGAGGGGAGTCGGGGTGAGTTGGCAGAGATGATGTGGCGATTGGCTGGGGCCGAATCGGCTGCGGATCCATCGCTTTTGAGTCGGGCAAATGTTGCTGAAATTGAAGGGTCAACCTGTTCGCCGTCGCCGGAGGATATGCCGGAAAATATTGATATGGATCGTGTGCGTGAAACGTGGCTGGGGTGGAATAATGATACGCGTGCCGGGCTTGGACTTGCGGCGTATGAGTATGAACCACAGCTTGGGCGAACTGCGGCGATCTGGTCGGAGCGGGCCGAAAATCTGGGATATATTTCGCACACCCGGCCGGGTTCGAGTGCTTATTATGACTATAGTTTGATTGGGCGTTGGTTCGCGGATTTAGGGGTGGAGTTTGAGCGCAGTGGAGGCCGGTCTGACTATGTTGAAAACATCGCCTGGGAGTACTATTCCTGCAACGATGGGGAGTGTACCGACGAATTGATTGCCGGAATTCGCAAGAGCTACGATTTCTTTGTTGGAGAAAAAGGACGGGCGTATTCACCGCACTACGACAGTATTGTGAGTCCAAACTACAAATATCTTGGCCTTGGCATTGCTGTTGATGAAACGGCCAACGGTGGCAAGTTCTATCTGACAGTCCATTACGGAACGGAGATTACTTCGAATCCGGATCCGATTTGTCCGTAGTTGAAGCGCTCATTTGATTCTCAACTCCTTCTGCAAACTTGGGCCACATCACCTTGTTTAGAGGGTAGGCATAATTAGCGGCTGCGCCACTTAAGAACATCGCGTCTTGTGAGTTTGGATCTTTAACTCCGTAAAGTTCTTCAATCAGTGGACGGTGAAGGGGGATCAAATCTTTTAGGTCCCATAGGTGCATATCCTGCGTTCGTGTTCCTTGGTGAACTTCTTCTTCTGTACATGGCTCTCCGTGAACATAGTAGGTTCTGCAGGCAAGTGGGCGAACTTCATAGACTCCACATTCTCCTTCAACAAGAAACGGACACTCTTCAGTTTCTGAAGTAGCGGCTTTCATCTGTTCGAGCATCTTTTGCCCAACCGCGGTTGTGGCTTTTTCTGCTATGTAATCAACAATGTTAAATGCTTCGGGTTGAAAAACCATGACATCACTGCTTTTTTTGCAGCAGGCGTCGCAACCTTTGTGGCACGCAATGTTGTCGCAGTTTTTCATTTCTTTGTCGATGTAAGCATCTACGTCTTGATAGACTTTGAGGAGTTTTTTCATGGTTTTAAGTTAGAGTATTTCTTGAATGGAGTGGATGATTCTATCCGGTTTGGCGGGCGCGTTTTGGGGAAGTCCGGATTTGCGCCAGTCGTTCCAGATGGTTTGAATGCCCAGCTGGCTTGCTCCGAAGATGTCTGATGTTAAGCTGTCACCGATCATCGTGGCAAGGGAGGTATTATCACCATCGATTTTATAAAAGTCAAGCGCGTGTTGGAAGATGCGGGAATCTGGTTTGTCGTAGCCGAAGGCTCCGGAAATGATGATGTTATCGAAATATTTGTCCAGGTGGAAACGGTCGATTTTGCGTTGTTGAACCTCTGCGTTGCTGTTGGTGATCATGGTGAGGGGAGTGCCGCGCTGTTGAAGCTCCCGTAATGTTTCCAGCGCTCCTGGGAAAGGGTAGATCAGCTCTTCCCGGCGATGAGTGAAGTAGTCGGCAATGGTGTTGGCGACCTCCTGATTTGGCACAGCAATCCCTTCGGCTTTCAGCATTTCAAAGGCTTTGGAAACGACTTGCCGGCGGGCTTCCACCAGATTGTGCATCATTTTTTTGAAGCGTTTTTCATCGGACCAGAACCATGAACTGGCAGCTAAAATCACATTCAAAAGCTGCGATGATGAAAGGTTGGAAAAGTGGTCGATATAGATGTCACAGGCTTCGGTCCAGGCTTGTTCCGACACGCCGTGGTACACCAGAATGGTATCGTCGAGGTCGAAAAAAAGTGGTTGCATGAGCTGTAACGTGTTATTTAATTTTCTTGTTAGCGTGCTTTTACAGGATGCTTTTTGTATTTCTGTGAGTAAGGTTCACAGAGTTCGCGGAGGACATCGATCTCTTCGTGTTTGTTTTCGCGGATGATTTCAATCAGATTGGTGAAGGTGGCGGGATGGGGGATATAGTTGAGAGAAATGGTTTCTGTCACGGCGGCCAGATTAATAATCACGCTGCCGTAATCCAAAAGGTTTGGGAGCAGTCCGTGCATTTTTTCTTCGACTTCGTGGATTTCATCTATGCGGACGTAGAGAATGTCGTTGCGAACAAATGGCATGTTCCGAAAGTGAATAACCCGCTGATTGGTAATGAGTGATGATGAGAGCTGCCAATGAAGAAGTCGATAAAAGAACCAGTGATTACCAATAGTGAGGATGATAACAGCTCCTATAAAATGGATGTTGGCAGTCATTTGCTCATTAGAGAGAAATGCCAGGTGGATGAAGCTCAGAGCCAGACTCCATACTAAAAACAGACTGAGCAGGGGTTTGATTAACTGCACCCAATGACGGTTCACGTGGATGATAATGTCTTCATTTTCGATCTTTTTGTGGCTGTCGTTCATGAGAAGATGGTGCTAAGGCCTACGTAAAGATATGTTGTGTAGATAATGGTGCCGATGATAATAAGAAGGTAGAGGGCGCGGGAGCGGATGGTCGATTTCTTTGGGAGTTCTACTTGGTTGCGAAGAAGGAAGGTGCGCTGCTGCATTTCCAGGATGCGTGTAACCTGCTGGTGCATAAAGAGATACACCAAAACAGAAATGATGTTCAACGCGATAAGAGTGATGAGAAACCACATGTTAGAGACTCAGAAAGTTATAGTATAGCCTACGATATACCAATTTGATGTGTTGACCTAATGTTTTTTGGTATAATGCGTTCATGCGAAAAAAGCCTGTTAAAGTTGTGGTGAACGATCTAATGCAGACCGGTTATTCGTATTTGCTGGTGGAGCCGGAGGGGAAGAATTTTGATCCAGAATTTAAACCGGATTTAACGCCCAAGCAGATGCTGGAGATGGGGATTTTTGGCGGAAAGTACATGACGGATTGCAAGAAGGAGTTTCCGGCTTCGTGGTTTGCGAAGGCGAAGCTCTGCCATGAAAAGCATGACGCGAAGCTGAACTTTTTTGGGGTGAACGCGTCGAAGCCTTTGAGTTATTGGGTGAAGAAGGGATGGATTTATCCGGAGGATCCGCGCGGATGGTTTCAATGGTATTGCCGTTATTACATGGGGAGGCGTATTCCAGAGGAGGATGCGCGGCAGATTAAGCGGTGGAAAGCCATGACGCGTCACATTGCGCAGGTGCGGAAAAATTGCACGGCGGGGGATTTGTTGTGCCGGCCGCGCCAACGGCAGGCGCTTTTGCACTGGGCGTATGATAGCCGGAAATTTTAGGAGTTGACCTTCTTTTTTTTGTCGACTTTGAGGATTTTTACTTCTAGTTGAAGCTTTTTGCCAAGTTTTTCTTTGGCGATTTCAACGTCGTAGTGATTTTGGAGGTTGAGCCAAAAATCGGTGCTCATATTGAAGTATCGACCCAGACGTAGAGCTGTGTCTGCGCTCATGGCGCGTTTGCCATGAACGATTTCGTTTATGCGCCTCGGTGGGACGCCAATGTCTTTGGCTACACGGTACTGGCTGAGGTTGAGGGGTTTCATGAACTCTTCGTTGAGGATTTCGCCGGGGTGGGGGATGTGAAGCTTTTTCAATGGTAGTCGGTTATTTCTAAATTATAGACATGATTGTTGATCCAGTGGAAGCAGTCTGATAGTTTCATTGCAGAATCTATCATTGAAAGTTTATTGGTTATTCGTTGATGTAATTCTTGGGGAACTTTTTTTGAAGGTTTTGCTTCTTTATCTTTAAAAGATTTAATCATTAATGCGTCGCGTTAATAACGTACCACGTTAATAGGGTGATGGTCAATGTATACTTAAAATACCTTCTTAGGGTGAAGGATTCTTAATGTCTGGATAAATTCTGGTCACTATTTGAGGTTCTCCAACTCCTGCAAATAGAGGCTCAACTCTTCGGTGTCTTCTGGGCTGAGTGGAGGTGGTTCTGGCGCGTCCAGGCAGGCTTTAATGTCCTGGAGGGTTTGTTCAATCCAGCTGTCGTCGCCATCGTATTCCAGGATGGTCATGTTAAAGGAGAGGACGCCGGTTTGGCCGGTTGGGTCTGCGGAGTCCATGAATCCGGGTTTGGATTTATCGCCGTTGGCGTAGACAAAGTAGGCTTTTGAGTTCACGGTGAAGCCGTTTTGGCGGAGCAGCCATTGGTAGATTTCGGCCTGGCGTTTGTAGGCCTGTTTGTATTCGTCGTCCAGGCTGGGTTCTTTTTCGGTGGAGGTGGATTTGTAGTCGACCACGTGGATCTCTTGTTTGGGGTTGATCCAGATGTCATCCACGGCTCCGGTAATGAGCAGGTTGGTGGCTTTGTGGTGCGTCTGGACTCCCTCAAAGTTGGCGCGCCAGGTTTCCAGATCTTCGTGCTGAAAGGGGATCGCGTTGATCTTGTATTTGGTCATGAGTGGGTGCGGCTTCTGTTGGTTTCGGTATTGATCGAACTCGTTTTTCAGCAGTTGGTCCACGGCCGAATTGAGCGTGAAGGCCGGCATGCCGGGCAGACTGATGCCACGGCGGCGATCCAGATAGAAGAGATGCGGCGACTTGAGGAAGAGCTCAATCTTCGACCGGCTGAGCTTGTATGGATGGTCCGGGTCGGCGTTGAGGGTGGGGTCGTAGATGTTGCGGGATCGGGGCATGGGGGTTATTTAATTGTTCCTTCTTTTTTTGCTTTTGACATCAGTTTATTGAGGTCTTTTGCAGGGATTATTGGGCAAAATTGTCCCCAGACCCATTTCCCTTTTCTATTTCCATTTTTTCCAATCATGAAATATCCAATTCTATATACAATTTTTCCTGTTTTGTTACCGTCTTGATGAGTAATTTCCCCTTTAGTCGATGAGAGTCGTAGTCTTTCAAGAAGGAGGACCTTTTCCTTAATGGTTGATTCGGGCATGAATGTCCATGCTTCACGGGTATATATGTGCCAACCTTTTCTTCCAATGTCTTTCATTCGTATTGGTTTGGCCTTCTTAAATTGCTCGTTTTTTCTCTGGATGAATTGTTGGAGTGTTTCCATATATTGTATGATTCTCTGTATTTTTTTAAGTTGTGGTTTTGTGCTTTGAGTAGAGTGTTTTTTGAAAATTGAAGAATACAGCTCTAATTTTTGTTACATCACCGAGTTTATCTTGTGCATCTGCAATGGCGTGATATTTGAGATTTAGGAGTTTTGGTAATTTTTCCTCATCGAGTTCATCAACACCAGCTTCAATATATTGAGATAGTACAAATTCGATGAATTCTATTTCGTTGTCATTCAATCCTTTGTATATGTTACTTCTTGATTCATCTACACGTTCGCTGCGTGTAATAGGCTGACTTGCAAAGGCAACGTAGGCTAATACATCAAATAAATCGCTTTCGTCGGCATTTATAAGATGTTGGAGACTTTCAAGTTCTTCCTTTCCATAGCCAAGTTCGGAAATTCGTTGTAAAAATGCTTTTCGAGTTGTTGGATTTGACCATATTTGTCGTAGTTCAGCTTCATTTTTGAAAAATGTGGGAAGGTCGCCGTAAAGGCTTTGGAGGAACTCTTCTGCGGAGATAGGTTTTCCATCGGCGCTCCAGAAGGAAGTCGAAATCATGTGTTGTATTTCTCGTTCTTTTCCGTCTCTCAGTTTAATTTTGATTTTTTTCGGTCTTTTTTTGGTTTCTTCCTCAGGTTTTAATTCTTTTTCTACCTTTTCGTGCGCTTCTTTTACTTTTCTTGGCTCTTTTTCTATTGTTTCATTGAGTGGTTCACCATCCCATTCAGGATCGTTAAAATGATGATATGCATTAACGAAGTCTAAGATGGTAAAGAACTCCTTTCCGTCAAAGAGTCGTGTTCCACGTCCAACGATCTGTTTGAACTCAATCATGGAGTTTACAGGTCGCATGAGAACTATATAGCGAATGTTTCGGGCATCAACTCCGGTTGATAGTTTTTGTGATGTGGTAAGGATTGTTGGAATGTTTTTCTCATTATCCTGAAAATCTCGTAAATACTGTTCTCCTCGGGCTCCATCGTTGGCGGTTACTCTTACACAGTAGTATGGATTTTTACTTTTGGCATACTGATTTACTAAGTCGCGAACAGCTGCTGCGTGCTCTTGTGTAGCGCAAAAGATAATGGCTTTTTCGTCCTCATTCATTTCATTTAAAGCAATTTGGACTCTCTTTGCTTCACGCTCTTTGATCTCAATAATTCGATTGAAATCCTCTTCCTGATAGATTTTTCCTTCTTCTACTTCACCTTCTATGAGTTGGTCATCGGAAGTGTACATATATTCGTCGAGGGTGGTTTGGATTCTTCTGACCTTAAATGGTGTTAAGAATCCATCATTGATACCTGTTTTGAGCGAGTAGGTGTATACGGGTTCTCCAAAGTATCGATATGTGTCTACGTTGTCTTTTCGCTTTGGTGTTGCGGTTAATCCGAGTTGAACAGCAGGGGAAAAGTGTTCCAAGATCGCACGCCAGTTGGATTCGTCGTTGGCTCCTCCTCGGTGACATTCGTCAATAATGATGAAATCGAAGAAGTCAGGATTGTATTCACCAAAATATGGGCTTCCATTCGGTCCGCTCATAAAGGTTTGGAAGATGGTGAAGAAGATGCTGCCGTTTGTTGGGACCGAACCCTTCTTGCGAATGTCGAGGGGCTTGATTCTCACCATGGCATCTTCTGGGAAGGGAGAAAAGTTATTGAAGGCTTGATCTGCCAAGATGTTACGATCAGCAAGGAAGAGTATGCGTGGTTGGCGGCCGCCGTCTCGATTTAAGTTCCATCGTGAGTGAAAGAGTTTCCAGGCGATTTGAAAAGCTATAAATGTTTTTCCTGTACCGGTTGCCAGGGTTAAGAGTATTCGCTCTTTTCCGTCTGCGATGGCATTGAGTGCTTTGTTGACGGCAATTTCTTGATAGTAGCGTGGTTTTTTGGTTCCGCTTTTGTCTTCAAAGTGTATAGCATCAAATTTTGCTCGCCATTCGTTCGATTTAGCATTGATTCTATTCCAGAGTTCCTCTGGGGTAGGGAAGCGATCAACAAGACCTTCATCTCCATTCATTGCTATTTCATAAATCTCTTTGCCATTGGTGCTATAGGTGTATTCAAGGTGGAGCTTGTCAGCATATGCTTTAGCTTGGGCTACTCCTTCAGAGACTTCAAGTTCATCGCTTTTTGCTTCAATAACGGCAATTTTTTGATTTTTGTAGACTAAAACATAGTCAGCGATTTCTGGCTTTGCTCGAAGACCACCGGTTTGTATTTTTCCATCG
The DNA here is from genome assembly GCA_937858825.1 of uncultured Candidatus Peregrinibacteria bacterium. Taxonomy (GTDB): domain Bacteria; phylum Patescibacteriota; class Gracilibacteria; order UBA1369; family UBA1369; genus JAGQLQ01. The sequence goes on from CALMAI010000002.1 coordinate 39,761, forward strand.
GTAATGCGGTATTCGCGGAGTATTTTTGAATCTTCAACTTCACCCCAGCCAGCTTCTTTTAGTTTTGGGTCTATATACTCAGCTCTGGTTTCTGCTTCGTTCATGGGAATGGGGCTTATAGTATGTATAGCTTACGAGTAAATTTATGCCGTTTCTTTTTTTATAATCATCCTTATTGAGGCATGATACGTAGCTAAATAGAAATGGAATATCCAGGAATACCAGATATTTAAATCATAATTGCTTTTTTGCTTCGGATCATGATGTCTTATAGCAAAATTATTTGCAATATTAAACAAAGCTGCTTCATCTTTTTTGTTTAATATACTATCAAGTTTTTGGGATTTCTTGAGCCATTCAAATACATCCGCGAGTTCTTGAATAGCTTTTTTTCTCTCTTCTAAAGAAGATTTTCTGTTTTTCCATATTGATAAGGCATTGACTACTTTTCTATCAACATTTACTGCATCATAAGGAACAATGTCTGCATTCAAAATAAACTGCAGTCCATGCTCACCAAGAGATATGATTTCCCCCTCCTCTGTTAGTTCAAACCCATTTTTATAATCGAGTAAGAAAAAATTGGCATATTCTCTAAATTCATTACGCCCTGTTAGTTCATCATAAGAGTCATAATCTTGATAATTCCACCCTGTTGGAGTTATCATGTCAACTAACTCACCAGGCTTAGAAACGTGATCAAATAGGAACTCAATACATGAAAAGATATTTTCTTCATTTATATCTTGGGGATTCCATTCATCTATAGGAAATGGGGAGAAATTGAGTTTAATTGCTGCTATTCTCATTATGCTTTCTGGCACCCATTTTGTGTCTGATTCGTGGGAATTTATTTTCGCTTTTTCTTTTAAAAAGTCTTTTTCCCGGAATAAAAAATAAAGATTTTGCAGTTTTTCATAGAGCTGATCTATTGAGATTTTCTGTTGATTATTACGAGATGCGAAATATTTTCTAGTCATCGCTTTGTGTTAGAGTTTTCCAGTAAATGCTTGATGCAGAATTGATTGTTTGAGTTCTTCCAGGTTGTTGAGTTTTTGTTGGTATAGAGATTCAATTTTTTTTGTATTTGTTGATAATTTATCAAATGATTCAACAATTGATTTTTGTTCAGAAATTTCAGGCAGATGTATTTCAATAGAATTTAGCGAAGCCTGGTTAAGTTTAGGCTGAGCCATACCACTAATATAAGATACTAGATTAATTGAGTTTAAGTAATATTCTACAAATTTCTGTGTTATTTTCTTTTTAAATTTTAGTACATGTGCATGGTTATTAACCCAAGTTTTTCCACTGATTGAGAAGGCAATGGGATAAGTTCTTGCTAACAGGTTTGCGCCATCTTCTGAAATAAGTAATAAATCTTCGTCAAAAATGTAATCATTAACATAATCAACAATGCCAGAAGCACCATAGTATGGAAAATCTCCATTAATTCTATCTTTTTTAGTTATAGGTATCCTTTTCCTGTCTAAATTTTCTGCAATTTCCCCAAGTTGTTGCTTGGCCCAATCGTTGTCAGGATTGTGAATCCTATCCTTCAACCAAGATTCAAAAAGCTCTTTCGAATTTTTTAAATTTTTTTTAGTGTTTTCATTGGCTTTTTCTATTTTTTCAAAAAGTTCATCAAGAAGTGCGACGAGGCGTTTTTGCTCGAGGAGGGGTGGAAAGGATATGGTGAAATTTTTAATAAATTCTTTTGATACCCTTTTATGACCAGCCGCACCCCTCATATTTTTGGATCCTTCCTCTCGAAATTTTTTAGTAGATAAAAAATAGAAAAGATATTCTGGTAATAAATCATCATTTGTCCTAAAAACAACATATTCACTTGATCCAAAACCAATCCCATTCTTTAAATTTTTTGCAATCCCGAGTTTTCCATTCTCAAAACATGGTGTAATTTTCGCCATTAGTACATCATCATCTGCAAAATATGTATAACTTTCCACGACTTCTTTGAGTTTTTTTGTTTGGCTTAAGTTAAGATTCTTATTCAATATTCCGAGATCCTCCATTGGCACAAATGAAACAACATCGTTGTCATTAAGCTTCTTTCGCGCCTCACTTTTTGGTGGTTTAACAATGCATATCTCTCCCAATTTTTTAATCTGCCAATTATTCATGATTAAATAATTCATTTATTTTTTTAAAAAGTGGTTCAAAATTTTCAAAATCTGCTTTATTCAGTTTAAAAAGTTTTTTCCACAGTGTCCCTTTAGCATTTATTTTCACAATTTTTTTGCCACCGCTTGGTTCATATTCTCCACCATGGGCTTTTATTGAGGTAAGCACGGAATCTTCAAAAAGGTGTTCCAAGGTTAAGTAACTGTGAGTATAAGTACTATCAGCATAATCATTTCGTGAAGGGGGAACTGGAATTAATAAGCTATAAAAACAGTTATAGTTTTTTCGTTTCCTGAAAAGACAATCATTTTTATTTCCTTCAATTTCTTTCCATCTTATTTTATTTAAACCATTAAAATTATTGAAACCATCATCAAAATCAAAAATCCCAATTACTCCGGAATTTTTATATTCTTCCATGTTTGCTAAGTCTAAAAATTTTTGCAATTCATCTCTGCCGCCTTTCCCATATATATGGAAATGAGATTTTTCTTGAAAGAGCTTTTCGAAATTATCTTTATTACAAGCAATTTCATTTATCTTAAGCCAAGCAATTTTATATATCTCTTTTTTAGTGTCTTCTATAAAAACCGTGTGCTTTTGTTTTTTTAACTCATGCCCAAGGTGCTCACTCAATTTAGAGTACATTTCTAAAATTCCGACTTCTTTTTCAAGCTCATCAGTATCATTTTCAAATTCCGGCCCTTTTATTGTTCTTTGTTCCCAGTTAATCAATCCAATTTGAGAAACATTCTTTTCAATTTTTACTCTGTAAGAGCTTATATTTTCTCCTTGTAGAGAGATGAAAGGGAAGGCGTGCGAAGTAATGAAAATCTGTTTTTTTTCTGCATACTTAACAAAGTCTTGTGCAAGCTCAAAACAGCGCAACGGTTCATATGAGTTTTCAGGTTCTTCAAATCCCCAAATTATCTTCTTACGTGAATTCCTAGAAATTTCATTAAGAATATCGGGGATAAAGCGTGCCTGAATACCATCACCCCTATCAAATAAGGATACTTCATTGTCAGTTGTGACTCCAAGTGTCCTAAAGAAATCTAAGAGTGTATCAGGTATGCTAAATCGTGCTTGGATACTTGTGTTACTTCTAAACTCTTCAAAAAGTTTGATGGTTTGATCTTTCAAAAGATCGTTGAATTTTGAAGAGTGCGTTTTAAAAACATTTTGTTCTTTTTTGTCTTCTTTTTCGAACAAGTGCTTTTGCAGTTTCTGAAAAAGAAAATTAAAAAACTGTCTGTCTTTTACTGCTGGAATATATTCATACTGAATATTATTGAGAAACATAGTTAGTCTGCCTTCTTGCACATGTTGGTATTTGTGTTTATGCTTCTTTACATCTGAATTGCGTTTGGGATGCAAACCATTTTTGTCCCAAGTTTTTTCGACAAAAAAACGTTCTGGTAGCACACCTTTTTTATCGTTGTAAAAATGTATTTTGATTTTGACCCAAAGATCTTTTTGGCGAACATCTGTTTTTGGAGCTGCTTTTCTTTTGCTTTGCGCTTTAGCGTCACTTCTGGCTTTAAGTACTTTTGATAAATCTCTGTTTATATCGAACTTAATACCAGGTGTAACTTCGTCATTAAAAAAAAGATTCAGGGCTCTTAATATATTTGATTTACCAGAATCATTTGCACCGGAAAAAATATTCAAATCTCTTAAATCAATAACTTCAACTTTTGGTTGTTTTACGCCACCATCAAAGGATCTGAAATGTTTTATAACAATTTTTTCAATAATCTTCACAATTTTTGTCTTATAGAGAGTAAAATTTTATCGGTCTTTTTATCTAGCTTCTCAATCTCTTTCAAAATCTCTTTTGGCTCTCGTAAAGTCACCTCGTCGTTGCTATTTGGGTTTCGTACTGATAGATCAAAGGTTTTTGTGTTGAGGTCGGCGACGTTTACAGTCCATGAATTCTCTGAAGCAGATTTTGTTTTGTGGAGTTCTACAAATTCGGCTAAATCTTTTTCGTTTAAAGGATTGGTTTTGCCGAGGTTGCGGCCTGGGTTGAGTTGGTAGTACCATATTTTTTTTGTTGGTTCACCTTTGGTAAAAAATAAAACGATGGTTTTTACCCCTGCACCGCTAAAGGCACCTCCAGGAAGGTCAAGTATTGTGTGGAGGTTGCACGTTTCAAGGAGATATTTTCGAAGTGAGACGTAGGCATCACCGGTAGAGCCATTAGAAAGGAATGTATTTTTTATAACAATGCCAGCTTTTCCGCCTGCTTTAAGATGTTTAATAAAGTGCTGTAAGAATAAAAGAGCGGTTTCTCCTGTTTTAATAGGGAAATTTTGTTGAACCTCTTTGCGTTCTTTGCCTCCAAATGGTGGATTGGCTAGAATAACGTCGAATCGATCTTTTTCTTGAATGTCTGCTAAATTTTCGGCAAGAGTGTTGGTGTGAATGATGTTTGGTGCTTCAATTCCGTGGAGAATCATGTTCATGATGCCAATGATATAGGCAAGTGATTTCTTTTCTTTACCGTAAAAGGTTTTTTTCTGGAGGGTCTCGATATCTTTGGTTGAGAGTTCTTTGCTTTTCATCAAGTATTCAAAGGCTTCGACTAAGAATCCTGCGGAGCCAACAGCGCCGTCATAAATAGTATCCCCGATTTTAGGAGCAACAACTTTTACAATGGTTTTAATGAGAGGACGGGGTGTATAGTATTCACCTCCATTGCGTCCGGCATTGCCCATGTTTTTAATTTTTGCTTCGTAGAGATGGGAAAGTTCATGTTTCTCCTTTTGGGACTTGAATCTGAGCTCATCAACGATGTTTAAAACTTCGCGGAGGTTATATCCGCTTTGAATTCTGTTCTTGAGTTGGCTAAATATTTCTCCAATCTTGTATTCGATGGTGTCGGCACTCTCTGCAGATTGTTTGAATTTTTTGAGATAGGGGAAAAGGTCATTATTGACGAAATCGTGAAGATCATCTCCCGTCATTGCTTTGTTGTGGTCTATTTTGTCGTCTGATGTTTTTGGGACAGCCCAGTTGTGCCATCGAAATTTAGTTGCAATGATATGGGTGTAGGTTCCTTTCCCTGCCAGAGCTGCTTCGGTTTTTCTTTCTTGTTCTAGATCTTCGAGGTACTTTAGGAAGAGGATCCATGAAGTTTGTTCTACATAGTCAAGTTCGCTACTACAACCAGCATCTTTCCAGAGGACATTATCAATGTTTTTGAAAGCTTGTTCGAACATGGAATTTTCTTAAGTTGCGAGATAAACAGGATTTGAAGTCTGATCTACTTTACTCCAAAAAGACTCTTTCTACAAAAATCTGCCTTGGCCGACATAGCTTTTCACTCTTTTATCATCCACTGTGCTACTCTTTCTATTGAACCGTTGTTTCATCCATCCCATCCATGCAAAAATTCTATGTCTACCTGGTCCGGTGCAGTGATGACACGTTGTATTGTGGGTACAGTACGAATGTGGAGGCTCGGGAAAGGGCGCACAATGAGGGGAAGGGGGCGAAGTATACGCGGGCGCGGTTGCCGGTAAGGGTGGTGTATAGTGAGGAGTTTGCGACTCGGTCGGAGGCGCAGCAGCGGGAATACGCGATTAAGAAGCTGACGCGGAAAGAGAAGGAGGAGTTGATTGAGGGGTGAAGTGGATGTAGTAGGAATTTATTTGTCGTTCAGGTTTTGATTATCTCTTTTTGCTACTTTGTTGGTAGTCCTTTACTAATTCCTATATTATTACTATAATATTAATGTATTTATAATTAATTTTATAGTTATTCACTATGACTCTTTTGCAAGTAAACATTGAAGATGATCTGAAGGAGGCAATCCAGAAAAAGGCGAAGGCCTATGGGGTTTCTGTGAGTGCGATTGTTAAGATTGTCTTGGCTCGATCATTTATGATGGATGGAAGGCCAGGCAATGTTTTTAATGCTGATCGTGATAATAAAGGTAAAGGGTTACCTGTTGATGATTTAATAGATGCCCTGTAAATGCCTGATAAGATAACGAAGTTTGTTAACGCTCTTGATGCCAAGACGCGGAAGCGATTGAAGGAACGTTTAAAGAGCTTGAGAGAGAACCCTTTGGCTCGATCTCAAGATGTGAAGAAGCTGAAGGGATGGGGAAAGAATACTTACCGTTTGCGTATGGGAGACATTCGGATTATTTATCGATTGAATGACAGCAAGGTGGCGATCATCGATATTGATTTTCGAGGAAATGTTTATTAAAAAGCCCCACGTCATGTGAGGCTTTTATATGGTCTTTGTTGGAAGGTTTTTATTCCTTCTCCTCATCTTTTTCATCCACCACTTCGCCTTCTACTACGTCTTCTTTAGCCTCGCCGTCTTCGCTACCTTCTGAATCGGAGCCGTCGGCTTTTTTTACGCGTACGCCGTCGTCGTCTCCTTCGGCAGCTGCTCCTTCAGCACCACCTTGTTGGTACATGGCCGCGCCGACTTTTTGGATTTCCTCAGAAAGCTCGTCGTGGGCTTTCTTGATGTCGTCGTTGCTGGCCCCCTCGTCTTCCAAAAGCTTCTTCAGCGCATCCACCTTTTCCTGAACCGGGCCTTTCACGTCGTCGCCAACTTTGTCGCCGGCGTCTTTAAGGGTTCGTTCGGTTTGGTTGATGAGTGATTCAGCGCTCACGCGGACTTCTACCTGCTCTTTCTTCTTCTTGTCTTCCTCTGCGTGTTGTTCGGCTTCGGCGCGCATCTTTTCGATCTCTTCGTCGGTCATGTTGGAAGAGCCGGTAATGGTGATGTGCTGTGTTTTGTTGGTTCCTTTGTCGGTTGCTTTTACATTGATGATTCCGTTGGCGTCGATGTCGAAGCTGACCTCGATTTGTGGCACGCCTCGTGGAGCTGGTGGAATTCCATCCAGAATGAACCGTCCGAGCGATTTGTTGTCGGCAGACATTGGGCATTCTCCCTGGGTTACGTGGATTTCCACGCTTGGTTGATTGTCGGCAGCGGTACTAAAGACTTGTGATTTGGTGGTTGGAATGGTGGTGTTGCGCTCAATGAGCTTGGTTGCCACGCCTCCCATAGTCTCAATCGCCAATGAAAGGGGAGTTACATCCAGAAGAACCACGTCTTTCACGTCTCCCTGCAAAACTCCTCCCTGAATGGCAGCTCCAAGAGCGACCACCTGGTCTGGGTTGAGTCCCCGATGTGGCTCTTTGCCGAACACCTCTTTCACTTTGTCCTGTACCATTGGAATGCGAGTTGATCCTCCTACCAAAATAACTTCGTCAATGTCGGACATGTAGATTTTGGCATCGTCGACAGCTTTCTTACATGGTTCTACGCACTTCTCCACAATCGGAGCAATCAAATCTTCCATCTTGGCCCGGCTGAGCTTGGTCTGGAAGTGCTTTGGAGAGTTGTTGGCGTCCATGGTCAGGAATGGCACGTTGATGTCCACTTCGTGCAATCCGGAAAGTTGGATTTTGGCCTTTTCTGCTTCGTCACGCAGACGTTGGAGCGCGGCTTTGTCTTCTGAGAGATCGATTCCAGACTCTTTTTTAAACTCTTCCAAGAGCCATCCAACAATCACCTGGTCAAAGTCGTCACCTCCAAGCTGGGTGTCTCCGTTGGTGGACATTACTTCAAATACTCCGTCTCCAAGTTCCAAAACAGAGATGTCGAATGTTCCTCCACCAAGGTCGAACACGGCGATCTTTTTATCGACACCTTTGTGTTTGTCCAGACCGTAGGCCAGGGCGGCTGCGGTTGGTTCGTTGATGATTCGTTTTACATCGAGTCCGGCAATTTTTCCGGCATCTTTGGTTGCCTGGCGTTGCGCGTCGTTAAAGTATGCCGGCACGGTAATTACCGCTTCTGTCACCGGTCCTCCAAGATAGCTTTCTGCGTCGGCTTTGAGTTTTGCCAGAACCATTGAACTGATTTCTGCCGGTCGGTGCTGTTTTCCGTTTACTTCAATTTCTGCCTCTCCACCTTTTCCTTTTATCACTTTGTATGGCATGCGCTTAATGTCGTCTCCGGCTTCGCTGAACTGTCGTCCAATAAAACGTTTGGCCGAGAAAATGGTGTTTTCCGGATTGGTCACCGCCTGTGATTTGGCGGTCATCCCCACCATGCGCTTGTCGTCTTTAAAAGCAACAATAGATGGGGTTGTTGGTTGTCCTTCTGCATTGTTGATAACGGTTGGTTCTCCTCCTTCCATAACGGCTACGCAGGAGTTGGTTGTCCCAAGGTCGATTCCAATAATTTTAGTCATAAGAGTGAGTTAAAGTTTGTTGATAATGTCTATAAGGATGTGCCGATGACACTTTTTTGGTTCTTTTTCGTAGCAGATCAGGTACACGTCTTCTTTTTTGGCCAGTTCTTTGATTTCCTGCATCAGCTTTTGGGCCTGTGGATCGTTGGTGATTTTTTTTCGATACTTTTCTTCAAACTTCGTTTTTTCAAAGGCGGTATTGTGGGCTTTCACGGGATCCATCCCTTTTTCCTGGAGCTCTTCATCCTTCTTCTTAATGGCTTCTACCATTGCCGGACTTGGAGCCAGACAGTCGTGTCCGCGGTGCATCATTACAAAAATTCGATTCTTCTCTGGTATATTTTTGAGGTTTGATACGTATGTTTCTTTCAGACTCATCCAAATTTTCAAATTTTAGCACTCGAAATTATAGAGTGCCAAAAGTGGCGAGTCAAGGATCATTTTGAAAGAAAATCTTGCGTGAGGACGTATATCTTTATTAAGGTGGACTATATTTATTTTTTAAATTTTTTCCTATGTTGAAGAAATTATCTGTTTTTGGAGCGTCACTTATGGTGATGGCTTTATTGGTGGGATGTGGCGAGACTACTCCGCCTTCTGGTACCAATACCGATGATCAGCGGTCTGGTGGTTTGACGGTTGAAACATTGCCGTTGGATGACGAGGTTATGGAGGATGATGATGCCATGATGGAAGATGACTCTATGATGGAGGATGACGCTATGGAAGAAGGGGATTCAATGGAAGAGGACGACGCGGCTATGGAGGAAGGGGTAAAGGAGTTTACCATCGACGCGGAGAACTTTAGTTTTTCTCCAAACACCATGACGGTTAATGAAGGTGATACTGTTCGTATTACTTTGAACAATCTTGGTGGAAGTCATGACTTTGTGATCGACGAGTTTGATGCCCAAACAGAGGTTATTAATACCGGTGAAACCGAAACTATTGAATTCGTAGCTGACAAAGCTGGAACTTTCGAATATTATTGTTCTGTTGGAAGTCACCGTGACATGGGTATGGTTGGAACTCTGACTGTTCAATAGTTTTTCTTCATGAATAAGACCAAAAAGCTGCTGTGGATAGGGTTTCTTGCTCTGCACCTTGCAATCATCGGTTTCTACTGGTGGCAGGGATCCGGCAGCCTTTTTGGTACGGATGGGAATAATGCAATGATCGCGTTGGGGCGGTTGGCTGGGCTTTTGGCCGGGTTGACCGTCCTTTTGCAGTTTTTGTTTATGGGAAGGATGCCTTGGCTGGAGCGGGTCTTTGGTTTGGATAAGCTGGCCAAGGTGCATAAGCTAAACGGGAAGTTGACGCTGCTTTTTATTTTGACGCATCCGCTTTTGTTGTCTCTGGGGTACGCGGGGGCGAGTGGGATTAATGTGGTGGATCAGTACATGAGTTTTGTGTTCGATTATGAGCATGTGTGGATGGCGGCGATCGCGCTGTGGCTCTTTGTGTTTGTGGTGATCTCGTCGATTTACATTGTGCGGAGTAGGGTGAAGTTTGAGTCGTGGTATTTTGTGCATTTGGCAGTGTATGTGGCGTTTTTTATGTCGTATTTTCACCAGGCCGAGGTGGGAACGGATCTGATTGTGAGTAAGGTGTTCGCGATATACTGGATTGCGCTGTATGCCACAGTTTTTGGGATGCATGTGGTGTTCCGTTTTGGTGTGCCGCTCTATAATTTTTTCCGGCATGGATTTGTAGTGGATAAAGTGGTTCGTGAAACGGGCAGCGCGGTGTCTATCTACATAAAAGGAAAAGCCATGGATCGGTTTAAGGTTGATCCAGGGCAGTTTATGATTTTCCGATTTTTGGCGAAGGGGCTCTGGTGGCAGGCTCATCCGTTTTCACTTTCTATGGTGCCGGATGGCAGGCAGATTCGTATTACGGTGAAGGAGGTTGGCGATTTTACTCAGATGTTGAAGGATTTGAAGCCGGGAACCAAGATTATGATTGAGGGACCATATGGTGTGTTTACCGACTTTTTTGGAATTGCCGATCGCGTGCTTCTGGTTGCCGGTGGTATTGGCATTACGCCGATCCGATCACTTTCTGAACAGCTGGCAAAGGCTGGGAAAAATGTTGAGGTCCTTTATGGAAACCGCACGCGTGAGGATATTGTTTTTTGGGAGGAGCTGAACGATCTGGCGGCGAGTATGGAGAATGTTCGACTCACGCATGTGATGAGCCAGGATGAGTCGTTTGAAGGAGAGCAGGGGAGGATTGATGCAGAAAAGATTGAGCGTCTGGTGCCGGATGTGGCGCAGCGCGAAGTGTATGTGTGCGGTCCGATTCCAATGATGGAGGCAGTGGTCCAGGCTGTGAAAAGCTTGGGTGTTGCTCCGGAGCGGGTGCACTATGAGAAATTTGAACTCTAGTTTACGCCAACCATTTGTTCTTTTTGACCAGGTCGGTTTTGGCCCACCATTCGCCCAGACCGAAGGTTTTTCCCGCATCGCTGTAAGCAAGGGCGAGTGCGGCAAAGGCATATACAATGTGGTCATCGACGATTGGGTTGTTTTCAGGTGACAGTGTTGCCAGGTACAGGATTACCATCATGATTGCGGCAGACCATCCTCCAAGTTTCATGGCAATACCAAGAATCAAAGAAACTCCAATTCCAAGCAGACCAAGCATGAATAGCCAGTCAACAATTGGGTTGCCGGCCATAGCCTGAAAGATTCCGGCAAATGGGCCTTGCGTTCCATGGGTTAAAAATCCTGTTGTTGGAGATCCTCCACTCAACCAGGCGTTTTGGCACAAGAGTTCTGTGACTCCGGTCTCAGTGTGACATGTGGCGAATCCTAATCCAAAAAGCTTATCTACGAAGGCCCACAGAAAAATCCATCCGAGTGAAATGCGAAGGAGTGCCAAGAGTTTGGCTGCTGGTTTTGGGGCTTTTTGAAAGAGTTTCATGATGTGGAGGTTAGTTGCTAACCCCCATTGTACTCGTGTTATTGGCCGTTGCCAACTTTCACGCGAGCCGGCTTGATAACTTTGTCGCCGAGCATGTACCCTTTTTCCAGGACTTCAATGATCTGGCCGTCCGGGCCGGGTCCGGTGAGCAGTGCTTCGTGTTTTTCCGGATCGAACTCGCCGTCGGTGGCGATTGGGGTGAGCCCCATTTTTTCTGTGGTCTGGAGGAGGTGGGATAGTGTTTGTTCAACTCCTTTGGTCCACTCTTCGTCTTTTTGTTGGTGTTCCAGAGCACGGCTGGCGCTTTCCAAAATAGGCAGGAGCTCTTTGAAGAGGGCGGCGTTGGCCATGGTTACAAACTGGGATCGTTCTTCTTCTGTGCGGCGTTTAAAGTTTTGGAGATCGGCCAAAGCACGCTGGCTGATGACAGTCATCTCTTCCAGCTTTTGCCTGGTCTGTTCCAGCTCTTGCTGGATGGTGTCCAGATTTACGTCTTGTTGTACATCGTCTTGAGCTGATGTTTGATTGTCTTGAGGTGGGGTTGGGTTTTGATCGTTCATTATTTTTCGATTAATTTTTTGACTTCTTCCATGATGGCACGGTTGAAAGGGTATTTCATTCGTGTTGGGCCAAGGATGCCAAAGTATCCCTGAAAGCCATCAATGTTATAGGTGGTGACCATAAGGCTGCATGATTGGATCTGTTCTAAAATGTTTTCTTTTCCAATGAAGATTTTGACTTTATCGCTAATGTCCAGGCCGGAAAGGAGTTGGACAAAGTTGTCGTTTTTTTCCAGGACTTCAATGACCTGGCTGGCGCGGATGGAGTCGGTGGCAAATTCCGGCTGGCGCAAAACGTTGGCGAGTCCAAGATAAAAAGTGCGTTTGTTGTCTGGGAGGGTGGCGAAGCTTACGTTTTCGGTGGCCCGGGTAATAAGTTCCACGGCATCGTAAATGCGGTTTTTGACTTTCTCGACTTTGTACTGCTCGGTGACTTGTTGCAAAACCTCTAGTGCCTGTTTGTGGGCCTGTTCGTAATCGGCCATTTCATCAATGTAGAGCCGGTATCCTTGATCCGTCGGGACCCGTCCGGCAGATGTGTGCGGCTGATAAATGAATCCTTCTTTTTCAAGGGCGGCCATGTCATTGCGGATGGTTGCCGGGCTCACGCTGAATTTGTAGCTCACCAGAATGGTGTTGGAGCCAACCGGTTCAGCCGTGTTAATAAAGTGTTTTACAATGGCTGAAAGGACTTTTTTTTTGCGGTCTTGCGTCATATTGAGGTTTTAGCACTGGGCATTATAGGGTGCCAGCTTCATTTTTACAATGTTGGTCTTGGATTCTCTGACGGACTTGTACGGTGAGGTCGGGATCGAGGTCCATGCCAAAATCCAGGCCGAATGTTTGGAGGAATCGGCGGAGGATGCGGACTCTTTTGGGTCCTATTCGTTCCAACTTGAATGCTTGGTTTTCAGAAATGCTCACCAGGTCAATGATATAAGAGATCCCATTTTTTCGAAGCTCTCTTCTTAAAGGGATGTTGTGTTTGTTGAGGTCCGGGTTATGAAGATGGTGAAATCTTTCCAGAAAATCATGGATTCTCATACTTAAGAGGTTTGGAAGCTCTATGTTCGTTTTGGGTAAAACCTCGACCTGGAGTGTCTTCAATATTTGTGGCTCTGTTTTTTTGCGGATCGCCTGAAGTTCTTCCAGAATTTTTTGTTGCTCTTCGTTGTCTACAAAATCTGCCGCATCAACAATTTCTGCCGCGACAGCCTGGATGTCTTCCTTAAAATTTGCCATGTTACGCGGCTTGTTGTTGATTGGCGGTTTCTTGCTGAGTTGTTTCTGGGGCTGGTTGTGATTCTGGTTCTGGCTTCGGGGCTGGTGTTGGAGCTGGAGAGAGGGGAGGGGATTCCAGGCTTTCTTTTGGAATTGATGGCTCCTGAGTCATGGATTTCACAACATTTTTTACAGGACTATCAGGAATAGCCCAATCAAGAAGCTGTTTGGTTGTGTCAAAGCTCCAGCCAAAAACTTTTTTGATGCCGTCTTGTACCAAAGTCGTGATTTTTTTGATGTTGGCAGAGATAAACTCGAGGAGTCCGGACTTCTCTTGTTCTGCAACAATATTTTCGGTGTTGATGCTTGCGACTTCACTCATCATATTGATTTATGAGAGCCTATTCTGTGTCTATTCGCTAGAGTTGTCAAGTTTTGAAGCAGGAGTTTTTGATTGTTCCTGTGTGTAGTGCCAGTATGCAACGTTTCCAGCCATTCCAATGGCCACACCGGCGAGCACAGACATAATGATAATTCTTGTATTTCTGCTGATTTTTTCAACTTTTGGGGTTGGATTTGGCTTTGGATCAATATTTTCTGGAGGCATTTGAGGAATCAGGGCCGAGTCAATATGGACCATGGTATTCATGAGCTGCCGTCGAACAGGAACAGCAACAGCTTTGGGGGTTGGTTCCGGGTTCTGTTCTGGTTGAGGTGGTTGAATCGTTGTTGGAATAAAGGGCATGGTTTTTCCGCTTCGAATGAGGCTTGCTTCATCAGGTTCTGGCTTTGGCTTTTTTTCTCGAGTGATAGATTTAAATGGCGGACGAACGCTTTCTGGAGTTGTTTTTTCGGATGTGAGAAAAGGGAAAGGCACAGTTTTTCGGGATCTTCTAGGTAGATCTGTCGCTTCTTTTTGCTCAACGGGTTCAAAAACCTGAGGGAGGGTGAGCCGTTGGCTTTCTGGTTGTGTTTCGGATTCTGGGTTGGATTTTGAGCGTGGACCAACCAGCGCGCTTAATTTCCGTCGCATAACAGTACGTTATAAATGGAGTTTACTGTACCTTAAAACGCGGTTGTCACCAACCTATTACGAAATTTGTCAAAATTTGGTCACTGAATTGTTAGATCTTGGAAGCCACAAGCCGTGTCAGGTCGATCACGCGGCAGCTGTATCCCCACTCATTGTCGTACCAGGCGACAACCTTAACAAGATTGTCGTCCATAACGAGGGTGGAGAGTCCATCAACAATAGCGGAGCGGTCGTCGCCTTTGTAATCCATAGAAACGAGCGGCTGATCGCTATAGCCAAGAATCCCTTTTAAAGGTCCATCTGCAGCTTTTTTGAAAGCTTCGTTAACCTCTTCTGCGGTAACATTCTTTTTCAGGCGATAGGTGGCGTCCAGAATAGATACGGTTGGGGTTGGAACACGGAAAGCCATCCCGTTGAGTTTGCCTTCCAGTTCGGGGATAACGAGCCCCACGGCTTTGGCGGCCCCGGTTGTGGTTGGGATGATGTTTTGCGCTGCAGCCCGGGCCCGGCGCATATCCTTCTTGTGTGGAAGATCCAGGATGTTCTGGTCGTTGGTGTACGAGTGGACGGTGGTCATAAGGCCATCTTCGATTCCAAAGGTGTCGTTGAGGACTTTTGTGACTGGAGCCATGCAGTTGGTGGTGCATGAAGCGTTGGATGTTACGTCTTCGTTTGGGTCGTACTGGTCGTCATTCACGCCCATAACAATGATCTGTTTTCCACCTTTGGTAACGGCGGTAACAATCACTTTTTTGACTCCATCGTGAAGGTGAAGCGAGGCGTCTTCGATTTTTGTGGAGACACCGGATGCTTCCCGAACGATATCAACTTTTTCTTCTCCCCAAGGGATTTTTGCTGGATCGCGTTCCTGGAAATAGCGGATTTTTTTGTCATCCACACGGATATAATCGTCTCCAACCGGTTCAACGTCGGCTTCGAATGTTCCATAGCTGGAATCGTACTTTAAAAGGTGGGAAAGTTGTTTATTGTCGCTCAGGTTGTTGATAGCGACGATCTCGATATCATCGGTTCCAAGCTTGTAGGCTCGGCGAAACATAAGGCGCCCGATGCGCCCGAATCCATTGATTGCTACGCGAACTGCCATATTGAAGGTTGCTAGAGAATAGGTACACTATTAGTATAGCGTGGCGCTTAGTTCTAATAAAGAAAAATGGAACAGATCGATGTTGGCGACGGGCTGAGTCCCGATCAGGTAAGTATTATTGTGAATGCTCTTGAGGAGGGGAAGGTTGTGATGCATGCGACTGAAACCTGTTATGGTTTGACGGTTGATCCTTTTCAGGAGGAGGCGTTGGCGAGGCTTTATGCTTTGAAGGAGATGGATCTGGATAAACCGGTGAGCCTGATGGTGAGTTCTCTTGAGCAGGGGATGCAGTATGGTGAATTTAATGAGAAGGCGAGAGCTTTGGCGGAGCGATTCTGGCCGGGGCCTTTAACGTTGATTGTTCCAAGAAAGACATCATTGCCAGACTTTTTGAATCGGGGAATAGATTCGGTGGGATTGCGATGTCCTGACCATACGGTGACGCAAACGTTTTTGAAGGTGATGGGGACGCCATTGGTGACTACCAGTGCCAATGTTTCGGGGAAACCTCAGGCTTATGCTCCTCATGAAACGACTTTGGAGCCGGATCTTTTGGTGAATAGTGGTCGGATTCGGGCTGAGCTGCCTTCTACGATAGTGAAGGTGGAGGGGGATGGGGTTGAAATTGTACGGGAAGGAGACAACATTTCTGAGGTGGAGATGTTTTTAGAACAGCTTGTGGACTAATTTTTTAAGGTTTTGCTTATTTTTGTAGCCTTGCTGCCTTGCTATAAAGGGTTTTTCTGCTAAACGTATAAATTAGTTATGCAATATCAAATCTTTTGAGCAACAGTTTCTTTCTTTGGGGTTATTTCTTTTTGATAAGGGCAAAACGGTTAATTTTTAATATTCTATGACTACAAAAATAGTACTCTTTTTGTGTGAATGTTTGACTTTCCCTCATGTAGAGCTTAATTTTAGGTGGTATAACGTATAAAAAACTTATACACATCGTGTGCACAAGTTTTGAACATTTTCGTCCGTTTTATGCCAAAAAAAATATCAAAACCAAGGAAGAAAGTGCAAGCCTCAAAGCCTAAAGCTGTAAAAAAAGCTCCAGCGAAAAAGAAAGCTCCAGTTGAAAAGGAGGTAGAAAAAAAAGAGTACATTCATGAATCCGTTCTGCTTGAAGAGGTATGCGAGCTTTTGGAACTTTCCAAGAAGAAAAATGTGGTGGATGCCACATTGGGAATGGGGGGACATGCAAAAGAGATGTTGAAGGCTTTGCCAAAGTCTGGAAAATTGATTGGGCTGGATGCTGATCCGGAACATTTGAAAGTTGCGAAGAAGAATTTACGGTCATATAAGGATAGAACCATTTTGGTGCATTCAAACTTTGGAGATATGGCTGAAGCTATTCGGGAGAATAGTCGTATTAAGTCGATTGATGCTGTTTTGTTTGATTTAGGAATTGCTTCTCCTCATGTGGATTTTGGGGAGAGAGGATTTTCTTTTATGCGAGAAGGGGATTTGGATATGCGCTTTAATCCGGAGCAACAACTGACTGCTGCGGAGGTGGTGAATAAATATGGAGAAAAACGTCTTGCTGAGATTTTTAGGGATTTTGGAGAAGAGAAGCGGGCAAAGAAGATTGCTCAGGCTATTTGCAAGAACCGGAAGCGAAAACCTTTTAAGACAACAAAAGATTTGGCCGATTTTATTGAGAAGTTGTTGGGACGAGGTGGAAAAATTCATCCGGCAACGCGTGTGTTTCAGGCTTTGCGGATTGAAGTGAACAAAGAGCTGGATGTTTTGGTGGAAGGTCTAAGACAGGCTGTAGAGCTGTTGAAAAAGAATGGTCGTGTGGCTGTGATTTCGTATCACTCACTGGAAGATCGGATTGTGAAGAACTTTTTTCGGGATTTGGCTCGGAATAACGGGCAATCACTCAAGCTTATAACAAAAAAACCTATCGCTCCGTCTGAAGAAGAGATTCAGCGCAACCCACGGAGCCGTAGCGCGAAATTACGGGTTGCTGAAAAACTTTAACTTTCCGATATGTCTGTTTACCTCAGCCGCAGTCCTTATCTTGCATCGTACGGGCATGGATCCCGAAAAAAATCCCTCTTTAAGAAGCGTGCTACACGGCAGCGACGTTTGTGGGATAGTTCCTCTTTTTCTGGAATGAGTCGTGTGAAAAAGCGATCAACCGGTAATCTTTTGAGTGAGTTGAAGACGCAAACCAAGGTTGGAGCGGCAGCGACGACCAGTGTTGTGCGGAAAAGTGCTGAAACGGTAACAGGAATGGCTCATGCCATGAAGAATGTTGGGAGTAAGAAGGTGAAGTTTGAGATTGGACCGCGATTTGTGATTATTGGTCTTCTGGGAATGGTTGCATTCCTGAGTTTTGCGTATCTGGCGCATTTTCATACTGTTGCGACAAAGGGATATGAACTCCGGCGTTTGGAGGCCGATCGGCAGCAGCTTTTGAATCAGTATGAGATTAAGAATATGCGTCTGGCAGAGATGCAGTCGCTTACAACAATTGTTGAGAGTGAAAAGGCGAACTCTATGCGCCGGGCGAATCAGATTGAGTTTGTTCGTGGAAATTCCGCTCTTGCTTCAAACCCGTAATTCAGTGATGACTTGAGACGGATGTACAGAAAAGAACCCATCATGATGATGGGCTCTTTTTGTTTTTAAAGGTTCTAGGTTGCCGGAGTTCTGGTGAGGTCGAAGGTGAGAGTGACCTGGTATGATCCGGCCAGCTGGAATGCAGGGATCTGGAGGTAGTATTGGATGTTTTGTTTGAACTGTCCGCTACGACCAACTTCTGCAATGGTTACTGGTGCGAGCATGATGTCGATAATAGAATCGAGGTTGTCACCGTTGGTGGTGAATGTTGATGCTGCGTCGAGGTTGCCGGCGGTGTTATTGTTTTGTGGCGCAGTGATGTTGGTGACACCAGCATAGCCGCTGTCGTACTCAACTCCACCAGTCTGGGTTCCACCGGTGTTTGATGCCTGTGTTACGGCATAGAATCCTGTGAGCGGAATCTGTTCTGAGGTTACAGAGTCTTCGAACGCGCTTGCCTGAAGCTGAAGGGTGAATCCTCCTGCGTTTTCTGTGTCGGTGACTACAGCAACGTCGTTAACGTTGAGAGTGTATGGTGTTGCGGAGCCGATACTAAAGATCTCTTGTGAGCTTGTTGCACTGGTGATTGCCGGGAAGGCAAAGTCGTCTGGGGCGGTGATGGTCAGAACACCTGGATTTGGTTCGATTTCGATCTGGAGACACTGTTGGTTTGGTCCGACAATACAGGTGAACTCTACATCGGCTGTTCCAATAAGGATTGGTGCTCCGGTTACATCGTTTCCGGTAAAGGTAACGTTGTCGACCGTTGTGGATCGGACATCGAAGGTTGCTTCACCATTTACGTCAGTGACGTCGGTTGGGTATGGTGGTGGAGTAGCGTAGCCAACGTATTCGATCTGGCTTACGGCCTGGTCATCAGAGAGTTCTACTGTTCGTCCTGGGACAGGGTTGTTGAAGGCGTCGCGGAGAGTAATCGTAATGGTGCTGGTCTGTACTCCATCGGCTACAACTGATGTTGGGTTGGCAACAATGGTTGAGTTTCCTGCGTCAACGCTTCCTGCTGTGAAGGTTACTTGTGGTTGCTGTGTAACCCCTGGAGTGACAGGTCCTGTTAAAGGATTGTACAGACGGGTGGCTTCGGAGTCTCCAAAGATACTGTTATCGTACGTTGAGATTTCGTCCGGTTCAGAGCTGGCGGTGCTGTCGTACATTCCGATGCGGGCTGTTTGTCCATCGTTTGAGAAGTAGTGGAATTCAACAGTGTTGTTTTGGTAAAGGATGATTTCAAAGAAGATTGGATTGCTGGTTCCGGCGTCTTGAGCGTCCCAAAGGAATCGGACACTGTTATTGTCGCTCGCAACCTCCCGGTAAATTCCACCGCTGGTAGTGTCGAGGTCCCGGAAGAATCCGGCAATGGCATTACTGAGGGATCCGGAAGATGGACATCCGGTTGAAGCAAGGCTAATGAATCCGTTACTACAAACGTAGATATTGGTTGAAGCCGGCACGTTGGTTCCAAAGAGTTCAAAGTCGAATGGAAGGGTTGTTGTGGCTTCAACATCATCTCCCTGGCTTCCGGCAATAAGGCTTGAGGCGGTTCCCGGGTAGTCGTTTACAAATGTTTGAGAGGCCAACTCTTCGTAAGAAGTTTTTTCGTAATAAAGACTATTCCGATTTGGAGTGAAAGTTGCGGGTTGTGCTGCTGTGCTGGTGACGTCGAAGTCGGCTACACCGCTGCTGTTGGTGTTTTCAGTGGCAGAAACAGGGGAGTAGGTTGTAGCGGTTCCATCGTCGGTGACAGTGACTGATTGTCCGGTGATGAATCGTCCGAGTGAGTCCACAATGGTTGCGGTAAGAGTGCTTGGAGTTGATCCGTCGGCGGCAACCGTTCCCGGCGCGCTGGTAAAGGTTGAGTCGTCCAGGTCAGGATAGTCAGCAATGAATTCAACGCTTGCTGTTTGTGTCATTGCCGCAGGAATGCTGGTGATTGTAGCAGTATAGGTATTGCTTCCAGGAGTTGTGATGTCTTCTGAGTGGATGGCAAAACATGCTTCACCATTTAAGTTGGTGGTTCCCTTAGTTATAACACCAACATCGGACTGGTCGCAGTTAACAGCACTAATGGTTGTTGTTCCTGATCCACCAGTTTGAGCAACAGTTACGACTTCACCTTCAACAGGTGATCCTCCTCCATCGTTTACGGTTGCGGTAAGGATGTTGGTTGTTACTCCATTGGCGATAGTAGTAGCTGAAGATGGAACAAAGGTTGAGGTTGTTTCGTCTGGATCACCAACATAGGTGAATCCGTTTGTTAATGTGTCTGATTGAGTGTCTGGGTTGGTGACGGTTACATCTACGGCTCCAAGAGCGTGGGCTGGGGTTTCACATGTGAGGGTGGTGCTGTTGATGTAGACGATATTGTTACAGCTGATTCCATCAAAGGTGATTTGTGGTGGGTTGGTTGTTTGAGCTCCAAGAGATGTTGATGCCTGGTTTCCAGAAAGGGCATACTTGGTATCCAAATACTCTTCTACTGCTTCCCGGTCGGTTGTAGAGAGGTTTCCGCTGAAAATAATGGTTTCAGCAAGGTCCATGTTAACGTATGGACTGTTGTCCATTTCTCGTCCGATTTCAATTTCGGTTGTACCGGTGTTGATTGATGTTGGGCTATGGGTGCTTTGGAGGCTTCCATTAATGTATTGTTCAAGTGTGTTGCTTCCGTTTCCGGCAAAGACTGATGTTTGGATGTTCCATCCGGTTCCGTTGGCAAAGAGTCCGCTATCATAGTCGGTTCCCCATCCCTGAACAAAGAAGTTTCCATTAAATCCTACAACGTTTCCGTAGACTCCATTTGATGCGGTTGTACCGTAGGAGACACCTCCCCATCCGACACTTTGGTAGTCTACAACATTGAAGAATGTTCTGGTTGCGGCGCCTGTTGGGAGTCCGGTGAATCCGGTTCGACCCATAGACTGGTTGACTCCGTTAAAGCTTACGGCTGGGAGACCATTTACGATGTTGGTGATCCAGGTTGGATTAAGATTGTTGGTTGTTACGTCGTTGTTGTTGCTTGATTGGTCGGTCCAGCTGGTTACCGGGTCGTTGTTGGTTGTGGCGTCGGTTCCTTCGTTGGCTTTGAGCCAGAATTCTACATTACTGCTGAGTACTGGGAATACTGCTGCAAGGCTGCTTTCTGAAGACCGGCTACTGTCGCCGTAGTTGATGATGATATCTTTTCCGGCGATAGGAATGTTTGGAACAAGCGCCCAAATAATGGTGTCGTTCGAGTTGCAGTCTTCAACCCAGTAGCTAAGTGGGGTAATTCCATTTGAATCGTAGACGCGGATGTCGCCACAATCACTCTTCATTTCTGTTGCTGTAATAAGCGATGCGGTATCCAATATGATTGGGACGGCATAGTTGGTGAGGATTCCACCGGTTGGATTTGTAATTGAGGCTGTCTGGTTATATCCACCATCTATAAAGTTGGATCCGAGAATGAGTACTGGAGTTCCTCCAGCAGCTGGGCCATTGTCTGGGTTGACGCTGCTTACTACTGGTGGCGCGTTGGTGACAGTGAAGTAGTCTGTGAGGGTGTCGGTACCTCCGTCCGGGTTGGTTACAACAACATTCCATGCACCAACAGCGGCTCCGGTGATTGGAAGATCACAGGTGAACTGTGTGGTGTTCACGAATGCGGTGTTTGTACAGTTGATGTCTGTTTGTCCGTTTCTTGTGAGTTTTCCGGTAATTCCAGAAAGGAAATCGGTACCGTTGAGCTGAATGCCTACAAGGGTTGCGTTATTTTCACCAGTTGTTGGGTTGGTTGATGTGAGTGTTGGTGGCGGATTATAGGTGAATCCGTTTGTTAGTGTGTCAGATTGTGTGTCTGGGTTGGTGAGGACAACATCTACGGCTCCAAGAGCATGAGCTGGAGTGTCACAGGTTACTTCTGTGCTATCAACGAATGTGATGTTGCTACAAGATGTTCCGTCGAATGTGACATCAAGGAGATGCGATTCCGCGTTTGCAGATGAGGTTGGGTCCGGGTTTGAGTAGTTTCGGACCATGAGTGAGTTTGGATCTGAGTTCAGCGATTCTCCAAGGCCGTTATAGAGGTCCTGAACCTCTGCCTGGGTGAGAGCTCGGTTTGAAACGAATACTTCATCAAATGAACCAGTAAAGTAGTCTGTGGCGGTTCCGCCATCCCAGTCTTGTCCAACAGTGAATCGTCCATTGGTGTCTGGTCTTTCTGTGGTTGTAAAGGTTGCTGCCGGATTTCCGTTGAGATAGAGAACACCGTTATTTGATGAGTCGATGGTAACAACAACATGATTCCATTGTCCCAGGGTTGCTTCTACGTCTGCATATTGGTGTGCTGCAATAACATCGTCGTAGTATGAGAATTTGTTTGTTTCAGGATTGTTCCACCATACCTGGTTTTCATTTGCTCCTGCGCTGGTGTGGAATCCAAATGCAAATGAACTGGTTGAGATGTCTGGATTGATCCATGCTCCAAAGGTTACTTCATTGGTTGTCATGTCTGGAGGGATGCTGTCCGCGCGCATGTAATCGCCGGAACCGTCGTAGTGGACTGCCGTTCCTTCATATCCACTTACCCAGGTTGGATTTCCAAAGAATGTTCCGTCGCTATCGTTTCCAGAGAAGTCACAAACATCTTCTCCGCCAGTACAGGTGTTGTCTGAACCTTCATTTGAAGGGAAGTGAGCAACGATGCTTGAACTGTCGATTTCACGAACAAAGGTGTTGGCACTGCTGCTATCTGAAATGAGCGTACTGTCACCATATGTTGCATAAATGGTTTTTGCAGGTGATCCGTTTGGAATAGATGGGATCTTTACCCAGAGCAATGTGGCAGCATTGTCACATGGGCCTTCAATGTAATAGTCGAGGTTGTTGTTGAGGTCTGAATCTACTAGGCGGAGGTCGCTACAGTCTGCGTTCATGTTTCCAGCTGCAATTGGGGTGGCAGTGTCGAGGGTGAGTTGAACCTGATAGTCGGTAAGGGCTCCTCCGGTATTGGTGATTTCGTATGGTACGCCATAGGTGCTGTAGAAGTTGGTTCCTCCAATGCTGACATTGGTTCCGCCAGAAGTTGGGCCGTTGTCTGGGGTAACACTTACAACGTCTGGCGCAGGCCGTGTAATAGTGAAGTAGTCTACGAGTGTGCCCGTTTGTGTGTCTGGGTTTTCAATAACAACATTCCAATCTCCTGTTTCTGCTCCGGTGAGTGGCAGATCGCAGGTGAACTGTGTTGAATTGATGAATGCGGTATTTGTACAGTTGATGTCGGTTTCGTTATCTCTTGTGAGTCGACCAGTGATTCCAGAGATAAAGTCGGTACCATTGAACTGTACACCTACAAGGGTTGCATTATTTTCACCAGTTGTAGGGTTGGTTGATGTGAGGGTTGGTGGGGGATTATAGGTGAATCCACTTGAGAGAGTGTCTTGTTGTGCGTCTGGATTGGTGACTACAACATCGACTGCGCCAGCGGCATGGGCTGAGGTGTCACAGGTGAGGGTGGTCGCGTTGACGTAAGCAGTATTGCTACATAGTGTTCCATCAAATTCGACAACAGTAAAATTGTTGGTTTCTGTTCCAACCGAGGTGGTTGGTTCATTGCCGGTAATAGCGTATTTACTATCAATGTAGCGTTCGATTTCTGGTTGTTCTACTGAGTTGATTGCGTCGTTGAATACAATCAATTCGGCAATGTTTCCGTCAAAATTGGTTTGGCTTGTAGCATCTCCAATCCAGATGGTGGCACTTGCTGTGTCTTCGGTGTTTCCATCTGTCTGGAATGATGTTGTTGAGTCGAGCAATGCCCCATTACTGTAGAGAGAGGCGTTGCTGTTAGCGAAGTTAAGGATTGCAGTTTCAAAAGTATAGATTCCAGTGTTTACTGTTCCTCCGGAAACGGCCTGATATGCATCGGCATCAAGTCGGCGTCCACCCATTTCAAAGATGGTACCGTTTCGGGTGAGTCCGGCTCGTGCTGCTGTTGCACTTGCTGTTGAAGCGAGGAAAATGTATTCGCTGGCACCAGTTGTATCTGATTGTGCTACAGATATAACAGAGGTTCCTGTTACATTGCGAAGGAGGTTAAGATTACTAAACTGGAAGTAGTCTTCAACTCCATCAAAGACAAGTGTTGGAAGTCCATTAAGGCTGGCTGGAAGGTATCCTGCTGCGTTGGCAGGGATTGCGGTAACATTGTTTCCATTACCAGATTGATCGGAAAGGGTGGTTACTGAACCATAAGTACAGTCGCCACTACACATTTCGATATTATTTATTTGTGTTCCGGTGTCATAAAGGCTTGCAAGACCATAGAGAGTAGCGGTAGGCGCTACAGAGCTGACATAGAACTCTTCACCATTTTTTCGGTAAACAACGACACCATCTTTTGATTCAACACTTAAGACGTCTGTATCGGTGTAGCTGCCAAAAGATCCTCTGCTCGCTCCATTTTCATAAACGTTGAGTGTTCCGTCGTTAGCATAGAGAGCAAAGTCGATATAAATATAGTTTCCGACGTTTGCCGCATCCACATCCAGTCCAACCATTGCCCGTTGAGTTCCAGATGTTGGAGCCTGGAAGGTTATGATTCCGTCTCCGGTGAAGGATTCGTTGGTTGAAAATCCTCCAGACCATCCTGTGGCGCCGGTTTTTGTGACATTGTTTCCGTTTGTAGTAACTCCCACTGTCTGGTTGAATGTGACGGCTGATGATTCAGAAGCAACGATGCTGTTAGCTTTTAACCAGGCTACATTGTTTGCACTGGCAAGGCTTGGGAATGTGCCTGCGAGGTTACTGTTGGAAGTGAGTGTTGGGGTTCCGTAGGTTACAAAAATGTCTTTGGTTCCATTTGGAACAGAAGGAACAACTGCCCAAATCACTGTGTGGTCGCTGTCACAAGGTCCATCAATCCAGTAGGTGAGATCGGAAAGATCTGAATCTTTCACACGGATGTCGCTACAATCGGCATTCATGTGGGACGCGTCGATAGCAGATTTTGTGTCGAGCTGGAAGTTGATCTGATGGTTTGTGAGGGCGCTACCGCCATTGTTGATGGTGACGATGTTTTTATATCCATCGTTTACAAAGTTGGTTCCTGTAATTGTTACTGCGGTTCCACCGGAGACTGGTCCGTTGTCGGGATTTACATTGGTAATGTTTGGTGGAGCCTGATTGACAGTGAATCCATCAACGAGGATGTCGGTAAGGGTGTCTGGATTTTCAACAACAACATCCCATGTTCCGAGTGCTGCGCCGCTGATATCAAGATCACAGGTAAACTGTGTGCTGTTTATAAAGTTGACACTGGTACAGACAATGTCTGATTCTCCGGTCTTTTGGAGTCGACCGGTGATACCACTTACAAAGTCGGTACCGTTGAAGGTGACATTGTAAATTTGATTGTTGATTCCGTTGTCAGGTGTGATGCTCGTGACATCTGGTGGTATCCGGTATTCGTAAAGGCTTGGGTCAAGGTCACCAATGGTGCTGCTTCCGCCAAGGGTTCCGTCAAAGTTTCCGATTTCAACGTCTACAAATCCAACAGGGTGGGCAGGGGTGTCTGCAGTTACTGTTGTATTGTTTACGAATGTGATGTTTGTTGCTGGCAGGGCATCAAGTTCTACATAGAGGTTGGCACCTGTTTCTGCCTGAACGGATGGAATTGGTTCGTATGAAACAACATTGCGAATGAATATCCAATCCCATTCTGCATCGTAGCTTTGAGTGTAGACGCCATTGTCATACCGTTCGCCAAGTGCGATTTTTTCGTTGATAGCTCCGTTATCATTGTCGGTTACAGAGTGAATTGATGCTCCGGTGCTAAAGTTTTCGATTTCGTACGTTGCGGATGTTCCGCTCATAGTCATGCGGTAGCGGAGATCTGTAGCGAGAGGGATTATATCGCTTCCAATACTAATGTAGCTGGAATCTTCTCTATAGTAGTCGGTTCCTGGGTGATTGAGGTAACCTGCACCGTTACTGGTGCTTTCAAAGAATCCAAGTGGGGTGTATCCGTTTCCTGGCAGACTGTTAGTGATATGTTTTGCTTCAAGAATGTAATCTCCGGTGTAGGCGTTAATTGAAGCGAGACGGTTGTTGTTGGTTCCTGTACTGGTAAGGACACCATTTGCGACTGCAAACTGGCCGGTGTCCGCTTCCCATTTCGTTGTGTCTACAGATCCACCACTAAAGTCGTCGCAGAATGTGAAGACATCTTCACAACTTGCAGAACTTGAAAGGTTGAGATTTCCATAAGTCATGTAGATGCTGAGGAATCCACTTGCAGGAATGGACGGAATTTTTGTCCAGATTCGAGTATTTGCTGTGTTACAGGTTCCTTCTTCCACCCAGTAAGGGAGGTTGCTGATCTGGTTGTTGTCTTTAATGCGGATGTCACCACAGTCGCTGCGCATTTTTCCTGCTGCAATTTCTGTTGCAGTATCGAAAGTGAACGAAGCTTCATAGTTGGTGAGTGCTGAGGCTGAAGGTGTGTTGTCGAAAGAGATTTCCCGTCGGTAGTAGTTTGGTCCAAAGTTGACTCCGCTGAGTGTGACATTGGTTCCACCGGTTGTTGGTCCAGCATTTGGGTTAATGCTTACCAAGCTTGGATCGGCAAAAATGTAAGCTCCTGAAAGTACATTTGAGACTTGTCCTGTTGGGTTGATAGCTTGCACGTCGATTGTTCCTGTCGGGTGAGCAGCGGTGGTTGCAACGATTTCGGTGTCGCTATTCCAAATGACCTGGTCAGCATCGTATCCATCAAAGGTAACATTGACCGGGTCAATGAATCCGGTACCGGTAATGGTGACTTCTGTTCCTCCGGCAGTTGACCCTTGAGTTACATCAAGGGATATAATGGTTGGAGCTGGAGGATTAACGGTAAATGGATCGCTTGAAGCGAAGGTGAGTGTTGGAACGGATGATGTGTCGGTTGCGCGGAGGACAACGTCAGTCTCTGCTGTGTCGTAGGTAACACCGGAAATGGTTGCCTGGCTTTGTCCGGAAAGGATTGTTCCGTTAAGGTTTCCTCCAAGATTTCCAGTTCCTGTTTCCAGGCTGAGGGTAATACTACGGTTTGCGGGAACGGTAACAGGGTTGTTATTAAGGTCAATTGACTGAACAACAACATCGAATGGATCAAACTGGGTTGGATCTGATCCTCCATTCACTTCTTCTGGATGAACACGTTCCCGTGTGTCGATTTTGTAAATAATGCTGCCTGAACCTGGCATAGCGAAGAGTCCTTCTCCCAATACGGACATGACCATATCGGCAATATCCTGAGATGCTGCACTTCCTACATTAACCGGGAACTGTTGGGTTGCCGGTTGTTCCCATATATCACCAAGAATGTCGTATCGGTAGAATTGGTCGGTATTGATACCTCGAAGGGCATAAATAGCTTGGTCTTTGTAGGCGGCGATACTTGTTCCGTCATCAGCGGTTTGTTGTCCTCCACCAATGTCGGCAAAGCCGGTGAGGGCTGTCCATGTGTCGGTAAGGATGTCGTAGTTCCAGAAGTTGTCAGCGGTTGTTTCTGTTCCGGCTACGGCGTAGAGGTCGGTTCCGTTAACCGATGTGAGGTCACTTCCTTCATAGAAGTTGAGGTTCGTGTCTGATATTTCTGATACCCCCGGGATATATTCCCAATCACCTGTGGTGGTGTCAAAACGGTAGAAGAAGTCTCCGCTTGCGTCGCCGGCATCGGCGTCTCCAAGACCGGTTGTAATCCAGACGCTATCGTTCAGATATTCCGCATGGACTTTTTGGGTTTGGGTGCTGGTACTTCCAAGGTTTTCCGGGACCGGATCGGTGGCTGTTAGATCGACCCAAGAGTCTTGATTTGTGTCGTAGAGGTAGAATTCATTGGTTCCATTTCCCCGAGTTGCATAAATGGTGTCGACTCCATCACTTGCAAAAGATGCTCCATCTGCGAATGTATCTGGTGCATCGATCATCTGATTCCATGTGTCGGTGAGGACATCGTAACGATAGAAGTTCGATGTGTTATTCCCTCGTGCATAATAGAAAGTGTTAGCATCGTGTACTACTAATGCTGCTCCACTTGCTGAGTTTCCAGGGTGGTTTGATGGGGGATCTACATGTGGCCATGTTTGTGTTGCCACATCGAACCGCCAGAGGAGTCCTTTATGAGGATTGAGGAAGAGTCCACTTCCGTGGTCACCATCGGCATCAACAACCCAAATTTCGTCAAGAACAGGATCATAGAAGCTGTGACCGGCTGTACTTCCGGAAGATGTGTCTCCCATTGGTGCCGGCATGTAGTCCGGAGCTCCGGCTTCGTCACAATCAAGCCAGTCACCAGAGGTTGATTCTCCTTTTAGAGTGCTATCGTTATTAGATGCGCCTTCAAAATAACTGTTTCCACCTACATACGTTCCGCTTCCACCAGGGACAGTTGTAAGGTATGAAAGGCTTCCACCACCTCCAACTGCTGTTGGAGACCGGAGGATAAAGTGTCCGGCATTACCGATAGTTGAGTACTGGAATTCACAGTATTTGAAATCTACCGGAGGTTCCGGGTCGATTCCATTGAGAGCGTCTATTTGTGTACGAATTTCCTGCTGTGTTATTGCCGCAACGTCCTGCATACTGGTTGCTCCGGAATAGTCGATACCAACAATGTCGTACGGAACTCCATCAATGGTGACTCTGAATTCTCCATTGGTGATAGCATTCCAGGTGGAAACACTTACCTGTGTCAGCTGCATTTGTCCTCCATAGAGAGATGCTTTGTGTTGCGCAGTTGGGTCGAATTTCCAGAAGAGATTTGTTCCGTTTCCGGCGACGGCGTAAAGGGCTCGTATTGAACCGTTATCGACGGCAGAAAGCATTGGACCGTTCTTTGGGCGTGGTGTATCGGGAAGAACTTCCCAGACACCTGGTCCAGGATCCAGTTCTGTTCGATCTGGTGTTCCAGCCTGATCTTGGATTTGATATCGTCGGAATTCGTTTGGTGCGGCATTTCCGTTTACATGGTAGAGGTATTCATCATCACCAAAGGCTGCCATGGCTGACGGCCGGTAGTTGGCATTATTTGGAAGTCCGGTTGGAGCTGGATTGTCGTAGTAGACCCATTCGTCGTTGGTAATGTTATAGCGATGAAGGAGTCCAACCATTTTTGAAAGGAATGTGTCTCCAATTTGTCCGGATAGTCCACTTGCTGTAACAAGCCAGATATCACCGGTTCCAGGATTGAAGGCAACTCCACCTCCACAAGCTCCACCTCCACAGGTCATAGGTTCTGGGGCGTTGTCCATAACAGACCAGGAGTTCCCACTGATGCTGTAACGGTAAAAGTCAGGATTATTGTTTTCACCCTGCATGGTGTAAAGGTAGTCGCTTCCATCCCATGTGAATCGTGCTCCTGATCCAAGAATATCTGGAGCAGTCGCAATATTGCTGAGTGATCCAGATGGAGCAGTAGAGATGGCGTATCTGTATCCATCATCGGTTCCTCCTCCACGAGTGATATAGAGACATCCATTGGTGCAGGATCCACTTGTTCCACCGTAAGTGATTGATCCACCAGAATTGATGGTACCCGGGAGAGCTCCAAGAGAGGTCCAGGTGTCACCGGTACATCCTGATGAACCAGGGAGACAGTATGCCCAGAAGTTTGTTGTGTTGTTTGCCCCAATAGCGTAGGCGTATTCACTTCCTGGTGGAATGGCGATTGAGGCTCCGTCATTGATGGTAGATGGCGCGCTTGTGAGTGTTTCCCATGTATCTTGTGTACATCCGGTTGCGTCCGGGAGGCAGTATCGATAGAAGTTTGCCTGACCGCTGATTGATATACCAGTAAAGGCGTAGATGTAGTCTCCACCATCCCATGCGGTTGTGGCTCCGCGGTTGTATTCGTCAGGTGATCTTGCAAGATCTGTCCAGGTGTTGGCTGATGGATCGTATTCAAAGAAGTAGTCACGTGCACCAACGCCTCCAGATCCATTTTGAATATAGAGTTTGTCATTGGCCTGGGTGATGCTTAATCCAACACCACGATAGTATGATCCGTTACCATATGCACCATCTTCATCTTGTGAAATGAGTTCAGGGTTGGCTCCGGCGGAAACATCTCCATCAAAGCGAGCCCATTTGAATGAGATCCAGATGTCTTTAGAAAGACTATACCGCGCGAAGTCGTAGGTGTAGCTGCTGGACTGTCCAAGGATTGCATAAACCCAGTCTCCAGATCCAGGATAGGTGAAATTGTTAATGGAACTAGTTGGGGGGTCTTCACGGTCGTTACGCCACTGATTTGTTGAAATGGTATAAGTCCAGAATTGTCCGCCCGGGATGAGTGTTCCATCTTCAAAGACCATGAAAATTTCATCGTTGTTGTTTGGGTTTTCAAGCATGTGTGGACGCGGAGATCCTCCACTGCTTTGTGAGTATGGATGTGGCGCGAGTCGGTACCATTCGTTGGTGGCCTGATCGTAGCGATAGAAGTTCTGAAGATCTGATCCTAACTGAAGGGCTATGTAGAAGTATCCATCATAGGTAGATCGGATAATTTCCGGAGCCCGCATGTTTGGTCCGGCCTGGCTAATTGCATCTCCTGCAACACGTGAAAGGGCACGGGAATATGGAATCCATTCCATGAGATCTTCGTCGAAGGAAACAAAGTTATTGCTGTTGTTACCAGAGCTGGCATAAATTTTGTCTCCGGTTCCAGGGTAAGCAAGGCTTTGCCCATAGAAGAAACTTCCAGATGTTGGTGGTTGTGAAACGTCGGTTCCGAATTTTGTGTGTGGCCATCGATATTGGTCACTTCCGGCTGTGAGCTTGTATCTATAAATGTAAGCAACGGTTTCGTCGTCATCGATTCCCTGGCTGGAGTATCCTGGTGAAGCGAAGATGTCGCCAATGTCTGGCGCGTAAACAAGACCACCATATTCGCTAGCGGCACTTGTAGAGGCACTCATTGCTACCGGAGCAAAGGCTTCATAGGTCCAAATGTCTGTGGTTGGATCATAGCTCCAGAACGTGGAGTCACTGGTTCCGCGAATAGCGTAAATGATGTCATCTGTTGAGTTTCCGGGGGTCTCATTGTCGTAGGTTACCAGGTCACCACCAGATGCAACGTTTAATGGTGTGTCTGCTGGATCGGCAATAACGGTATTCCATTGATTTGTTGCAATATCATAGGTCCAGAAATCGTCGGTATCGTTACCACGAAGGGCATAGAGTGTGCCAGTTCCAATAGATGTTATGGCTCCACCTGCCTGTACTGTTGCGGGAGTTGTTGCCAGTGTTTCCCAGGAATCGATCGTACAACCAGATCCTGTATCCTGGAAACAGTAGCGTTTAAATGTTGTAGTGTTGTCTCCACGGAAGGCGTAGATATAGTCACCAGCGCCTGGGTAATGAAGATCTGCACCGTGTGATACGTTTTCTCCGAAGTTGGTAAGTTCTGTCCAACTATTTGTAAGTGTGTCAAAAACGTAGAAGGTTCCTGTGTTTCCGCCACGGAAAGCATAAATATTGTCTCCAACAGCTTCAAATGCTGATCCGTCCAGGAGGGATGCGGGAGCATTATTGGTATAGGTCCATGAGTTTGTATCGTAGTCGAATTCGGAGAGATTTACTTGTCCACCACGTGAGACATAGATTTTACGCCCAATAGCAGCGATGTTACTTCCTATACCTTGAGCGGCAGCTCCTTGACCGGTGCCCTGGAGAGCAAAGTTGCTGAATGGTGTACCGTCATCATAGGTTGCCAGAGGGAAAGGTCCAATCCATGAATCTTCTGCAATATCATACCTCCAAAAGTCTGTACCAAAGTCACAGATGGTGTAAATTTGGGTTGTCCCGTATGCAGCAAGAGAACAGTTGTGATCCCAGTAGTCACCAGGAGTGTCGGCAAGGCGAATCCATGTATTGGTACTTGGAGTGTATTTAAAGAAATATCCGTCAAAATCGTTACCATCTCCAATCGCGACGTAGAAGTCGGATCCAATCTTGGTCATGGTATTACCGTTTCCTGAATCGAGGAGTGGGTAGAATTGGACTAATTTATAACTAATAGTGTCGGTAGCGTTAATGAGGGCACGTGCGTATGGGGCAAACGCCTGGTTGGCTATACTGTAGCGCCAGAACCAACGATTACCGTTTCCTCCAAGGATGTAGATGAAATCAGCGACTGGATCGAGGGCGCTTGTTCCAGGTTTATAAACGGCCTGACCCCGGAATCCATTTTCCGGGAAGGATTCTGGTCGTTCAATAACTGGCCAGGTATTGGCATTTGGTCCCGCTAATGGATATCGGAAAAGAAATTCAGTGGTGCCATGATCTTTCGATCCTGTTCCGTTACCAGTTATGGCCCAAACAGTGTTATTAACGAAAGCCAGACCACCTTTATCTCCAGCGCGGGATGTTGACCCTACTACTTCCGGGAGCTGGTCGAGCTCTGACCATGTATCTCCAAGAACGTTATAGAACCAAAAGT
>CALMAI010000003.1 GCA_937858825.1 uncultured Candidatus Peregrinibacteria bacterium
CTGAATGGGCGTTGCCGGCTCTTGGGTTTGTACGCATGAAGGTGCTTTTACGCACTGTGTGATCAAACCCAAAGTTGCCAGGGATGAGGCCAGAGAAAAGATCATAATCTATAGAAATAAGGGATCATACTCTGTTATGAACGGAGCATGAATAAATTTGTTCCAAACTTACTCTATCTCTTTGCGATTTTCCAGATCTTCGCGAGCTTTGCCAATGATATCACTAAGGAAAAAGCGTACGAACTCTTTGAGTTGATCGTATTCATGGGGAACGCCCTGCTCTTCCAAAAAGTCGCGTAAGCAAAAGGATCCTAATTGCACTGCGGTGAGGTGGACCTGGTCGTTTTCGTCGATGAGCGTCTTGATGGTGCGATGCGGATGGTCGTTTACTTTTTTATTTATTTCGTTGACCCAGCTGACCATCGCGATTTTTATCTTGAGTGGCAGCATTGCTCCTCCTATATAAAGGTCTGGAAGGTTCGCCTGCTGGCTTACCTGTTTTTCGGCTTCACCGCTTGGAAGGAGTGCCAGACCAAGCTGTTGTTGAATGTCCGGATTAGAAATGAGGAGGAGCCCAACAATAACTGCTGCCGGGGCGTTCATCTCTAAAAGGCGTGAAACCAGTAGGAGAATTTCCTTGTTTTTCCCGGTTTTAATGAATTTGATGAGGATTTTAATGAGCTCATCTTCGGACTTTTTTTGTTTCTTTTCCTGCTTCTGAATTGCTTTGAGCTGCGCTGCGGCAGCCTTCATCCTTTCTTTAAAACGTTCAAAAGCGGCAGGGTCAAAAGATTCCCTGCCGGCATCAAATCCACCAAATGACTCGAAATCGCTCATTTATTTTTTAGCGGTTGGCTCCACGTGGACGATTTTGTCTTTAAATACACGTCCGTCGTATTTTTTCATCTGCTTTTCCTGGAAAGTTACGATCCCATCTTCAAGCGCGAAGAGTGTGTGATCTTTTCCCATTCCAACGTTTTTCCCAGCGAAGAATTTGGTTCCCCGTTGGCGGATGATAATGTTTCCTGCTTTTGCCATTTGTCCTCCGAAGATCTTGATACCAAGGCGTTTCGCCTGTGAATCTCGACCGTTCTGCGTAGAACCTGCGGCTTTCTTATGTGCCATGTTTGTTTATTAAGAGCAGGAGCATTGTAGGAAAAATGTTGGCTTGTGGCAAGGGGAAATTATGGTGCAGCACCATTGAGGATTTGACTGTTTTTTGCTATAATTTAAAGATTTGTAAAGAACCTCATTTAACAGCTTACAATGCGCCCATTAGGGAAAAAACAGGAACTGCTATTGGTGGGCCTTTGCTTTGTGCTTACTTTTTTTGTGCATGGATCGATTTTGTATGCTCAAGAAGGATCTGACTGGATTGTGTCTCAATATGATGAACAGCTGGACAATGAAGAGAAAGCAGCCATTGAGCAGGCTGAAAAAGATTTTGAAGAGCCTGAAGGGAATCCAACGGTGTTTAAGGATTTTCGGGAAGATTCTCCTTATGTAGAAGATGATTGGAAAGAGGAGCGACGACAGATCTTCCTCGACAATATTAAGGCCGAGATCCGTGGAAGCGAGAAGGAACTTTTTGACGTGAATGCCAATATGAAAGAGACGAATGATCGTCTGGATCATGTTCATGAAGAGATTACAACTTTGAGTGAACAGATCGCTATTTTTGATGAAAAGATTGCAACAACAGAACAGTTAATCCTGAATGTTGCAGCGCAGGTTGCTCAAAAAGAGAATGAAATCATCCTTCTTTATGAAGAGATTGATCTGAAAAACGCGGCTATTTCCCACCAAAAGAAAATTTTGAGTGAGTATTTGCGAGCCCTGTATATGAAGGAAAGTGCTATTTCTAATACGATGGTTCAGAATTCAGAGGTCAATATCGCAAAACTGCTTCTTTCTGATGAGCCGGTTGGAACCCAGCTTCAGCAGATTACATATTTTAATCTTCTGGAAGAACAGGGATTAGAGCTTTTCCATCAATTGGAGAATATGGTAACCGAATTGGAAAAATCCAAGGAGTTGGCCAAGGTCGCAAAGGTGAAACTGGCGCAGTTGTATGCAAAACTGGATGAAGAGCGGGAACAACTTGAAGTTCAACGGGAGGCTAAACAGCAACTTCTGGAGGTGACTCGTGGTGAGGAGGAGATTTATAAAAACCTGATTGCCGAGACGCAGCAGCAGCAAAATCAGCTGCAGGAAGATTTGCGTGAACTTCGTGATAATCTGACGTTTATCCAGGATGAAATGCGTGTTCTTGGGAGTGCCTTTGATCCAAACGATTATCGGGATCTGTTTAGTGGAGAAAAAACATCAATTTATGCTTATATTAACGCGTTTAAAGATGACGTTGATGGTTTCAGGCTCCACTGGCCGGTTACGCCTGCCCGAGGTATTAGCGCTTACTTCCGGGATGCTGCTTATGTTGGAGTGTTTGGTGTTCAGCACAATGCCGTGGATATTCCGACCAAGCAGAATACAACCATTCGCGCGCCGGCTGAAGGTGTCGTGTACAAGGTGCGGGATAATGGATATGGATATAGTTATCTGATTTTGGCACACAAAGGAGGATTCATGACTGTTTATGGCCATGTTTCAGGATTCCTTGTTGAGCCGGGAGAAAAGGTTCGTGCCGGACAAGCTGTTGCTTTGAGCGGCGGAACTCCTGGAACAAAGGGAGCTGGATATATGACGACAGGAGCTCACCTTCACTTTGAAGTGATGAAAGGTGGAAGCTACACCGATCCACTTTTCTATCTGCCACTTTCTGAGTTGGATTACGCCTCACTTCCACAGAAGTACAAGGATATTGCCGACTCGCAGGAGCTTAAGGTTGCTCGTGAGTCTGAGAATGAAGTCGAGAATCTTCCTTCTGAAGAAGAGATTCGCCGACAGGCTGAAGCTGCCCGAAACGGCGATAGTGCCGGAACGCAAGGTGCATCACCAAGGCAAAAGATCCCACGTGGAGAAGGATAATCAGTATAAAGAAGAAATCTTTCGCGGCTTCTGAGAAGCCCAGATTTCGCGCATCGATAAATGACCCCAGATACCGGTCTGAGTAGTCTTTGAAGAGATAGTAGGCTACGACCAGCGCGAACTGGTAGATTTTGGCGGGGCGCAGTTCTGATGCGATTATGAGTGCCTGGCTGGCGTAGAGTGCCACCCAGATCATGTTTCCCGGGAGCCGCCAATTGAATCCCAGCTCTGAAATATAGTATGGATAGTAGAGTTGAGCCATAATTCCATAGCTCACCAATCCAATAAAAATGAACGTGGTGTACCAGGCCGGAACCCGTCGATTTTTAAGGTAAAGCCCAAACCAGATGGCCAACGTGAGCGGGAAGAGCGAACATATTGGAGCAAACGGCCGCAGATACCATTCCACGCTCATGAGCCAGGGCCAATCCACTACATTGCTGGCGATGGCAAGCATCAGATCCAGACCAATCAGGAAAACTAGTGCGTCATTACGGTTTTTAAGACCACTCATCCAGTTTGCAAATTTTTTGAGTTTGGCTTTCATGGTATAGTTCTCATGTCTTTATGACGGTTTACTTATAGCACTCCTTCAAAGATGAGTAAAAAGGTTTCCCGGCAGAAAATTGAAAAGATTTTGAACCGGCTGGGGAAGCATTATAGTAAAGCGAAGATTGCGCTCAATTTTAAAGGTCCTTTTCAGCTTTTGGTGGCGACGATTCTTTCGGCGCAGTGTACTGACGTGCGCGTGAATATGACCACTCCGGCGCTATTTAAAAAGTATGGCACAGCAGAAAAGATGGCCAAAGCGCCAATTGAAGACCTGGAAGAGTTGGTGCGCTCGACCGGGTTTTATAAAAATAAAGCGAAGAACATTAAGGGTGCCGCGCAGATGATTGTGAATCAGTATGGTGGAGAGGTTCCGAAAACGATGGATGAGCTTCTGGCTCTGCCTGGCGTGGCGAGGAAGACTGCCAATGTGGTTTTGCAAAATGCCTGGGATATTCGGGTTGGCGTGGTGGTGGATACGCATGTTGGAAGACTTTCCCGGCGGCTGGAATTAACCAAAGAGACTGACCCTAAAAAGGTTGAACAGGATTTAATGAAGATTGTTCCTCAAGAGGATTGGACCAACATTGCTTTCTGGCTGATTGATCATGGTCGCGCTATTTGTGACGCGCGGAAGCCAAAATGCAATGACTGTTTTTTGTCTGATGTATGCCCGGCGAGTGGAAGTTTTGACGCCAGGGGGAAATGGGTGGGGATCAAATAAAGGTTTTAGTCCCCTCTTTCATACAGACCAATGAGTTCTGCCTGGTCAATGATGTGACTTTCCATGGCTGCTTCCAGGTCTGATTTTGTCGCGGATGCATCCAATTCAAGTTTAGTGTCGAGCGCGTAGAGCTTGAAGAAATACCGATGTGTGCCTGATGGCGGGCATGGTCCGCCGTAGCCGGCTTGCCCAAAGTCCGTGGTTCCCTCTATGCCTTGTGGTGCTGTTCCCTCTTCTGTTCCAGTGGAAGTTGGATCGATATTCCAGACCAGCCAGTGAACCCATGTTTTGGCCGGAGCATCTGGATCGTCAACAATCAGAACCAATGATTGTGCGTCTTCCGGAACATTGGAAAATTCAAGCGGGGGGCTGATATTTGCTCCATCACATGTGTATCTTGAAGGGACGTTCCCATTGTGCGTAAAGGCAGAAGAAGCGATGTTCATGGTCGAAGAGGTTAGGGATTGTTGTTGTAAATAAAGGTACAACGCTATCGCGATCAACAAAAACGGAATCGAGAATGCTAACATGGCGCGATGGTATTTCATTGAATGAGGCTTAGGTCTGTGCTATACAATATAGTAATCCCTAACGATACAATTATGAAGAAATTTTTATCACTCATTGCAATTGTGGCATTTGCCGTGCCGACATTTGCTCTGGCTGCCACTTTTCATACGAACACTAACGTTCCAGCCGGCGAAACAGTGGTTGGAAACCTGTATCTGGTTGGGGGCACACCGACAATTAACGGGAATGTGCAGGGAGATTTGTATGTGGCAGGAGGAACTGTAGTGATGACCGGGAGCGTTGTTGAAGACCTGGTAACTGCCGGTGGAAATATTTCTGTTACTGGAAGTGTTGGTGGTGATGTGCGTGCGTTTGGTGGAACGATTTTTATTGATAGCGTGGTGAATGGTGAAGTGATTGTTTCTGGTGGAGAAGTCATTATTGGTCCGAATGCGCAAATCCGAAAAGATCTGGTTGCTGCTGGAGGAACTGTTGATGTTGATAAGAATGCCAAAATTTATGGATCGCAAATGATTGAAGCGGATAAAGAGCACATGGAAAATGTAAAGGCTATGGCTGAGCCGTTCGCGCAGTTTGCTGCGATTGGATTCTGGATTGCGCAGGCCGGACTTTTGCTTATGTATTTTGTGGTGGCCGCGGTATTCCTTGGTCTCTTCCCGAATGTTTTGAAGAAATGGACTACCAAAGGGTTGAGCAAAGGTCAGTTTTGGCCAAGTTTGGGGCTTGGATTCGCATTGATGATTGGATTGCCGATTTCATCTTTTATCTTGATGGCTTCAGGTGTTGGAGCACTTTTGGGAGCACTACTGATGCTGGTTTTTGTACTTTATGTGCTCCTTAACCTTTGTCTGGCTGGAATTCTTTTTGGTGAATGGTTGAAGAAAGTAACGACCAAAACACGAAAAGTTGAGCCAAGCTGGAAATGGGGTCTTGGAGGAATTGCTCTTTTACACGCCATTACTTTGGTTCCGTTTATTGGCTGGCTGATTGGATTGGTATTCTTCCTCTACAGCTGGGGAACAATGGCTACTGTTGACTGGAAGGTTGCGAAGAGTCTGAAGTAAGCAGGAAACGATACGGTTTTTGAGACCAGACAGGCCCCGCGTAGTCGACTCCGATGCGTGGGGTTTTTTGTATTTTATGATGTTGACGTTTTGCGAGTGAGGCCGCCGAAGGCATGAAGTAGAGGCCAGTTTTGGGTGTCGCGGGTTTGGTGTTGTAGTCGGCGTTGATGGAGAGTTGTTTGGTGAGGCGGCCGGGTCCAGTTATATCTCCGGCTCCACGAATTAAAATTGCCGCGGGATATTCTTCCGGGCCGGTTACTACATTGAGCAGCCAATGAACTCCATAGCAAAGATAGACATAAAACCGGCCAGGTGGGCCAAAAAGAACCTCCGTCCGCTTTGTTCGACCTTTACTGGCATGACAGGCTAAATCCAAAGGTCCATCGTAGGCCTCAATCTCTGTTATTAGAAGTTTTTGGCCATCTTTTACCAGATACTGGCCAATTAAATCTTCGCACACTTCCAAAACCGGACGATCGAAAAAGTTCTGACTATAAGGCTTCATAGCCCTCCTCTTTGAGAATCTGCTTTTTTCTCTCAATTCCACCCATAGCATATCCGCCCATTTTTCCATCCGTGCGAATAACCCGGTGACATGGAATTTTAGGACTGCGGTTTTTGCTCATAATCATTCCTACTGCTCGGGCTGCCTGTGGCTTTCCAGCCATTATTGCAACCTGTTTATAGGTGAGCACCTCGCCTTTGGGAATTTGTGCCACGATTTCGTGGACTCTTTCGGTAAAGCTTTTTGTTGATTGTGTCTTCATGTTTTTGGTATAGCACGTCTTGCCCACTTCCGCTATACGATTAAACGCTTGTGATGATTGAAAGTCCCACTCCGGCTATGATTAGGTTCAGAACTGTTGAAAAAAGACACCATGAACACCATTTCCGGAGTTTAAAAAACTGAAGATAGGTTTGATAAACGCTGAAAAGAGCCGCAATAAAGCTTATAAACAGGACATTTTCTGAGAACTGAAAAGGTGTTATTTGTGGCGCCCAGAGTTTTATGCCTGCAAGGATTATCATGCAGAAATAGTAGATGGCTCCAAGTGTGAGTGTTTGTATGCCAAATATCTTGGCATACTGGCTGTAGAGGACATCGTTGCATTGATCGCCCAAGGGACAAAAAATGTTTTTGTTTCCCTTTTTTTGCTTGAGCAAATAGAGGGATATAATCAATCCCATGAGAGATGCTCCTGCAATAATTTTATATTCCACGGGCAATTATTATTGCTCTCCGCCCAGGTCGTAGTTGATCATCCAGTTGATGCCAAATTTATCACGACACATTCCATAGAGAGCGTTCCAAAATGTTTTATTCAGTGGCATGACTACTTCTCCTCCAGCCGAGAGCGCTTCGAATATTCGCTTGGTTTCTTCTTCTGAATCCGGGTGAAGTGAGACAGAGATGTTGGTCCCTTCAACGAACTCCTGGCCCATTCCCGGGAAAGTGTCGCTCCCCATGAGCATGTCCCCTTCTGTTCCTATTGGCAACGCAACGTGCATAATCCGTCCTTTGAGATCTGCTGGAACATCCTGGTCTACATTGGATTCGCCAAATGTTTGCTTCATTTGGAACTCTCCTCCAAAAATAGATTTATAAAAGTTAAAAGCTTCCTCGGTTTTCCCGTCAAATGTGAGGTATATTTGGACTTTGAGCATAGCTGATTGTTAAATGGTTGGCTGGGGCTCACCCTCAAGGGGTACGCTCCCGTCCAAGCCTTTCAAGCTGCGCCTACGGCTTGATTTCAAGAGCTTGGCTGGGGCGGAGGGATTCGAACCCCCGAATGCCGGGACCAAAACCCGGTGCCTTACCACTTGGCGACGCCCCATTATTGCTGTTTACAGCGCCAATAAATGTACCAGATGAAGGGTGAAAGTCAAAGCGCAGTTTCAAAAAGAGCCCGTACCTTATGGACGGGCTCTTTCTTTATTGATGGGTCCTATCGATCCTGGATGAGTGAGTAGATCTTCTTTCTAAAGTAGAATACTTGTGATGCCACGAAGGCAAAGAAGAAGAAGTACATTTCTGGTCCAGTCTTGGTAATTTCAGGAGATTCTGTGATTTCCGGAGCAGATGGTCGAATTTCCGGCTGCTCTACTGTTGGAGTTTCTGTCGATGGAGTGATCACTGTTTCTGAGATGATAACTGGCTCATCTGATGGTGAAGCTGGCGGAATTTCTGGTTGTTCAGGAATTTCAGCCGGGGTTTTATCGTCGTTGACGATGGCACACGTTTTGTTTTCTCCAGCAGCGAGGGTGACGTTTCCGTTTGCATCACAGTCTCCAGAGATTGTTCCAGAGTAGCTTGCGACAGCATCCTCAGAAACAACGTGGTTTCCTGGGGTAACTTCGTTTGTGGCACCTGAGGTTACTTCCGTTTGGTCGATGTAAAGGGTGAAATCTGGTACCCCCAATGTTCCGCCATCGTCATTTACTACCTGCTTCACAACGGTGAGGGTTGTCTTTCCTGGTGTACCGACGTCGTTATTGATGATGGTACAAGTTTTGTTTTCTCCAGCAGCAAGGGTAACGTTTCCGTTTACATCGCAGTCTCCGGTAATTGTTCCAGTGTATCCTGCCACAGCATCTTCAGAAACAACGTGGTTTCCGACGGTAACTGTATTAGAGACACCTGATGTTACCGAAGTTTGATCGATGTAGAGGTTGAAATCTGATACTCCCAGTGTGCCGCCATCATTGTTAATGACTTGTTTTACGACGGTCAGGGTCGCCTCATCCTGACAGTATCGTTCATAATACTCTTCATCGGTGAGGAGATCGTCATTTTCAATCGTTCTGTCGATTGTGGCATCGAGGTTGGTTTGTGAAAGAAGGTTAACCTCCCGTGTTAGTTCTGTTGTCTCCCGCGCTGTATTTTGATTAATTGTCAGTGTTTGCGGAGTGTCCAAAAGGCTTAGAATGTTATTATTTGTGGTAGTTTCCCGTCCTGTATTTCCTAGCAGTTCAACTGAATTACGTTGGAGGACTCCGTTTTGATCGAGAGGTAACCGGCTTTCCAGTTCGTCACAACTTTGATCGTTACATGCTGGATCTGTGTAATAATCATCAAGGTGTTTTTCGAACTCTCCCTGGAAGTATGCGGTAAGGATTGGATCGTTTTGTACCTGTTGAAGGAATGACTTGGCAACAACAGCACGAGCAATTTTCGCACCACATCCTTCGATTCCACGACAGTCTGACTCCAGGTATTCAATCTGTTTGAGATATGCATCCTGGAATTTACCCTGGTTGATGAGGCTTTCGATTTCTGTTAATCGAGCTTCACATGGATCTTCTTCTGGAGGGTTACATTGGTTTTTTACTGCCTGCTGTTTCAGTTCCGCCAACTCCTGGCTTACTTCTGGTGTTACCTGTGCAGGAGGTGTTCCTTCAAGAGATTCAATTTTAGCAAGAATGTCTTCACAATTTTCGTCTGTTTCTGGAGGATTACATCCGAGTTTTGTTGATTCTGCCTCCAGAGCTGCACGTTGTGCTATCTCTGTTGGATCGTTTGAAGGAAGAGCATTATTGTCGAGTGCTGCCAATTCGGCCAATACATCTCTACATGTGCGCTCCTCTTCTGGAGGATTACACCCTCTCTCTTCTTGAATGGCTTTCAAACGA
The DNA here is from genome assembly GCA_937858825.1 of uncultured Candidatus Peregrinibacteria bacterium. Lineage (GTDB taxonomy): Bacteria > Patescibacteriota > Gracilibacteria > UBA1369 > UBA1369 > JAGQLQ01. Next base: position 9,487 of record CALMAI010000003.1, read on the forward strand.
TTAATCTCCTTCTGAAGGTTGTCTTTATATATTGTGAGCTGAGCATCTGTCATATCGAGCATGTCGCTACTAGCAAGTGTATCCTCCAATTCCTTGATACGATCTGCCAGTCCCTCACAATCGACACATATTCGTGTGTATCGTATATTTGGGTTGCTACTATCAAAGATATCGAAGTATCCATTTTCTTCATCACACATACAGTCGCCATTTGCATCACGTACTTCGTTTTCTCCACATTCATCGATCTCTTCACATCCAAGTTCCTGAGCTTCCGCTTCCAATGCTGCGATTTCATCGGCTGTTGGTGGAATTGGAGAATTATTGAGTTGATCTAGGTCTGCCTGTACGTCTTCACAGGTTCGTTGTTCTTCTGGAGGATTACATCCGTTTTCTTCTGCTATTTGTTCCAGTTTGTCGATTTCTACCTGGAGTGCATTTTTTTCTTCATTGTTGCCCGCCGCATCTCTTCGTTTTTCTAATGTAGAAATACGGATCCTGATTCCATCACAATCTTCACAGATTGGACGGGTGTAAGTAACAGGAGCTGCAGCGAAATTTACGGTATACTCCTCTTCGTCTATCTTGAAATATCCTTCATCACAGGAACATTCCCCTGTAGTCGGATCAACTGATGCGTTTTCTCCGCAATCATCTTCTGTAATCACAGTTGTTCGTCCTCCACAATTCTTGTCGTAGGTTGCTTTGAGGATTTCTGCATATTCTGGAGAAATCTTGTATTTTTCTGTGTCTCCCAAGAGGAGTGACATTGTCCGGCAATCGTTGAGATTGATTGGCACACACTGATTTCGTGAGAAGCTGCCGCTTGATGTGTCTATACTTGGGTTTGCGTAGTTTACTTCAGCTTCGAATGGTTCATTCTGAACTGAGAGTGGAGCTTCCTGGTACACTGATTCAATGGTTCCATTTTGAGTCTCACCTGTTGTTATGGTTCTGTCGACCTCGTTTTGTGTTGATGTAATGGTCGCGTTCTGGTTTTCGTTTGTTGATGTTCTGTCGATCTGATTTGTGCTTGTATCAGATAAACTAGCATTAATTGTGTTACTGCTATTGTCCAGTGTGAGGTTGGTTTCCTGAACATCACTAACATCCAGGAGTGATTGAGCACTCGCGCTTGGGATTGAGTTCAGCAGCTGTAGACTTTGTTGATTATTGTCATTGCTCTGAGAGAGTGTCTGTTCACCTGCCTGTTGGAGAATGTCATTCTGCTGAGATCCTGGCCAGTAGTATCCATCCTGACAATATTCCTCGGCTGCTGATTGTAATTCTTGCCCCTCATTAATTTGTAGTTGTCCCTGGAAGAGCGATGGATTGGTGAAGTAAACCACTGCTCCCACAACTGCCACCACTGCAAGAACACCAAGGCCGATCAATACTGGCTTTGGCAATCCTTTTTTGTTTTCTGAGTCTGCCTGTTCCAAGACTGTTGGATTTTCTTCATCAGTAGATTCTTCAGCCATTGCTTCTGGCTGGGTTTCCATTTGTGCCGGATTGTTCTGCTCTGGCATTGCTTCTGGTTGTGCCGTTTCCAATACTCCGCCTTCTGGCTGTACCGGTTCTGGTACTGGAGTATTTTCCTGGTTTTCATTTAGGCTGAAAGAGCCCTGATCAGATGGAGGAGTTGTTGGTTGATTTTCCTGTGGATTAACCGCATCCCCTTGTGGATTATCTCCTTCTGGTTGAGGAGTTACGTTAAGTTCATCCATGGTTTTTGGTGTTAGTTTTTATTATTTAATCTATATATTTTATCATTTTAGTTGCGCTGCGTCAATTATATGTTTTCATTCAATCCTCTGGTTTCCATGAAAAAAAAGACCCCTTTTTGAGAGGGGTCTTCTAGAAAGTTTTTTTATTCTGCTACGGATTCATGGTGTAGACCAGTGGAGCGAAGAGTCCGAGTAAGAGAAGTGCTATGGTGCAAACTCCTACAATTCTTGCAAATTTTTTTCGTTGTTTCTGAGTCATGAACCTATTTTACTATTAGAGACTTCCTGTGACCAGAATATTCTTGGTGAAGGTGTCGATAACGTTTTGATTATCTGCTACTTCAAGGACTACGCTGTAACTTCCCGGTGTATTGAAAACGTGTGTTGGTTTCCGGGTTTTTGTGCTGCTTCCATCTCCAAAATCCCAGCTATAGCTGGCAACTGTTCCGCTTGAACAGTTTGGGTCGAATTCGACTTCCAGCGGTGCTTGTCCAGATTCTGGCAAAGCTGAAAAGCATGCTGTAAGTGGTACTGGACGTACATTAATTGGAATTTCTGTGGTTGATCGGGTGTTGTCTGAAGCGATTGCTGTTACGGATGCTGTGAAGGTTCCGATTTTTGTATATTTGTAGGTCACTTGTGCAACGTCGATCCGCTTTGGACTTCCATCTCCAAAATCCCATTCGTAGGAAACGATCTGTCCTGTTGGGTAGCTTGAAGAGCTGGCGTCGAATGTAACCGTTAGTGGGACAACGCCTTCGACCGGATTGGCTGTTACGCGTGCCTGCAATGGTTGTGAGCTGGCGCGAACCACAATAACTGCTTTTGATTCGTTATTTTCTGAGTCGGTTACGGTAAGGGTTGCGTTGAAGACTCCTGATTCTTTATACACAAAGGTTGTTTGTTGTCCTGCCGCATCTTCGGTTCCATCACCATCAAAATCCCATTTATAATCAACAATGTTGTTGTCCGGATCCTGGCTTCCAGATGCATCGAAAGCGATTTCGAGCGGTACTGTTCCCTGTACTACATCGTCACCATCTCCATTTGGCGCGGGGACGGTTTCGATTGATGCGATTGGCGCTGATTCAGGGATTTCAATAGTTATTGATTGTGTTGATTCGGCCGTGATGCCTTCTTGGTCGGTAACGGTGAGGACGACTTCGTACGTTCCGGATTCACTATAAACATGTGTTGCTGTCCGGGTGTTGGCGTTCGAGCTTCCATCACCAAAGTCCCATTTGTAGCTGCTGATTGATCCGGTTGGACTTGAGGAGTTTTCTCCCCGGAAACTGTATTGTTGTCCTACAAAGTATTGTCCTGTTTCTGTTGGGATGTCGATTACCGCTACTGGTTGGTTTTCCCCAGAAACGATAATGTCTTTGGACTCAATTTTGAACTGTCCGGTGTTGTCGGTTACGCGAAGGTTTACTTTGTATGTTCCGATTTGTTCGAATGTTTCGGATACCTGAACTCCTGAAGCGTCGGTGAAGACGTTATCGTTATTAAAATCCCATTCATAGGAAACAATGTTCCCGGCTGGTGCCATTGAGTCACTGGCGTCGAACTGGACGGTAAGTGGAGCTGGTCCACGGTCTGGCGTTGCTGTAAAGATTGCTCCAAGTTCAACGTTTGCAATGGTTACGATTCTGCTATAGGTATCGATACTTTCCTCCCCTGTTGAGCGGTCACGTTTGGTGACCTGGAGGGAGACATCGAATCGGCCATTGGTATCACCTTTGTCGGTATAGGTATTGCTTGTGAGTGGAACGGTTGAAGTGTTTCCATCTCCAAAATTCCAAAGGTATGAAAGAACTTCGTACTGATTGGTATTGATTGGAAGGTTTGATCCGTCGAAAACAATGTTAATTGGTGCTGTGAGCTGGGTTGTTTCTGCCGGTTCGGTTACAATGCCGCTTGCGCGAATTTCGGCTACCTGCCGCGATGTCATAAAGAGGTAAATTCCAATCCAGATGAACACAAAGACAATGAGAAGCGCTGATGAAACTCCTGCCATAGTAAGGCCTTTGTTTCGGGCGACTTTGTCATCTTTTCTGGCCATGAAGAATCGGAATCCACCGATTGTGGCCAAAACAAACATTCCAAGTGAAATGGCTCCAAAAATAAGATTTACCAGGAGAATAAGGGTGTTGGTCAGCGAGGCTGTGCTTACCCCCAGTGATTGAGCTAATGGGTTTTGGCCTGTTGAAGTGGTTTGTGCCACAAAGACCAAAACGAGAATTATGAAGAAAAAGAGTGCGATTCCGCTACATCCTGTGCATCCCCAGATGAGTCGCCGTGGATTTGGCGGCTTTCTGGTTTGCTTTTGTCCTGGCTTTATTGGCGTTGGTTTTACGCCAGGTTTCGCAGGTGCAGGCTTTACGGGAGTTGTTGGAGCCGCTTTTGGTTGTGGTTGTTGTGGGGTTGGTTGCGCTGGCTGTACTGGCTGCTGCTCTTGCGCTGGCACTTGTGGCGCTGGCGCTGGGGTTGGTTGAGCTGGTGGCTGTACCGGAACAGCAGGAGCCGGTTGCGCTGGTGCCGGGGTCGGCGCCTGTGGGGCAGGTTGCGCAGAAGTTTCCGGCGTTGGTTGTGGAGCCGGTTGAGGTTGTTGATTCCCCTGATTTTGTGGAGTTTGATTTTCGTCAGCCATTATTTGTTTTTCTTTTTACGAGTATTTAAAGTCAGTATACCAAATCCAAGTCCTGTTACAAGCAAGGCTGGGATTGTCACATCGTTGAGTGCCAAGACACTTGTTGAGAGCGATGAGTTGCTTCCCGGACTTGTTGCATCAAATACGACATCTTTGTCGACTGTATCTTTGCGTCCATTGGCATCGTAAACGGTAAGCCGGAGACGAATATTCCCCCACTCTTTCAAGAAATCTGATGTCCATTGCCCTGGCTCTGTAGCGGTGTAATCTTCGTCATCATCGTTGACGCCATTTCCGTTGGTATCAAAGTAAATGTTTTTGTCGATTGTGTACCTTACGATGTTTCCGACCGAGTTTGAAAAATCCATGCTGATGTTCCCCGAAGATCCTTTAAGGTGAATTTTATTGTCGACGAGGCTCATGGCTGGATTGGTGGTCAAGCGTGCATCCAAACCAGTTCCGGCTGTAAGGCCGTTTGTTGCTGCCATTGGAGTTTTAACATTCACAAAGTTGGTGACTTGTGACTTGGTTCCTTCGCTATCGGTCACGGTCAGACGGGCCCGATAGATTCCAAAGTCTGGATAGGTATGCGTCGGGTTTTGTGTGAGCGCGTCTTTGTCGTTGTCCTTGGTTCCGTCTCCATTGCTGTCTGTGTTGATATCAAAATCCCATTCCCAGGACTCAATGCTTACATTTGCTGATTCATCGGCGAC
>CALMAI010000004.1 GCA_937858825.1 uncultured Candidatus Peregrinibacteria bacterium
TCGTTTTTTTCTGATCGCTCACCTGCTCCTGTTTCAAAATCCTGGTCCTGGATGAGTTTGAGGATTTTTTGCAGCTCTTCTCCGCAGACAGAGTGGGCACCTTGGCGAACCAATTTTACCCCGTTGTACTCTTTTGGATTGTGGCTCGCGGTGATGTTTACACCACTATCCATCCCAAATTTACAAACTGAGTAGTAGAGGAGGGGAGATGTGGAAATCCCGCAGTCTACCACGTCTACGCCGGTTGAGAGGACTCCTTCTATAAAGGCGTTTTGCAATTCCGCGCTGTGAAGGCGATTGTCGCGGCCAACCATCATGTTTTTGGTCTGGTAGGTGCGTTGCATGTATGTTCCCATACCCTGACCAATCAACTTTATGGTTTCTACGGTCAGATCCGGGTTGTCGCCCATGGCGATACCACGGATGTCGTACGCGCGAAAGATGTGTGGATTAATGTTCATGAGTTATCATAATAGTCATAAAACCTCTTGTTTGTGCCGTGAGAGGCTTGGCTATTCTAGCAGAAGTTTAGGAATCCTCAATGCTCGCCTTTAAGATGATTTTATTCAAAGTTGCAAGGGCTTTGGCAGTGTGTGTTTTTCATGGTGGTTATTCTTCAAAAAGCTCTGAAAATTCCTCCTGAAGGAGTTGCTCCATAGCCGCAAGGTCATCTTCAGTTGGCTCCTTCTGGGAAAGGTCGAGGGCTTGGCCTGTGAGGGTGTCGATAATTGAACTGCTCATTTGCTCCGAAATTTCATCGACCTGGGGGTGCTGATTCCCAAATTGGTATTGTCCGGAAGGTGGTGTTTCCGGTCCACGGATGTCACAAATGTATTCAAAGAAGTTCGATTTCAGTTCCTCAATCATGTCTTCGAGCGTTTCGATAGAAAATTTTTTATTATAACCGGCTTTGGTACGGCGTTGACGCATTTTTTTGTGTCCATCCAAAAGTTCCCATAGGATGCTGTTAATGGCATTGAACTCCTGCACTTCTTTGCGATCAATAACCTGGAACATTTCATGAATGAACCCGGCCACTAATTGCTGAGCTGTATCAGCTGTTTCGTAGTATTGAGAGACGATTTTGTCTGTATCAGCTGGGGCTGGTTTGACGTCTGGTTGAGACTCGATCTTGTCTAAATAGCTCATAGATCCTTAAAAATAGGTATTACTCTATCCTATTTATGCTATTTTGTCAAGTGTTGCGGGAATGCTTTTTAAGGGCGCGCCTAATGTCCAGATTTTGGTCTTTTTTCTTCAATTCTGAACGTCGGTCGTATTTCTTTTTTCCTCTACAGACCCCCAATAAAACTTTAATGTGATTGTGAGAAAGGTGAAAATCCAGAGGAATAAGAGTGACTCCTTCTGTATTGAGCTCTTTTTCCAGTTTTTCGATCTCTTTTTTATGGAGGAGGAGTTTGCGTTTGCGGGTGGGATTGTAGTCAGCTTGCTGTCCGGCGGCAGGTTTGTAGGGGCTAATATGGATTTTAAGGGCGAAAATTTCGTGTTTTGGAGTGATGGTAATGTGGCTGCCTTTCAGGTTTGCGTGGCCTCCTCGGACAGATTTTACTTCTGGTCCGGAAAGTTGGATGCCTGCTTCATATTTGTCGAGAACTTCGTAATCCGCGAGCGCTTTCTTGTTTTTAGAGAGGATCGACATTCTTTACGGTGTGATTCGGTAGATGGTTCGTGGAAATGGGATGGCTGAACGAACGTGTTTGCGGCCACAAACCCATGTAACAATCCGTTCCAGACCGTAACCAAACCCCGAATGTGGGACAGATCCGTATTTGCGGAGATCCAAATACCACTGGAACTCTTTTTCCGGGAGGTCGTGTTCGCGAATGCGTTCCAGGAGGGTGTTGTAGTCATCTTCACGTTGGCTTCCGCCAATTACTTCGCCGTACCCTTCCGGGGCAAGCAAGTCGGAGCAAAGAGCGCGAGTTTCGTCTTGTGGGTCGCGTTTCATGTAGAAGGCTTTTACTTCGGCCGGATATTTTTCAATAAACATTGGGACGTCATATTTTTCCATAAGCATGGTTTCATCATCGGCGCCAAGATCGTGATTTCCCTTGATGTCTGAGCCCATTCCCTGGAGCTCGGCAACGACTTCTGCATGAGTTTTGCGAAGGAAAGGTTCATTAACGACTTTTTCGAGTGGAGCAGTGTCTCTTTCCAGGATTTCCAGGTCTTTTTTGTTCTTTTCCAGAACCGATTTGACCATGTGTTTCACCAATCCTTCCTGAATATCCATGTTTTCCTGGTGTTCTACAAAGGCACCTTCGGCATCCATCATCCAGAATTCGGTAAGGTGACGCCTCGTTTTGGACTTTTCTGCCCGGAAAACCGGTCCAAAGTCGAATACGCGACCGAGTGAGAAAATGGCTGCTTCAAGGTAGAGCTGGCCGGATTGGCTCAAGTAGGCTTTTCCTTGTTCAAAGTAGTCGATATCAAAAAGTTCAGTGGTTCCTTCGCAGGCATTTGGAGTCAGAATTGGGGAGTCGATTTTGGTGAATCCATCGCCATTGAGGTATTCGTACGTGGCGTTGATAAGCGTATTTCGAACGCGTTGGGTTGCCCATTCTTTACTGGATCGGAGCCAGAGATGGCGATTGTCCAAAAGAAATTCTACACCATGCTCTTTTTTGGAGATTGGGTATTCGTCTTCGCACATTTGAATGACTTCAATATCTTTGACCTGGAGTTCAAAAACATCCTCTTTTTTTGGATGTTGGGATACTGTTCCGGTTACCCGGACTGAGGATTCGGCAGTCAATTTTTCTGCAATGGCTGCTGTTTCCGGGCTTACATCGTCTGCAACAACGACGCCCTGGGTCATCCCGAAGCCGTCGCGTAGTTGCAAAAAGTAGAGTTTTCCATTTCCTCGCTTGTTATACATCCATCCCTGGATGGTCACGTCTTTTCCAACGTGGTCTTTGAGTTCAGTAATTCGGGCTATCATGGCTATGGGTTATTGAATTTGTACGCTCGACTTTTGCGAGCTGCTGAGACCCATGATAGCAGGATTATCATATTTTTGAATGATTGCTGGTTCCTGAACGAATGTTCCTTTGTTAATGACGCGTGCCAGGTAGTAGAATTCACGGTTGCATTCTGATGGTAAATCTTTGCTGCAATACGTATAGAAGCGAATTTCCTGGCCATCTTGATAGTATGGATGATAGTAGTTTGTTTCTGGCTCTTCATACAAGTAAGGGCGGTATGCCTGGGTGGTTGGCTTGAGTCCACTTGGTAGATACTCTTTGATTTCGTAGCTTCCTTCCAGTTCTGTTGGGATTTTAATGGTGAAGTGGACTTCTACGTCGTCGCCTGGTTGGAGGTCTGTGGTTTCCTGACCGTCAACAATGTAGCGTCGGGTTAAAGATAATCCTTGGGCTTGTTGAGCGGATGCAAGGTCCAGGTCTTGTTCGTAGGTGCTGATGACGAATGGTTCACCCTGGACGTTGGTAATAGCGATGGCTGCCAGTTCTTCTGAGGTGACGGACATTTGATGGAGCTCCATACCTTTAAGGGTAATGTTTTCACCGTTGATAGAGAGGCTGACTTCCGCGTTTAGTCCTTTTTTCATCTGTGACTGGGCATACATCATTTCCTGTAGGATAAGAGTTTCGGTATGTTCATGACCTTCGGCGAGAATGTAGTCCCAGAGTTTTTGGTGGTTTTGGTCACCGATTTCGCTGGCTATGAACGCTGTGAGTGCCGTTTGCTCTAGTTCAATATCCAGGGCGGCTTCGGGCGTGAGTCCAGCGTTGGTTGGCGCAGGGATGCGAAGGATGTTTGGTGTTTGGGCAGGTGATTCGCTGGTCGATGATTTCATGATTTCCAGGTAGTGGTTTGTTGCTTCAGCGAGCGCGCCGAACTGAATGTAGGCGAGTGCGGCGTAGATGTGGTCTTCGGTGGTGAGTTCGTTGTTGGTTGTGAGGTGGTTGAGCTCGGTGAGGCGCGGCGCATCAACTGATGCTAATCCATAAATGGCCTGGAGTTTTCGTGTAAGTGTTTCATCTTTACTTTCAATAATAGCTGTTAATTCTTGTCGGGCGGCCCGGTCATCCCAAAGGGTTTCATCCAGCCCCAGGAGAAGGGAAGTGAGAGCAAGGTCGGAATCGGCATATGGAACGATTGAGATTCCGCTCGTTGCTGTTTGATATGGTGTATAGTCGAACGCTTCAACCGGTGACTCCTGGTCAAAATACTCCGCGAGTAGTTTTTGAGCGACATAGTCTGCCGCTGCCATGTCGGCACGACGAACGGTGTTGTAAGTAGCACTCATTAAGGTTCCATAGATTGGTCCAACCTCGTTGTTTCCAAAGATGAGCTCCGTTCGATCTTCGCTTGATCCAGGAATAGTCATTCCTCCTGTGACAGCACCATTCCACATTTTGGTCTCTTTTAAGTGGGTTGAGCTAACGTTTGTTGTGAGAGCGATGGTGTCGGTGTTGTCACCGGCTTTGGCTGTTACTTCAATGCGGTGATCTCCAAGGGTGAGGGTTGGCAAGGTGATATAACTCGGGACAAAGGCTTTTCCAACGATGGACTCTTCAAAGTTGAGGTTTGGTACTTTGAGGGTGAAGTTTATGTCATTGTCTTCGGTGAGTCCTGTTCCGTATGCGCGAATCGGAATAGATGGGTCGTCGCCTTCCAGATATTCTGGATTGATGACTGGTACAGCAAAGACCGGTTTGGTAACAGGAATTGAGATTGAGGTGTGGCCTGCTTTAATTGTTCCTCCTTTTATGGCTGCGATGCTCGCACGCCATGAGGTGATGTTATCCGGCAGCTCGAAGGTGACTTGAGCGTTTCCGTTCCCATCGGTTTCTACGACTTCAAAGATAGCTGTATCTTTAAACACGTCGCGGGTTCCACCTTTTTGGTTGTGAACGTAAATTCCGTCTGCAAAGTAGGTGTGATAGCTCTCTACTTCAAAGTTATAAACTTTTCGTGATTCGTGAATGGTTTCGATGCTGTTAATGACAACTGGTGTTCCGTTTTGGTCAAGGAGGGTGTCTCCCAGCTTGGCTTTTCCGGCAAGTTGCCATTGTCCATTCAGGAAGATGATGTGCTCTTTTGTTACTCCAAGGTGGTTGTTCATGAGTAGGTATTCGTTGATGTCATGTTCGACTGTTTTTACAACTTTTCCGGCCACAAGCCGTCCGTCTCGTGCTTCCGCCCTGGTAAGAATGGCGTCTCCACTCTTAATGTCTTCAATAGATTTGGTGCTGCCATCGGCCATAAGGATTTGGGTTCCGGCAATGAAACATCCTCCCATTCCGCCGTCAGTTGCGGCGACAGCATTTTCGAGTGATTCATACGATTGCCCAAAGTCTGAGAATGAGTTTTCGTAGATTGCATTGAGCGGATCATTAAATCCTTCGGCAAAGAGTGCATAATAGGCTTCGTCGACCAGGTAAATGTTGGCATAGGCGTTAGCAACGGGCGTTCCGTTGTCGGCAACGTGAACGGTAAGGGTAATGTTTTCTCCCGGTTCGTAGCTTGCCTGGTTTGGCTGAGCGGTAATGTCGAGTCGGCGGGTTTCGTAGTCGAAGCTGAATCTTCGTGGGTAGGATGCCCGGTATCGGGTTCCATCGTAGCTATAAACCTTTATTGAGGTGTTTGGGATTCCTTCTTCTTTAAATGTGTAGTCGAAGGTTTGATCTTGAGAAAGGATGTTGGATTCTACTTCACGGTATGCAACTGAGTAGATGAAGGTGTTGTTTCCGCTCAATTGTTCTCCATTATGATCGACAACCTGGAGTTGAATTTGATCTCCCGGAACAAATTTTTCGTCTTCGTCTCCGCCAACAAGTTGGAGGAATCCGTCGTCGTAGCGGTATGATTGTCCAATAAACCCAGTTTCTTTGTAGAAACGATTTTCATCGTCATAAATGGTGTAGATGACACGATAGCTTTTGTCTTCATCCAGTTCTGGATTGAATTCAATGATCCCCTGGTTGTCTGCTGTTTTACTTTCTTGTGCAACTTCTTCAAAGCGGGTTTCATATTGATACTGGGGTTGTAATGTTTTTGTGAGAGGATCGTATTTTTGCCCTGTTTCGATACGGTCATTGAAAACCTCTTCAATGAGAATGTTGGCGGTTGCATTTTTTGCTGGTCCTTGCCATACATCTGCCTGGCCATAAACGTATGGGAGCTCCGCAACTTTGTTCATATCAACTTGTTGAAGTTCCAGGCGAATATTGTCTGCCTTTGTCTCTATTTCTGACGCGCCAACGCTTGATCGTACTATGTGGATGGATGTTGATCCGGTGATGTCGGCCAACTCTTCTCGCACGGGAGTAATAGTTTGGTATGCAGTGTAGAAGAGGCTGCAATATATTTCGCCTTCGCATGAGTTGGTGGTGTCGTTATACGTGATGGATGCTTTTCCTTGAATATCGGTTTGGATTTGTTCATTTTGGTTTGGATTCACGTAGTTTCTGGTTTGAAGCTCCAGGTTTGGGACTGGCGTTCCTTCAAAGAAGGTTGTTTCAATGTTGATGTTGGTTGAATCGCCCCGGTAGATTGCTTTTCTTTCCGGAGTTGCCGTAATTTGATATTCCGGTTTTGTGTATGGGGAGACACTAAAGTAGGTTGAGCTTACGGTCTCATTATTTTGAACCAGTGTGATGTTATATGATTGGGCTGGTAGGCGGTCGATGTTGAAGGATCCGCTGAGTACTTGTCCGTCGTGAATTTCTACATCCTGTTCGTAATAGATCTGGTCTGATGTTGCGATTGCATAGTCAAAGAGGAAGTAGTTTGGGGTGACAACAAGTTTTGCAGGACCATTAACTGGTTCGTTTTTTCCCTGGATGAAAGCCCAATAATAGATTGTATCGGTTGGGAGGTAGTTACTACGATCGGTCTGGAAGTAGTCCCACACGGTTTCTTCGTATGAAGACCAGCTACGGAGTTCATAGAATGTTGTGAATCCATTTGGAGGGGTAACTTTGATTAGATTTTCTCCAGAGGTCTGCTTTTCGTAGTCGTACTGTTCTATTGGTAGTTCATCCAGTTCCACAAATCCGTTTTGGTCTGTTGATACGGTTGTGTCTGAATTGGAGATTTGAACTGTTGCTCCTGGAATTGGATTTTTGTTTTGGTTGTCGTGGAGCCAGACAAAGGCTTTCTCTGTGCTAATGTTCAAGAATGCCGCGGTGTTACTTACCTGGATAAGTGATTGCACGACTTCGTCGTTGGATCTTAGTTCTATGAGGTAGTATCCTTCGGGGAGAACTTCTGGTAGTGCCAGATATTTTGTGTAGTCGGGTCCTTCTAGTGGAAGGTTGTTGAAGCTGAATTTTTCGCTGAGGTTGTTGGTGTCGATATTTTGTTCGCGATACTGAACCCAGTATGGTTTTCCTGCAAATTTCTGGTTGATAATTTGCTCAAAATTGTCGGCATTTGGAATGGTATAAACCGATCCTGATACAACTTGAGACGCTCCTTCTCTGTCATTGAAATTTATTTCCAGAACTGGTTCGCGGGAAGGATCAAATTCGTTAATGTTTTTTCTAAAGTTGATATTTGTGAGGTAAGCCGTTGATCCACTGGTTTCGAACTGGAATGTGTATGGTTGTCCAAGAGTTTTATCACTTCCTGGGATAGTAAGGTTTTCGTTGATGGTCACGGTATATACTGTTTCTTTTTTCAACTCTTCGGGCGCGAAAATTCCTGTTTTTCCATCCATACTAAAGGTTCCGTTGATGCTTGGCTCAATGCTGAAGTTGTTTTGGAACTCTTGGGCGGTGATGCCATAGTTATTGAACTGGATTTCGATGCCGCTATTGGTTGGCACGCCGCTGGTTTGGTTTCCCGGGATGGTGCTGGTGATGGCAAGTTGGTTGGATACCTGGAATGCCCAGCTGTACTCTTTTTTGTATGGGCTGTCGGTGATGTTTTGGGCTTCGAGGGTGATGGAGTAAACTTCTCCTTCTTTCAATGTTTCTGTTGGACGGATAATGATTTCGTTGTCAGTGCGCTGTTTTGCTTCGACTGCCACTTCGGGGGTGATAATTAGGTTTTGTTCTATTTCCCCGGCATTTATCGATCCTTTACTCTTTAAAAGGAATTCGTTGTCTGCGTCGATGCCGGCCTCACTTTCTGCTAATGCTGTGAGAGTGTAATAATCTTTGGCTTCGGCGACGTTGACGAACTCTACTGGTAGAACATTTTTTGGTACAAAAATGTTGAATGAAAAGAGGAGAACGAGAACAAGGGCAGTTGCCGGTATCAATCCAAATTTAAAGAGTGAGTCAAAGTTGAACCGTTTACGTTTCTCTTTTGTTGAGGGTTCGTTCATGGTTTTGGCTTTGTCTTGAATCTGGCTTCGAAGCTGATTCTTGAAATCTGGATTTCCTTTTTTCTTCAGCATGGTTGCAAGCTGTTTAAGATCTTTCTCCAAGTTGTTGTTGTTATTTTTTGGCATGCTTTAGTAGTTACACATTTGTTGGAGTCGCGCCATGGCCCGGTTGAGTTTTACTCCCACGTTTGATGTGGTGATGTTGAGTGTTTCTGCTATCTCTTTATAGGAGAGGTTTTCGAAATATTTGAGGGTGATGATGTGCTTTTCGTCGTCTTTGAGTTTTTCGAGGGCAAGGTGGAGGGATGAGAGGCTTTCCGTGAATTCGATCTGTTCTTCGTGTTCTTTCATGGATGTGTCGGCTGCTTCCGCCTTGGTTTCGTTGTTGTGGATTTGCTTGATGGCGGTCTTTTGTGCCTTCTGATTTGATCGGAAATAGTCGTTCATTTTGTTAATGGCAATGCGGTAGAGCCAGGCGCTGAAAGGTTTTCCGGTATATTCGTAGTCGTCCATTTTTTCCAGCGCGGTCATGAAGGTTTCGGATGTGATGTCCTGTGCGTCGTGCTGGTTGTAGACCCGGGAGACAACGTATTTGAAAATTTTTTCAAAGTTGGCGTCGTAGAGTGCTACAAATGCAGTTTTATCTTGTTGTGCGGCTTCAATGAGCTGTTTTTCGGTGGCCATTCCGGGCTGAGGAAAGTAAATTTTACTGTTGTTTCGGTTGTATAACGATCCTTTAAAACTTTCTTACATTTTTTTTAGCATTTCTTCGACCTGGAAGAGTGGAAGGCCGATAACGTTGTGATAGTCACCATAAATTGTGTGGATGAATTTACCGGCGTGACCTTCGATAGTTAGAGCTCCCGCAACGTTCAGTACATCGTCCTCTTTAATAATCTGGTCAATTTCCTGGTTGGAAATGTTCCCAAAGTGCAGTGTGGTAACGGCGTGTTCGCTGAGTTTTTTGATAATTGTACCACGGTCATTGGTCTTGATAACAGCAACACCTGTGTAAATTTTCATGACATTGTTGCTGTAGGCGGCGATCATTTTTTTTGCCTCAGTCATGGATTTGGGTTTGCCGAATTTTTTACCATTCATGGTTCCGAAAGTGTCGGCTCCGATAATGATGGAGTCTGGATATTTGTGTGCCACGAATTCGGCCTTTTTGAAGGCTAGGAATTTGGCGAGCGCTGGAGCAGTTTTGCGGGCGTTCATGTCTTCTTCATATCCACTAGCGTGACATTCGAAATCGATCTCCAGCTCTTTGAGAAGTTTGCGGCGGGCTGGTGATCTGGATGCGAGGATGATTCTGGCGGGTGGTTTTTTTGGCATTTCTGCCATTATACCACCTTATTGACGATCTTTTTTCTTTTTGCTCCGAATTTTTATGTATTCGGCGATGGGCTGATCGTTCTTTTTGTAGAGGATTTTAAGAATGATCAGAATGCTGGTGGCAGAGGTGTTGAGTGATGCTGATGCAATGAGAGGTATGTCTTGTAAGTGGTATCCGTAGATTGCCCAGGATAGTGATCCTCCCAAAAAAAGGATAAGCATGGACCATGCGACATCGCGGAGGTGCTGGGTGTGAATGGCCTTGTACACTTCCGGGATGAGGTGTGTTCCGGTGAGTAAGACGCCGATATATCCAAAAATAGTGAAATCCATAATAGTTGGTGATTCATATTATTATACCATTTTTTAAGGCGTGAGTCTATTAAGGGAGTGTGATATAATGGTTCGAGTAATCAAAAAAATATGAAAAAATATGTTAGTCGGGTTTTGTCTGGATTAGGTGGCGGTGTGCTGCTTAATTTTTTGTTTGTTTCGCCGGCTCTGGCACATGTGAAGTGGTTTGTGGAAACGGAGGAAATTGTGGCCAAAGAGACCACACATTATGCGCTGACTGATCCGTTTGTGATGATGTGGATAGCGGTTATTGTTTTAACGGTACTGGTGGCATTTTTGCTGGATATTGTTTTGCCTGAGCCGAAGGCTAAAATTTTTAAAAAGGCGGAGAAGTGGAAGTCTGTTATTTATAAAATTTTTGCAATAACGATTGGTGTAAACTTCTTGCTGGAAGCGTATCTTGGTGCAGTTTTTGCTCCACCTTTTAAAGTGGTTTCGACTTTTGAATTTGCACTGGTTGGATTGCAGGTTCTTTTAGGCTTGATGCTTACTTTTGGAGTGAAAGTTCGATGGGCAGCGGCTGGGATTGTTCTTTTGTATCTTGGATCGATGATGTCTTATGGCGTTATGCCACTTCTGGATGAAGTTTTTATGATTGGAGTGGCGGCGTTTTTGTTTTTGGAACATCCAGAGAGTTATACCTGGTCAAAAGAGTACGAGGCTTATGCGATTCCGCTATTGCGTGTTTTTTCCGGTATAGCTTTGATTGTGTTGGCCTTTTCGGAAAAGTTTTTACACCCGGAATTGGGGCTCAACTTTTTGAACGAGTTTCATTGGAATTTTATGCAGATGTTGGGGATTGCTGATTTTTCGAATTTGATGTTCGTTTTTTCGGCGGGAGCTATGGAGTTTTTGTTCGGAACGATTTTAATACTTGGATTTATTCCCCGCATTAATATGTTTGCGACAGCTTTCTTTTTCACCATTACGTTTATACTTTTGGGGCCGATTGAAGTGATTGGACACATGCCTATTTTTGTTACTGCGTTGGTGATTATTTTGTATGGAGGAGGGGAACGATTGAATTTTCGGGAATTGATTCCACATAAAAAGCGCAGCAAGGTTGCCGCGCTTTTTGGTAGATAAAATCTGTAATTTTTAGCTCTTGGTGCTTGGTTTACTTTGTGCTTTTTGGCGTAACACCATTACAACTACTCCAATAACAAGTAGTGCGACCAGAATTAGCGCCACAATGTTGTGAAGAATCATCGATACAAAGACAACAACAGTTGAAACTACTGCGGCAACAATGAATGTCGCGATTCCAATCACGCTTTTGCTCAGGTCTCCAACGAGTGGTACAAAATCAAGAACGGTGCTGATTGGTCCAAGGAGCATACCAAGGCTTACCCACATGAGGAAGAATCCAAGGATGCGAAGCCCCCATGTTGATTGGCTGTGTTCTGTGGTCATTTTTGAGAGTGACTCTTCGTGTGTGCCGCTGAAAATTCGGTAGAGGTTCGTATTTTTTGGGCCAACGAAAGTGCTGAGTTCTGTTCCGGACTGTTGTCCAAAAGCAGTCACCTGTTGGTTTGATGGAACAACAGAGTAGCTAATGCGAACATCTCCAACTTCTGGAGTTTCAAGGGTTCCGAATCCTTTAAAAATGTATTTGTTGCTTTCCAGGGTTGGGGCAATGTCTTCAAAGTTGTCGAAGTACATCATCTCTTCATCGTCGTCCATCATGAGTTCCCCTTCATTAAGAAGGGCTGTTTCTTCTGTTAATGGTAGTTCCTGAAATGCCGGGAGTTGAGCTTTATCCAGGTTGAGGGTGTAGAGTCCAACTTTGGCTGAAGGAGCTTTAATGGTTTCATCCTGGATCGCTTTTTGTGGATTTTGGTGGTCGGCTCCAAATTTAAATTTACTGGAATCCGATGGGTTTGAAGTCCAGACTTTTTCGTATGAATAGATGCGATCTTCCATACGTTTTTGATCTGGATTTTGATTGTCGAGGTAGGTGTCATTGTTTTCTACAGATTCGCTTTTTTCATCCCATGCATACATTTCCACGTTGCGGCGGACGGCAACATAGTCGCCTTCCTGGAGGTAGATGTCTCCAATCATCCCGTCGGTTTCAATGGTTCCGGAAAGAGATACCAGTTTTCCTTCTGCTTCTGGATTTTGTTCGGTGGCAGAGATTTTTATAGCATCTTTTGCAACTCCAGATAGATCGACACGACCTTCATTCCAATAAAGGACTCCGATCGATACAAAAAAGAGAATAAACCCGATAAGAATCCCTTTTAAAGAACCGGTAAGGCGGTTAAGCGAGTTTTGCATGACAGGTTTTAAAAAATATTTATGGGGTGATTGTAGAATAGATCTTGACTTTTGTGAAGTAGAGGAGCAAAGTCGCGATTAGTACTTGTTATTTTTTTCCTATGGAAAAGCGACTATTTGTTGGAGGCATTTCATGGAGCACCACAGAGGATCAGCTCCGCGACATGTTTGCACAAGCGGGAAACGTTGTTTCTTGCAAAATTATTGTGGACAAATTTTCTGGCCGCAGTAAGGGGTTTGGTTTCGTTGAATTCGAAACCGAAGAAGAAGCCGCAAAGGCTATTGAGATGTTCCATGAAAAGGAAGATCCAAATGGTCGAAAGATCATCGTGAACGAGGCACGCCCAATGGAACCTCGGGATAATGAAGGTGGAGGAGGCGGAAGCTTCTAAGTTATAACTTTCAAGGAGAAGAGCGGGCTGTGTGTCCGCTCTTTTTTTGTGGCAGATTTTAGGCGCGGGTGATGTCTCGGTGATGGAAAAGATTAACGGTCCAATCTATCGCAATTTTGATTTTTTTGGATGAAGAGATGAATTTAAAAAGGTAGACGGTGCGCCAGAGCCACCATGCGATTGGGCCGGACCAGTTGACGCCAAGTGTGTGTCCCAGTGCGCCCCATTGACCTATTGAAACGAGTTCGCCTTTGGAATGATATTTGAAAGATTTGAGCGGTTTTTGCTGGATGCTGGCGGCAATGTTGTCGGCTACTGTTTTGGCTTGCTGTACCGCAACTTGTGCGAGCATAGGAAGTGGTTTGCCGGATTGATGTTCGTAAGATGCCACATCTCCGAGTGCGAAAATGTGAGGATGATCTTTGATTTGAAGATGTTGATTCACTTTAAGCCGTCTGGATGAATCGGTAGCGATTTCTTGATTGATTTTTGGTGGATTGGCTTTAACTCCAGCGGTCCAGATGACATTGTTTACCGGCAGTGTTTCTCCGCTTGAGAGTCGAATGTGATCTTTTTCTATGGAAGTGACGCCGCTGTTGAGTTTGATTTGTACTTTCTTTTTGGTGAGCGCTTGGAGTGCTTTTTTGCGAAGATATGGATTGAACTGTGGTAAAAGTTCCGGGCCGCGGTTGATGATGTAGAGGTTTACATCTCCGGCTTCGATATCCTGACAGTAATATTTACAGAAGGTTTTGTAGAAGAAATCTGAAGCTTCGCCGGCGACCTCCACGCCAGTGGCTCCTCCACCCACGATGGCAAAACTGAGAAGCTTTTTACGCTCTTTGGCATCCTTTACTTTTGATGCTTTTTCGAAATTATCGATGAAATAGTTCCGGAGTTTTATGGCTTCGCCAAGGCTTTTTATTGTGAATGCGTTTTCTTTGGCACCTGGTATGTCGTAGAAATTGGTGGTCGCGCCGGTGGCAATAACAAGGTAATCAAAATTGATATCTCCAACATTGGTATGAACTTTTTTTGCATCAAAATCGACCGATTTAATATTGGCAACGTAGAGATTGGTATCGGAATCGTAAATGATTTCTCTTAATGATTCGACGATTTGGTGATGTCCAAGTCCACCAGTCGCGACTTCGTGGAGCATTGGAGTAAAAAGGAAGTGGTTCGTTTTGTTGACGAGGATGATGTCGGCTTCTGAGGGCTTGAGTTTTTTGCGAAGGTGGAGATAGGTATAAATTCCACCAAAGCCAGCCCCGAGGATGACAATTTTGGGTTTGTTCATGTTGGGTTGCCTAATTGAGAATGAGGACGCTGTAGGTGAGGTAACTGGCAAAGGTTACCCAGCAGAGATAAGGGATGAGAAGGATTGCGGCAATTCTGTGAATTGGCCATGCCAATATGATGAGTGCAATAATGCTGATTTTTAGGAACATAGCCTCAAACAGGGCTAATCCAATATTGTGCATGCCAAAAAATATGTATGACCAAAGAAGGTTGAGAGCAGCGTTGGCGATGAATGTGTAGGTGAGAAGTTTTCTTCTTTTTTTTAAATTTCCACGAAGTTTGAGTGTCCAAATAAGGATCGCGGAGATGGCGGTGAGAATGTAGATAATGGTCCAGGCTATGCTGTAGGTATTGCCGTTTGGAATGCTGGCTGGGAGGTTGAGATTGCTATACCAGCCAAGACCAGCTTCTGTAATGAATCCGCCGCCAATGGCGACAAGGAATGTGACAGCGACAATAACAAGATACTTATGCATAGTGGTGGATTTTATTGTTGTTCGCTGAAGCGAACTGGCATTTCGAAGAATTCTGGTTCCGGACCGTCTTCACCTGCCGGGGATGATTGTATGAATATTAGTTTTCCTTCGGTTGCTTCCGGTGGATCAAATGTGATGGTTGATTCAAATGGAACAAAGTCGGTGGTCATCCAGTTGTCGGTGGCATAGGCCGGAGCTTTTGCAATTTCCTGTCCGTCGGCTGTTTGGAGTTCAATATCAAAAACGGCTTCAAACATCCAATTCCCACGGACCTCTCCTTTAATATCCAGAGGACTGGACACTACCTGATGTGGCGTCACGTTATCGATTTTTATGGATGCCACTTTTTGCGTGTTTTCATTTTCCGGTTTTGTTTGAACTTGGTTGGAGGTGGATTCGGGTGTGGTCTGACATCCGGCAAGTGTTGCTACAAGGATGAGTCCAATAATGGCTTTTTTCATAGTATGAAAGTTAAGTGGTTTGTTCTAAGTTTTGTCTGCCCCATTTGAGGGTTGTGGCCATCCAGATCAGCTCTTTATAGGTTCTTTCGATGCGGGAGATGTAGGCTTCATCAAGGAGTTTTCCTTCTTCATCAAAGAGTTTGCTGACAAATGGGAAATTGACATCGGTGAAGGTGACAGCGAGACCCATTTCACGTGCTGATGGGACGAAGGCTTCGATTGCGCGGACGCCGCCCCATGGTCCGTTGGAGACTCCGGCGAAGGCAACAGGTTTGTGGACATAGTTCTTCAGTTCGCTGTCCATGAATCTTTTAAGGGTTCCCGGATAGCCGTGATTGTATTCTGGAATGACCAGAAAAAATGCGTCGGCTTTCGCAGAAATTTCTGAATATTTGGGATCTTTATTTTCTTCATCGTTGCCGTCGAAGGGCATGTTGAAATCGTTTGGATCTAATAATTGGCTTTCGACCTCGGGGAGTTTGCCGGCGACTTCATGAATAAGTTTTGCTACGTTAAAAGATCGTCTTTTTGGGCGGGTGGTTCCAGCTATAACAGGAATAAACAGTTTTTCCATATAGACTTTTATTTTTTATAGTATGCCATTAAAGGTTCTTTTTTGTAAGTGGAACTCGCTTGTGTTTTTTTTGTGAGTTTTGCTATTGTTCGCTTGGTTATTTTTTTACTTTTTACTTTATGGATTTTTCAAGTCATACAATAGGTGGAGTTGGTCTTGAGCAGTATGCAAAGCTTTGCGCGCTTATGGCGAACACACAACCGGAAGAAACCGACAAGCATGCGGAAATTGCAGCTGCAAATGGTGTTTCCAAGGAAAATTGGGAGGAAGCGAAGAAAGGATGGACTGAAATGATGATGGATCCTCAGCACGCAATGGCGATCCAACAGATTTTTATGCCAACATATCAGAAGGCTCTTGAAGAGGCTTCTGGTGGCGAAGAGCCATGTTCTTTGGATAATTATGCTCGTATTAAAGCAGCAATGATCTATGAAAAAGATCCAAACAATCCGGAAGAAAAGATTCCATATGAACAGGTGCTTGAACGAGAAGGATTTACTCCTACCAAGTGGGCAACAGTTGAGAGTTACTGGACACCGCGAATAAGCAAGGATGAACATGGCCGGTTGCAGGAAGGGAAGTTTGATGAAGCTGCTGCTGCAAAGTTTGGTGAACTGATGCAGAAGTACGCGGATGAAATTATGGGAATCGAGCGATAGTTATTCAACGCCCTAGAAAACTCAGGAAGAGGTCGCCAAGGAGGCGACCTCTTTTTTTGTGAGGTGGCGCCATTTACCGCGGGCAAGTCCTTCCAGAGTTATGGTTCCAACACGCACACGTTTGAGAATTTTTATTTCGTAGCCAAGTTTTTCGCACATGCGGCGGATTTGTCGGTTCATGCCCTGAATGAGGATCATGCGGATTTGCCGGTTGTTGATTTTACTGACTTTGGCTGGGAGGGTTGTCTGACCATCCAGGTCGATTCCATCACACATTTTTTGGACGTGCTCATCGGTGATGGATTTGTTGAGAGTGACCAGATACTCCTTTTCCAGTTTATGTTTGGATTTGAGAATACGATTCACGATGTCTCCATCGTTGGTGAGGAGAATGAGTCCAGAAGAGTGGACGTCGAGGCGGCCGATTGGGTAGACGCGTGTTTTGAGGTCGATGTAGTCCATGACAGTGTTTTCGCTGTTTTTGTCGGTTGTGGTTATAACGCCGAACGGTTTATGGAACGCGATGTAAATCTTTTGATTTTGAATTTTGACCGGTTTTCCGTTCACGGTGATGGTGTCTTCTTCGGAAACGGTTGCTCCGAGTTCTGCTTTTTTACCGTTGATGTTTACTTTTCCTGCCTGAATAAGCTTGTCAGCTTCGCGTCTGGAGCAGATGCCGGTTTCGGCAATAAACTTGTTGATTCGTATTTTTTCCATGGTGAGAATGTTCTTTAAAAATTTTTAACCCGATGTTTTGCGCGAACCTCTTTCATAATGTTTTTGAGCCGTGTGGCAAGTTCTTTAAATTCGCCGTTGGAGTTTGTGTCGAGGCCTTTTTTCTGTGCTTTTTCAATGTAAAGGGCGCTGTTAATGAGTCCAATGTGGCTGTATGCCTGAGGATAGTTTCCCAGAGCAATGTTGTCTTTTGGATCGAACTCTTCTGCTAAAAGTCCTGTAGGGCTGGTGCATTCGAGTATTTTAAAGAAGAGGCTTTTGGCTTCCTGGATCCGGCCTGAGTAGGCGAGTACATCTATGAGCCAGAAAGAGCAAAGGAGGAATGCTCCTTCTTCGCCTTTCAGTCCGTCGTCGGTGCGGTGTTCGTAGCGGTAGACGAGTCCTTCTTTGGTGGTGATTCTTTTGAGGACGGCGTTGAGTGTTCCCTGAATGCGTGGGTCGTCGAAGGGGAGAAATTTGTAGATTGGTATGAGGAGGCAGGTGGCATCGATAATGTCTGATCCATAGGCCTGAACGAAGCTGTTAATTTTGGAATTGAATCCTTTTTCCAGGATGTCTTCGTGAATTTGTTGGCGTACGGCAGTCCATTTTTCTCGTGGACAATCTTTTTCATGCTTGTCTGCCATTTTGATCGCACGGTCCAAGGCAACCCAGCACATGAGTTTTGAGTGAACGAAATGTTGGTATCCGCCACGAACTTCCCAGATTCCTGCGTCTTTGGTATTCCATACGTCGCAGACGTAATCGACAATTTTGCTTAAAAATTTCCATTCGCGATCAGAGATGTCGATGCCGAAGCGGCTGGTTTCATAGAAGGCGTTGACGAGTTCGCCATAGATGTCGAGTTGTTTTTGTTTGGCGGCTCCGTTTCCAATACGAACCGGTTTTGAATCCATGTAGCCGGAAAGATGGTCGAGGGTTTGTTCTTCCAAATCTTTTTCTCCATGAAGTCCGTACATAATCTGGATCTCTTCCGGGGCGGTGTTTTCGGTACAGATTTTCATGAACCATTCCAGATTTTTGCGAGCCTCTTTTACGTAGCCGAGCTTGTAGAGGGCGCGCACGGTGAAGGCGGCATCGCGGATCCAGTTGAAGCGGTAGTCCCAGTTGCGCTCACCCCCAATGTGTTCGGGGAGGGATGTGGTGGCTGCCGCGCAGATGGCGCCGGTCATATCCTGGATGAGCAGTTTCAGAACGAGTCCTGAACGAATAATCACGTCTTTCCACGGCCCGGTAAAAAGTCCACTTTCGGGTTGGCAGACATCGCAGTCATTAATCCAGCTTCGCCAGAATGCAATTGTTGTTTCCAGTGCTTTTTGGCATTGTTCCTCCATGAGACGGCGATCGTCATTGTATTGAAGAGCAACCCAAGCGCTTTCACCTTGCTTTAGATTTATGCTCCCTGTGGCTCCTTTGGAGTTAACTTCAAGAGGGATAGAGGTGTCGATGTAGAGTGACTCTTTGTGATTATTGGCGACTGCCCCGCGATCTGTTTTTTCGAAAGACATGCTTGAGCGCGCGTAGTCAAAGTGGGGTTGGAATTCCAGATTTATTTCTCCTTTTCCTTTTACGCAGGTGATTTTTCGAATGAGTGTTGGGAAGGTATTTTCATACGGTTTTTCGACATGCTTTACTGGCATGAAATCGGTCAAAACAAATGACCCGGTTTGTGTTTTGAAATGAGTTTCCAGAACATTGGTGTTCTTGATGTACTTTTGTCTGGATTTGAACTTTTTTGAAGGTTGGATAGTGCAATGACCTCCTTTGTCTTTGTCCAACATGACAGCAAAAACGCTCGGGGAGTTGATGTGAGGGATGCAGTACCAGTCGATTGATCCATTTTTGCCGATGAGGGCAACTGTTAAGAGATCTCCAATAATGCTGTAGTCGTTGATGTGGAGTTCTTTACTTTTCATTGGTGTCCTCTTTCTTTTTAAAGTCGAGAGCCGCGGAGTTAATGCAGTACCGTTTTCCTGAATCTGTTGGGCCGTCGTCGAAAACATGGCCTAAATGTGCGTCGCATTTTTTGCAACGGACTTCGGTGCGAATCATCCCATGACTGGTGTCTTCCAGCAACTTAATATGTTCCAGATTTTTAGGATCGGAAAAGCTTGGCCATCCGGATCCGGAATCGAATTTGGTGTCAGATGAGAAGAGTTCGGCTCCGCAGCAGACACACATATATGTTCCAGACTCTTTGTTTTTGTAGTATTTGCCGGTAAAGGGAGCTTCTGTCCCGCCTTTGCGGGTGATGTTGTACTGTTCGTCGGTCAGTTTTTCTTTCCAGTCGTTATCGGTCATTTCATTCATATCTTTTTTAGAGTTTTGATCGTCAGTCATGTGAAAGGGTTAAGGAGTTGTGTGTTATTAGTCGGCGTATTGAATGAGAGAATCTTTTATAAGAAGATAGTCTGCTTTGTGGCGGTCGTAAGCTTCCTGATTTTTGTATTGAATTGACCAGGTGTAGCGGGTTTGTGATCCGTCTGGTCCGGTAAAGAGATTGTCTTCGATAGATCTTGTATAGAGGCCGTCTTTGGCTTCGAAGGTTTTCCAGGTGGTGGTTCGGGTTGTTCCTGTTCCCAGGCTTGAGTTGGAGTCGGTTGAGGTTGTGGTTTTTGTGGCTACTTCGTCTTCGTTACTTCTTTGGAAAAGGTTTGTTGGCTCTCCGCTCCAGAGTGGTGAATACAGTTCGATTATTACTGTGTCATCGGTGGAAATGAGTTTTCCATAGTCTGTATCGGCGGCTTGAACCATGAATGTTGATGGATAGGTCAGGCTAAAATAGTCTTTAGCATAGCTTTGGAGGTTGTCGGGTTCATTTTCTTCGTTTGGGAATGGTGGTTCGTAGAAGATGTAGAGTAGTTCGTGAGCTTCGAGCAGGAGATCGTCACCAGTTTTACTTTCGGCATCTTCGGGAAAATGCAAAGTTTGACTTTCTACTGTTGTCTTGGATTCGTCAAATTCTGGATCAATGATGTGTGCGTTGTATGTGTGGAGTGTTGTTATGGCTGCGAATGGTTCGTCGCTGTCTTCGTAGAAAAATTCGTTTACTCGTTTTCCTGTTTCTCCAAAATGTGTGACCTTAATTTTTCGAATTTGATTATCGATTTCATAAAAGGTGGCAATGGATCCTTCGGTTGAAAATCCTTCCAGTTCTTTGGTTGTTATGGTGGCGTTTGCTACTTCGGCATTGATCTTACTGAAAATGTCTTCCTGGATTTCCTGCTCTGGAATTTCTGTTTCAGTTTGAGTATTTGGTTCCGGAGATTGAGGCGCTTGCAGCAGGTTACATCCTGCAAGAGCTAAAGTGGTGATAAGAAGAAGAGTTTTTTTCATGGTGATGTTTATGTCTTGGAGTAACTATATCATGGCTTCAGGATTTCATGTTAGGATTGCTGTATGGAAATGCATAAAGATTTACCGGTTTTCACATTTGAGAATCAAAAGGAGTGTTTGGACTGGCTGAAAAAGCATCATGGGCAGGAGGGGGCGGTTTGGTTTAAGTTCGCGAAAAAGGCAGCGAATATTCCATCGGTTACATATGCAGAAGCTCGTGAGGCGGCCATTATGTATGGATGGATTGATGGTCTGAAGAATACGTATGACGAGAATTTTTATGTTTTGAGATTTACGGCGCGGCGTCCAAAGAGTAAATGGTCGAAAATTAATCGAGGTATTGCTGAAGAGCTCATGAAATCGGGTAAAATGAAGGCAGCTGGCCAAAAAGAGGTTGATGCTGCCAGGAAAGATGGTCGTTGGGAGGAAGCCTTGAAAGCTTAGATATCTTTCCCGTTGTAGTGCTCGAGTGTGAGTTTAGATATGTCTACACCTTCAAGGCAGCGGACATTGATTCCAACCTGAGGAAACGTTATGCCCTTGGCGAAAGATTGGGTCCCGCAGTTTTTGCAGAAAAGATGATCGATTCCTTTAGTGTTGAATTGATACGAAGTGAGTTGGTCTTCTCCTTTGGTGATTCGGAACTTTCCCTGGTCAACAAAGTTGAGGATTAATCCTTTCATGTGGCAGTGGGAGCAGTTGCAGTCGATAACTCTGGCAAGGTCGGTGTCGACTTCGTATTGTACTGCGCCGCAGTGGCATGATCCTTTATATGTTTTCATGGTGGATGAAGGTTATATTATGATTGTTTTTAGCCATGATTCAGCTTGTTCGATGGAGGTGAAGAATCGAACGCAATTGTGATTTTTGTGGTCGCGAATGAGTTCTGTTATCCGTTCGCCCAAACCATGATCGTCTGGAAGGACGATTGCTATGGGGAAGTTGTAGGTTGTGAGTTTTTGGAATACTTCTCCAGCTATTCTATTTTTAAGGTCAAAGAAATTTGGATCAATGTCTTCCTGGGTGAAAATGCAACCGGGGAGTCCGCTTCCAATAATGTCCATGGCATCGTTGACGTTCTGGAGCTTTAGATTATGGGTTTTTGCTCGAAGATTTTCCATGTGTTTATGGATATGGGGATGAAATTATGGCGGAGAGAGGGGGATTCGAACCCCCGAGACCCTTGCGAGTCTACCCGCTTTCCAAGCGAGCGCACTAGGCCACTATGCGACCTCTCCATATTTGGGTAGCAAAAAAGGGTGTCGTTATTGTAACACCCTTTTTGAAGTTGAAAACATTAAGCCTGTCGAGACTTTGCGTTTCGTTTTTCACTCTTCTTTACGAGCTTTTTAAGCTCTGCAGAGAATTTTCCCGGATTTTTGAGGAGGGTTCGTTGTGCTCGAGTACTCAATCGTACCTTCACTTTCTTACCAGTTACTGGGTCAACGATCGTTTTCTTGCTTGTGTTTGGAAGAAATCGCCGTTTGGTCGCTCGCATTGAGTGACTTCGATTATTACCAGTTGCTGGTTTTTTCCCTGTTAATTGACAAATTTTTGCCATACAATGAGGTTAAAGCCATAGCAGTCTACCACGCTTTTTTGAATTTGCAAGTTTCACATGGACTTTTTTTATCTTCTCTATCTGGTTGTCGGCCTTATTGTTGTCATTACTATTCATGAGTTTTCGCACGCATGGGTGGCAAATGCGCTTGGCGATCCTACTGCGCGGCTTGAAGGGCGTGTTTCTTTGAATCCTCTCAAGCATTTGGACCCTTTGGGGACGATTTTGATTTTTTTGATTCAGATTGGTTGGGGTAAGCCGGTTCCGGTGAATCCAAGCTATTTTAAGAAGCCGAAACGAGATGAAGCCCTTACGGCCCTGGCTGGCCCTTTGTCGAATCTGTTGATAGCTATCCTTTTTTCTATCCCGCTGAAGTACGCGAGCGGATTTTTAGCGGGCTTAGCGATTGGAGAGGAGCCGATTGGGTTTGAATTGGTTTCTGCCATTGTTGATATGAGTATTGTGCTGTTTGCTTTTAATATGTTGCCTTTTCCACCTCTGGATGGGTCGAAATTTGTCCAACTTTTGATTCCAAAGAGGTTTGAATCTGCGTATCGGAACTATTTAAGGAATGGACAGATGTACTTTTTGTTGTTTTTGCTTTTTGACCGGTTCTTTTTAGGGCGAATTTTGGGATTTTCGGCTTTGGCCTGGTTTGTGGGGACTGTTTATTTCTTGGTTAAGAATGCAATTTTCCTTGGTATTTAGAGGATTTGTGTTCTGGTTTCTTGCCATTTTTCAAGTATTAGTAGTATCATTCATTGGATGCTACAACAGCTAGTATTGGCTTCTTGTAAAGGAAAAGCTTGATTTTTTTGGTAAGAAGGATTAATGTTATCTCACTCTGGGGTGTTCGTAAGAAGACCTTATATACTCTCTCTTCGTAATGACTAAGGGAGTTCAAGATCGGTTCGGACTGTGGTCTGAACATGAGAACACCCACCTATTGGATGCTGGGGGTACAGTATCCATAAGGTTGAACGCCATCCTGGAGCACATATGAATCATTCTGCGGCGTCTGCTGGAGATAATTTATCGTCGCCGTATGCCTACGGCTCCTACGAGATTTTCTTGTACAATTTTATATTTTCAACCCCAGGATTAAGAGGGCTGTTTGACGTATTGCTAAATTCGTTTTGGATAAGTGTTCACGTGAACAGTTTGTTCGTATAGAAATCTCTGCCAACCGGTGTTTTTTTGGAAATTTAATTTTTATTCTATCTCCATGCTTTGGAGGACCTGTTCGTAAACAGCAGGGTCGAGCTGGGGGTTGGCGGCGACGACGTAGTAGCGAGTGAAGCCGCCTGTGGCGCGGAAGTCGGTGACGATGTGGCGCTGGTTGCGCCATGAGGGTTGGTCTGGGAAGTTGGCGACGTTGGCATTTTTTTCTATGTCGTAACGGCGGGCTGTGTATGGGCCGACGGTTGTGTCGGTTGTTTCGTGAATAGTGACGGTATTGAGGGTCAGGAAGCTGGATGCGTCAAAGTAACGAATGAAAATTTGTGATCGTTCGCGGGCGGTTCCAGATCCTTTTAGTGTATAGAGGTTCAGTGATTGGATGGATGGAACATATTCCACTTCCCAGCCAGCAGGGATGTTAAAGCTGAGGTTGAAAATGTCTCCGCCAAGTTCGGTGGCTGAACTGTATGTTCGGGTTGGGGGAGTGGGATCCATGCCAAACTGGAGAAAAAATTCGTGCGGATTGATCCAGTTTTCTAGCGCTGATGCAGAAGATTCGTAGCCATTCACGCGACTATCGGATCCTTCATATAAACCAAAGTGGAGATGTTTGCGTTCGCCATCGGTTTCTGCAGATTCATGGTCACCAAGGTTGGCCAAAAATTGGCTTTTGGTAACTTGGTCGCCGACTTGGAGATCGCTTGAAGAGAGATCCAGGTGTCCGTAAATGGCAGAAATGGTCATGTCTTGTATTTCGTGTTCGATGCGAATCATGCCGCCATAGCCACTGGTGTTTTGGGCGTAGGTTACCGTCCCATCGGCAATGGAGTAAACGGGGATTTCTTTGTTGATGCTGGCTTGGTCGGTGAATTCGACATCTTCGGCAACATGATATCCGGTGAAACGGTCTTGAATGTATTCGCCAAAGTTTTTGACGGTACGGCGAGAAGTGTACTCTTCTACAGGGAAGCTGACGGTGGTCTCTTCTTCTTTTGGTGTTTGAAGAACAGGCTCTTCTTGGGGTTGGGGGACTTGGGCAGAAGGGTTTTGTTGAGCGCAGCCAGCTAAGAGAAGGCTCAGAATGATTGTTGCAGCACGTTTCATGCCTCTATTGTAGCATCTCTTTTCGCATTTTGTAGCGGATCTGGCCTTCGCGGTAGCGGCGTTTTTCTTCTTCTGTTTCTGGAACGATTTGTGGAACAGTTGTTGGTTTGCCGTTTTTGTCGATAGCGACCATGGTGACATATCCAGAGGCCGTGTGGCGGACTTTGCCAGTTTTTGGGTTTTCGGCTTCTATCCGGACACCAACCTCCATAGAGGTTTTTCCTACAAAGTTTACGCAGGATTTTAGCGTAAGGAGTTCTCCAACATGGACGTGTTCTTTAAAGTCAACGCGGTCGAATGAAGCGGTTACGCAGTATTTTCCGCTGTGGCGTGCTGCGGAAACGTAGGCAATTTGATCCATGAGTTTAAGGATTGCCCCACCAAAAACGTAACCCAGGAAGTTTTGGTCCTGGGGTGTCATGAGCGCGGTGATCATGGCGTATGAGTTTTTGACCGTTTTGCCTTTGCTGGATTGTTTTTTGTTTTTCTTTTGTGGCATGGGTGCCATTAGTTTGGAATCAGGTCGATAGTGAACAAGATATTGTAGGTTCCGGATGGTTGGTTGGCAGGAAGATTAAGGTAGAAGTTGAGAGCTTGGCTGATTCGGGCTAGTCGTGCGGAGGTGCTTTCCATGAGGGTGATGGTGTCTGGGATGTCATTGAGGTCGGCATCAAAATTGGTTCCATCTGTTGTGTATGCACTAATGAGATTATTCAATTCTGTTGAATTGGAAGCAGTACCGTTGGCATTATCGCTGTGAATGGCTGATGCCTGGTTCATGTTTCCAATGTCTGTTGATCCATCTGCAAATTCGACTCCGGTAGTGTTGTCGCAATTGGCAGGGGATCCGTAGAGGTCAGAGGCAAGGTCATCACCGTCCGGGCAGGAAGTGACAATATAAAGATTTTCAAGTGGGATCTCGTCGTCGGTTTCATTTACAAAGATAGAGCTTGTTATAGTAACGTCGAATCCTCCCGAATTGCGGAGATCTGAAATGGTGATGATGTCATCAGCTTCTGACTCAACATCCACAATTCCGGTTGCTGTATTGTCATTACTAAAACTGTCTTGTGGTAGAGACGATGAGAACTTGTTTGGGAAGCTGAAGCTATCGGGGATGTCTTCGAAGCTAATTGCTCCTGCAGAAATGGAGAGACTAATACATCCTTCACTGACGGTTGGTCCACCGGAGTCATCATTGTCTAAAAGGGTACCGCATAATGTAGGACTTACATCTGAAATGAGTTGGGCGTAAATATCGAATGCTGTGTTCAATCCGGCCCAAACAATGGCACCGCTTCCACTGCCGTTGCTCACCATGGTCTGTAAAGTGTCAGGTCCAGGACTTACTGATCCAAGAGTGACTCCTGCGTATGAAAGTTCGAGAGATCCATCGTTCAAAAGGTGTTGAATACGAATAGTGTCGTCTTCTTCGGTTGTAAAGGCGATGAAAGCCCCGCCATTTCCATCTGTAACAATTGGGTCCGCTCCTTCGCTTCCGGCAGTCGGGTATTCGCTGTTGGCGTCTCCATTATCGGAAACTTCAATCGGTCCGCTCCATGATCCGTCGAGGGTTCCTGCACTGGTGATGTGGTCTGCCAGAGTTACACAAAATGCTCCATTGCAGTTTGCCCAAGTGGCAATTATTCCGCCACTGCCATCCAGTTCAATTCCTGGAACTTCGCCTGCGGTGGCATCGAGTGTTGTTCCTGTTCCCCAAAGAAGGGAGCCGCTGTTATCAACTTTTTGAGCTTTAACTTCGCTGGCGTTGGTGACGTATCCAAGGTATATGTTGCCGCTGCTATCAAATCTTGTGGTGAATATAGCTCCGTTGTTGTTGGTTGTTATTTGGAGTGGACCATCCCATGGTGATCCGGCAATGGTTCCTGTGGGACTAATTTTTGTTGTGTAGGCATCGAAAACACCACTAATGGCTTTTGAATAGATTGGGAAAATATTCCCAGAGCTGTCTGCGTACATCCGGACAATGGTTCCTCCTGTTGCTCCTGCTGGATTTGGGAGTGTTACGATTTTGAAGGTATCGGTTGCTCCGGTGTTCCAGGTTGAGTTGAGGGTGCCGCTGCTGTTGAGATGTGTTATGTGAAGTTGGTCGGAGGCTGATCGGAATCCAAGGTATGCCCCATCGCTGCCATCATGAAGGAGGATTGGGAAATCTCCTGTTTGATATGCGGCATCAGCAGTGATGTTGGTTGGCCTCCATGTGATGCTTCCAGATGAACTTACTTTTGAAACATAAATTTCATTGCTGGAGTCTTTCCATGTAATCATCCCACCACCAGCGCTATCTGCAACTAACCCTCCGTATACATCTGATCCTGCCGCAGCGGTTATTTCTGTGTCGCTGACCCAGAGAGTTGATCCATTACTGGAACTGATTTTTTGCATGTAGATGTCCTGGTCTCCGTTTCGGAAATCGTGCCATGCCACAAGATAGTTGCCGTCTGAAGCAAGTACGATGTGTGGGTAGATCTGGCTGCTGGCCGCGCTGGTTACTACACGATCACTTGGTGTTGAGGTGTCTGGCCATGCTCCTTGAGTTGTTGCGAGTGCTATTTGTACCAACAGACTTGCAAGGATGGTAGCAGTGCTGACATTTTTAAGTGTTTGTTTCATTTATTCAAAATTAGATCGTGCTGTCGGCCAAGGTATATGTAAGAACCAGTGAGTAGCTTCCTGCTGTCTGTGTTGGATCGATGTGAAGATAGAAGTTTGATAAAGCTGACATTGCACCCACGCGACCCGATCCGAAAGAGAGCGTTCCATCCATGAGAACAATTGGGCCTCCTCCAAACTGTGAACTTGGAGCCAGGCCGGTGTAAGTACTTGTGTCGGTGAGGTCAGTGCTGTCGACATCAACATAGAGTGGAGCTGAAACGGTTTGATCTCCGGCGAATCCGGCGCTGTAGGTAACTCCTCCAACGTTTCCTGGATCTGTTTCGTCCAGGCTGGTAACTATATAAAGATTGGTCAAAGGGATTGTGTATGTTTGTGTTTCTTCCTCAAATATTCCGTCTGGATCAACGGTTACGGTGAATCCTCCAGAGTTTCGATCGTCGTATACTTGAAGGATATCATCTGCTCCTGGTGGATTGGATCCGCCAGGGTTGTCATTACTGAATAGATCCTGGGAACTTCCTCCGATTATAGTTCCAAAGTTGAAAGAGTCCGGGATGTCTTGAAATGTGAGAGTTGATGCAGATATGGTTTGTGTTCCACAGAATGCCTGCGATCCGACTGTGCTACAAGGATTGCTAAGACTATCGAAATATTGCATGTAAAGATCGAAAATGCCCCCTCCGGTTTCTTCATCCTGGTAGATCACGACGACACCGGTTGAGCCATCTGATATCATTTTTGGCTCGACTCCCTTAATTCCAGCGCCGGTTGCAAGGTTTGTTCCTTCTCCGCTGAATTCAACGGAACCATCGCTCCCCAAGTGTTGAAGTTTTGCGATTGGATATGATTCGCCACCTTCGTAAGATCCGTAGAGAACATACGCGCCGCCACTGCCGTCGGAAAGTACGGGGTTAAAGTCGCGGGATTGTGTAATGAACCATGAAGTGGTTGCATCTTGAGCGGAAACTGCAACTGGAGCTGATGCCCAGTTCCCTGAACTGTCGAGGCTTCCGGCAGAAACAACGTGATGACCATAGATTTCATTGTCTGATCCTCCAGTCTGCCAGGCGACGAGAATACCTCCAGCTCCATCGTAGGCAATGCGTGGTTGTCCACTGAATGAACTGACATCTGTAGATGTTATGGTTACGCCACTTCCCCATTGGAGTGTTCCAGCGCTATTGATTTTTTGGGCCTGAATGTTGTTGGGAGAACCGAAGGTTCCTGCAAGGAAGGCAGTATAGATATTCCCACTTCCATCAGAAATGATGTGCCGTCCAAGGTTTCCGTTTGAATCAGCATCAATAAGGATCGGAGTGTCCCATGGTGAGGCTGCCTGATTTCCACTGGAATCATATTTTGTTATAGCATAGTAGAATGATGGTATTTGGCTTTCATAAGCAACTACTATGTTTCCCAGGCCATCAAGTACCAGTTGGGCTGAGTGTTCGCTGGAGCCACCTCCTTGCGTTTCTGGCAGGAAGATAGCGCGCCATGTCCCGCGATCTGCGGTGTTCCAGTTTGTGTCAACAGATCCGCTGTTGTCGATCCGGGTGAGATAAAGGTCGGTGCTCTGAAAAATGTTAAGGCCTGGCCCGCCTGTTCCCCATACGATGTAGTAACCGCCAGTGCCGTCTGCTACAGCATGGTTAAAAACTTCACATTCCGTTCCGCCAATGGTTGGGGTAACAGTGCTTCCTGAAAGGGTTCCGCTTGTGTCGACTTTTTGCACATAGATTTCACAATCCCCACCTCCAAGATCAAGATTCCAGAAAATGTAAACGCCACCGCTGTTATCCGGGAGGATTGAAAGGGTGTATTCATCGGTTCCGCCGGTATTGGTCACCTGGGTATTGCTAACCCAGAGGGTTGAACCATCGGTGGAGGAGAACTTTTGTGTATAGATATCACCTTGTCCACCTGTGTAGTCTGTCCAGGCAACGACATAGTTGCCGTCACTTGTTTTAGTGGCGAAGGCGCTATCCTGGCTAACCGATGGGGTAGCAGAAATAGTGATATCGTCTGGAGAACCAGTATCTGGCCATTGTTTTGAAGTTGCCGCGAGTACAACCTGAACGGTGAGGCTCGCAATCATAGTGGCCACTAATACTTTTTTGGCTATTTTTTTCACAGGCAATTTGTGCTTTTAGTTCTTTGTATTATACCATAAAAATGGCGTTTCTGTAAGGTTTTTGGACTCTTTTTAGGTAGCACTTTGCTGTTCTGGTTCCTGGTCGACAATGGATGATCCCATATTGAGCATAACGTCTTCAAATTCTGACATCCCAGAGAGGTGGAAGAGTCGTCCTGTTGATTCGCCAGTGTAATAGACATTTGTTTTGGATCCTTCTTCTACAACAATCAGAGATTTTCCATTCATTTCAACAATGGTTCCTTCCGGTTCCTGTCCTGTTCCGATCAAGAGGGTGATGACTGCAGGCTCTTCATCTGCCAGACCAGGTCCAAATTCGTATGGACGCATCCCGTTTTCATCGGTTGGAAGTCCCTGGTAGTACCAGGCTTCCGGGTATTCAATGCTAAATTTGAAGCTTTCACTTGCAAAGACGGCATAGCCGTCGATTTCTGCGAGGATCTCTTCTGGTGTTTGTTCCTCTGTTGATGAGTCTGGACCATTGGTAGTGGATCCTGAAAGAAGGTTAAGGAGGATGGTTCGATAGATGTTTTCGCTGACTTCGGCGCGGGTGATGGATTCTCCAACACCATAAGTTGTGCCGGTTACATCCAAAAGGCCTTTATCTTTTGCCGATTTTACAAATGGAGCGTACCACGCGCTGTTGTCGACATCGTCGAAGAGATGATCGTTTACGGCACCAGGGATGTTGAGCCCTTGTGAGTTGATAACCATTTTAAGGGCTTCAACTTTGTTTACTTCGTTGGCTGGTTTGAACTCCCCATCCGGGTAGCCCTGAATCCAGTTTTTGTCTTTTGCATAACAAACATAGACAGCAAACCATTGTTCGTTTACGTCCGGGAAACAGTTGTTGTATTTGTCTGGATCTGGAGTTGGGCCGTGTGCTTCGGTCAGGATTTTCATGAGCTCCGCGCGATTGATGCTGTTCCCTGGCTTGAAGGTTCCATCCATATAACCAGAAACGACACCGGTGTCGATGAGGTATTGAATGGCCTGCTCATTGAGTGTTCCTTCTATATCGCTGAGTGGTTCTTTGTGAAGGGTGATGTGGTCGAGAACCCATTGTGCTGTTTCATCAAATGTTTCCGGATTGGTGCTGTATCCAAGAGCGTAACCGTCGCTTACGCCAAGGAGTTCAGGTTTTTCGCCCTGGTATTGAGAAAGATCGATCCAGTCCTGCGTTTCATGACGACTAACGGTAATGGTATCAGTTTCTCCTGGAAGCCCCAATTGAACCGCCTGTGCTGTCCCGTATTCTTCAAAATCCAGATTGTCTACAGTGACAATGTAGTTGTCCCACTCTGTTGGGAAAATTGCTGAAAATCCGAGTTCCGAATGGTAAATGTTGTTATCTAAAATCTCATCGGCCGTGAGGGCGAAGGATGTTGGGATAGCTGCGAGAAGGGAAAAAGTCATACTCACAAGCGTGAGTTTTGATATTTTGTTTTTCATGGGGCGGTTTTAAGATTGTTTGTATTGTACAACAAAACTCCGTGAATGAATAGCATTCACGGAGAAGTTTTTTTTGTTCGAAGTGTTGAGTTATTCAGGTTAGCGGCCCAGGTTATTCATGTCCCGGGTGATATTGCAGTCCTGGTCAAATTCGAGCCAGACACCAAGGGTGCTGATCTGGAATCGATATCCATCTTCATCATAGGTGATATTGGCTGCAGCTTCGGATGAAACTCCTGTTTCGATAGCTTTTTGCCAGATGTCGGCAAAGCTGCATGATGGGGCATCGACGAACTCTCCTGGCGCGCGAGCTGTAGGGCTGCCTATAGAACGAATGAATCCTTTGTTGGTTACCCAGTAATCAAGATTTACGCTTCCTCCGCGACTGGTGATGTGTCTTGTTTCCCCTGGATTGAGAGCTTCGACTTTGATTTGTTGGTAATATTCATCAACTCCTGTTGGCGGTGCGTTCTCTGGTGGTGGAACAGTTTTTATGAAGGTATAGGTTGTTCGGGCAGGTGGTTCATAATCGGCCGCGAAATTTTGAGTTCCATCAACACTAACAAAGTAAGAATCGATTTCTGAAAGCTGGGCTCCTTCTCCGGCATATGCCTGAGCTTCCGGGAGCATGGCAAGAATGTCGAACGCTGCCGGATCTCCGGAAAATTCGGTTGTTTGTTGTATTCGGTCTGCTTCATCTCCCAGGAATTGTTGGGCGAGATCCATTCCAAAATTGTCGATGTTATCCACGAATAAGAAGACTACTGCCACTGTTATAATCATGATCACAATCGGCACTATGAGGGCGAGTTTAATAATGTTGGCTATGGTCTTTTGAGCGTTGCCGCCTATGTTTTGGACGGGTTGCCCGGCCATGCCGGTCATTTTTTTGAGTTCGTCTTCGTATTTCATAGGAAGGTATTATAATAAAGATAGTTATATTTTAATCGAATCATATGGCTGAAGACCAAGATTTGCAAATGGCGACGTTTGCAGCAGGATGTTTTTGGGGTGTTGAAGAAATTTTTCGTTGTACGAAAGGAGTGGTGGAAACGGAGGTTGGATATACGGGAGGGAAAACTGAAAATCCAAGCTATGAACAGGTTTGTACGGATGGAACCGGTCATGCTGAAGCGGTGCAGATGAAGTTCGATCCGACTATTGTTTCTTATAAAGAACTTTTGGATATCTTTTTTAAGAATCATAATCCGACAACTATGAATCGGCAGGGGCCGGATATTGGATCGCAGTATCGGTCGGTGATTTTTTATCATTCGGAGGAACAGAAAAAAGAGGCGGAGGAGTTTGTGGCAGAACTGCAGGCATCACCAAAGTATGAGGGGAAGAAAATTGTGACGCAGATTGTGCCGGCTGCGCCGTGGTACAAGGCGGAAGAGTATCATCAGAAGTATGTGATGAAGAAGGGTGGAGGGAGTTGTCATGTTTAAAAATTTGGAATTTTTGGTTGAAAGATTTTTGTAGGAGTTCGTGTATTATAAGTGACATGTTCAAAGATCACCTGCAAAAAAAAGATGCTGAACTGGTGGCGGAGGCGCTGAAGGATGCTGATGCGTTTGGGCCAATCGTTGAGCGATATGAAGAGAAGCTGTTACGGTATGTCCGGCGGTTTACCGGTCTTTCCAGGCAGTGCTGCGAAGATGTCGTGCAGGAGGTTTTTTTGAAAATTTATCGGAACCTGAATGGATTTAATCCTGAAATGCAGTTTTCCAGTTGGGCGTATCGGATTGCGCATAATGAGGCGATTAATTATTTGAGGAAGAATAAGCAAAATGTGCTGCCGCTGGAGACGGATGATGATGAAATGGGTGATCTATTGGATGTATTGCATGCGGACGTTGATATTGCTTCCGATACATCCAAGAAGGAGTTACGAGGGGCGGTGCAGGAAGTGTTGTATGCGATGCCGGTGAAGTATAGAGAGGTTTTGGTTTTAAGGTATTTGGAGGATCTGGATTATACGAGTATGGGGGATGTGTTGAAAAAGTCGGTGGGGACAGTTGGAACACTTTTGAATCGGGCGAAAGAGAATTTTAAGCGTACTGCTCAGAAAAAAAATTATTCTTTTTTTCAATTTTCGAATGAGTGATTTAAAGAAGTCCGTTTTGGACACCATTAAAAAAGAGGATGTGAAACCGAAACCGAAATGGTGGTTTGTGGTTATGCATTCAATTGTGTGGGTGGGCGCTGGTATTTCTGTGATTGTTGGAAGTATTGCGACGGCAGTGGTTTTTCATGAAATTTTTGAAACGGACTGGATGGTGGTTGAGCGGCTTGAGCATGATGGGATTCCGGGATTTTTATTGGTGTTGCCGTATTTGTGGTTTGGCGCTTTGGGAATCACACTTTTGGCCGCGTACTATTTGTATCGGCATACGGAAAATGGATATAAGAAAGGGCCGGTTGGGATTTTGATTGGAACAGTGGTGATTTCGGTGATTTTGGGATCGGTTCTCTATGAACGTCAGGTGCCGGAGCGGGTGAAGGATGTGATGGTGGAGCATCTACCGCCTTTTGCGGAGTTTGAAATGCATAGGCAGGAGGTGTTTATGGCTCCGGAGCGGGGAGTGTTGGTTGGTGTTATTACTGATGTTCAGGGTGATAAGCTTATGGTGTTGAACGATATTAGAGAAAGGGAGTGGTCGGTTGATATTGCTGGAGCGCGATATGGTGATGATTTGATTGAAGTGGATAAAGAAGTGGTGTGCCTTGGTGAAAAGAAAGGGGATTTTGGGTTTGTTGCGGTTGAAGTACGGCCGTTGCGAGAGCGCTTTTTGAAGCGCTTAATTGAGTTTCGGAAAAAAGTTGAAAGAAATGTGAAGCCACCGATGTAGTAATGGGTGATGGCGCGCTCGAGCTCCCTCACTAATTATTAAAAAAACATTACTATGACATCTGTTAAGAATTTAGCCATTGGGCTTACAACGGTTGCCACTCTGGGGATGCTCACGGTGGCGGCAGCAGCGGAACCGATTGGTCCGCGGGGGGATTTTGATCCATCCAATGCTCAAAATCGTCCAGAGATGCACGAAATGATGCAAGAGCATCATGAGGAAAGACTGGCTGAACTGGAAGAAAAGAATCCAGAATTAGCTGCAGAAATCCGGACACGCATGGAAGAGGTACAGGCTCAAATGGAGGAGCTTAAAGCCGCAAAAGAGGCAGGAAATGATGAATTGGTCACCCAGATTAAAGAGGAGATGAAGGCTGACATGGAGGCTCATCACGCAGATCGACAAGAGCATCGTGAGGCCGTGAAGGATGCCGTTGAAAGTGGTGACTATGAAGCTTTCATCGAGGCTCTTGGGGAACATGTTCCTGAAGACATGACTGAAGAGAAGTTTGGTCAGATCCAGGAAATCCATAAACTTCTTGAAGATGGTGATAAGGAAGGAGCAAAGGCTTTGGCTGAAGAGTACGGTCTTGAAGGTCGGTTTGGTGGACATGGCCCTGGGCGTGGACCACATATGGGAAAGCGAGGAATGAAGATGGGTGAAGGGTTTGGTGGGCCAGCATTTGCTGGACAGGAGGACGCGGCGCAAGACGCCTAAACAATGCGGAAGGTTAAGGGGTGTCCCCTCCGTGGCTAGCAGGTGGCCTGCGGAGGGGATTTTTTATGCAAGGATTATTGGACGCGCGTGACGATTTTGATGTCGTCCATATCCAGGTAGAGGGTGCCGGTGAAGGGGAGTCGATTACTCGTTGATGTGTAGATGAGTCGGGTTTGAGCTTTGACGATTGGTGTTGATTCGCTGAGATGGTGCATGGCTTCGATGACGCTTGGGTCGTTGCCTCCAACGCGCATAGTTGGGTCGGTGATGCCGTGGATTTGGTTGCCCTCACTGTCCAGCCCGGAAATCATGTCGAAGGATATGCGGCTGACATGAGGTGTGAGAGTGCTGTAGGCATCGTAGGTGTGGCCAATGCGCAGGGTCAATTCCTGTTGATTTGGTGTGAGTATGTTTTGTGGCAGGAAGTCGTTGGTAACCAAAAGATCTCCTCCTCCATAGACATTTTTTGTTCCACCTCTTGGGCCAGGGATTGATGTTTCCACCTGGTTTCCAATGAATTGATAGGTGGACCCATTAACCTTTACTTTGCCGCCGGTTGTCGTGGAAACATCGTTCAGGTTTTGCTCCAGAACAATGCCGTTTTCGAATGGGAATGGATGAAATATCCGATCCAAAATCGTTCGCAAATGATACTCACTTTCAATGACAAACTGGCGGTCGCAGTCGGAAGCCGAAGGGTCTTTGAGGCGGATTTTGTTTTTATCCGGCAGCTCTTTTTTAAGTTTGAGGTAGGCTTTTATGGCATCCTCTTTGGAGTAGGCGGTGTAGCCAGGGAGAACGACTTCGCGAACGGCGCGGGCGAATTCCTCAGAGTAATGAGCAGGAATGTTGTCTGCTTCCGGGACAATCTGATGGAGCTGGCCTTTGTCGGCATGTTGAAGGTGATCCACCATGGCACCATAAAAGTCGGCAGAAGAGTCCATGCCGTGTTGTTCTCCCTGTTCTTTCGTGATTGGAGTGGGGAGAAGATAATATGGGTCCAGGTGAGAGATGGGATTGTCGTGTGAGAATCCCTGGGACTCCGCCAATGATGCGGCCAGGCGGCTGTTGCGCTGAAGGATGTGCTTGGCGTGTGATGGCGGGAGGTTTACTCCTTCGTAGAATGGGATAATGTTTCGTGGTTTCATAGTTGTTTGATGGTAAAGAAAAGTTCTTCGTTCGGGTATTGAATGGTTGTGGTTTTGGGTGGGAGCAGGACCTGGCAACTGAACGGAATGGTGACCGGTTTTGATCCTTTTTTGGTGAGGATGTGTTCGCCTTTTTTTAGCTTTTCGAATGGTTTGAGAAGGCGGGTGAGTTTATATCCGTGTTGTGGTGCCATGATGCTCCCAATGAGTTGATACAGTGCAGGCCGAGGCCATGTTGTAGAGAGTTTTTCCTTTTTGATTATTCCAATTTCTGTGAGGAAATTCAGGGCTGCTTTCTGGGCGGTTTTTCTGGACTCTTTTGTGCCATGAATGCCGCATTCAACGCCGATGCGAATGGCTTTTGATGATCCGCAAAAAGAGATGAAGGCTTTGTCTTTCTGGATTTTGGCCATGTTGGAAATAATGTTTGGAATTCCCAGTTTTTTGGCGATGGTCGGGATGGTTTTTGTAAGGATGACAACAAAAGGTTCCGGCATGGCGCTGGTGGTATGGATGTCCAGTACGTAATCCAGATTTTTTAGGATAGGATAAAGTTGTTGAAGGCGTTTGACTTCATACTGTTTTGGCGATTTCTGGGAGAGTGCGTTTGAAGGCAGGCGATTCATGTTGAGGTCGCAGAATCTTTTTTTGAGTCGGGTTGCCTTGATGTTGTTGTGGATGAGGATGAGTGTTCCGTGCGCAGGTTTTATGGTTTTGAGTTGTCGAAGAATGCTTAGTCCTGTTGGTTCGTTGCCGTGGGTGCAGGCAATGATTCCGACTTTTGGGCCGGCTTTTGATCCTTTTATAATTGTAATTCCCGGGATGTTCATGATTGTTCTTCTGTACTGATACATCAGTACAGATGTTGAAGGGTTAAGTCAATGTTTTTTTCTTTATTTAAACAGGGTATTATTGGGACATGAGGAAAATCGATCAATACAAAAAGGAGATTTGGAAGCTTGTGGTAGCTGTTGAAAATGAGAAAGAGGCGAAGATGCTTTTGGAAGATTTGTTGACTCCGGCCGAACGGGACGCGATCGCGGAACGGTGGCAGGTGGTGAAGCTTTTGGCTGCGGGGAAGACCCAGCGTGAGGTCGCGAAAGAGCTTGGCGTGAGTATTCAAAAGGTGAGTCATGGAGCTGCGTGGCTGCGTGATTCAAAGGGATTTAAGTACTTTTTAAAGAAACTTTCATGAACGGACCGGAAAATCCTATGAACATGTTAGAAGAACTTTCTTATAAAGGAGTTATTTCCTGGGATGAAGTTTTTGATGTCTGGAGAAAAAATGAGGCGAGTCAGCCGGGCTGGGTGGAGGTGGCGACCAAGGTGAAGGGCTGGCCGGACTGGGAGTCATGGCGGCGTTATATGGCAGCGGAAGTTGGGGCTGAGGAAAGGGAATGGAAACTCTATGAATTTACAGATCCTATGATCCAGATTCCGGAGATGTTGGTGGGGCCGTTTCAATCATGGCAGAATCAGTTGCCGGAAGAGAAGAGGTTGCAGACAACATTTTCTGATTTCATAGCAGAGCGATTGGATTGGGCGAGAGGGCATGGGCGAATTCAGGATATGATTCAACACTTTCCTTCTGCGACACAGTTTACGGGACTGTATCTGGAGGATCAGGATCGTTTACTCTGTTTTGAAGGTTCTCATCGTGCGGCGTCGGTGGCGTTGGCTGCGCGGGATGGGATGGCAATCGACTTTGGGGAACAGGTGCCGCTGATTGCAGTGACTTCAATTTCAGGCGATTCTTATAAACTCCTTTTAAAAGCACTGGAGACCGGTTCTGATAATCCGGAGAGGAAACAGGAGTGATAGAATAGATGTAATTCTTTAATTCAAAAAAATAATGAAATCAAAAAACACTTCAATGATTGTGATAATCGGGATATTGCTTCTGGGATTATTGGCTTTGGTGCTCTACTTTCAGGGTTCTTTTCAAAATTCCAACGGATCTGATGTAGCGGTTCAGAGTTTTGAAGACTGTGTGGCTGCGGGGAATCTTGTCATGGAAAGTTATCCCCGAAAGTGCCGGCATGGAGATGTCACATTTACCGAAGTCATTAATGATGTGGATGAAATTGTGGGTGTGCAATGTACTGAATCTTCAGAATGTCCGCTGCCAATGATGTTCGCGATTCAGTCGAATTGTCCTTATCAATCTGCCTGTATTGATGGAGCTTGTGCTGTTGTTTGTCCTGTGTTGGAGCAGCCACCTGTTGTGGAAGAAAGCGTGAGTTACCAGGTTTCATGTTCGGACAGTAGTGAATGTGATTGTTCGGCCTGGGATACGGAAAATCAATATCCATGTGAATGTGTGGATGGGCAATGTTCGGCGGTTGTAGCTCAAAATGGAGCCACGACCGGGAATTGAACCCGGGACCTCACCCTTACCATGGGTGCGCTCTACCAACTGAGCTATCGCGGCCTGATTTGCCCGAGAATTTTAGCATGGAGTAGAGGAATTGCAACTTTTTAAGAAAACTTTATCTGGAGATAATGTGGAGTTGTTAGGTTGAGGGTGCTTTTGCGCAAAAGGCATTTCTTAACCAAACAAAATGAATCAAAAAATAAAAGCGGGCTTTGTGCTCGGTGTGTGGACGATGTCGATGTTGCAGGGGTTATTGCCAATGGGGCGATTAGCAGTGGCGGCGAGTCCCGGGGAGGTGGTTATCAATGAGGTTGCCTGGGCTGGTTCGGCTGATTCGGCGAATGATGAATGGATTGAGCTTTTTAATCCGACGGGTTCGTCTGTGGATTTAACAGGTTGGACTATTGAGGATGATGCCGGGGCTTCTGTGTATGCGTTGAGTGGGTCGATTGGAGCTGGCGGGTTTTATGTGATTGAGGATAGTGAGGCGGCGGTGCAGCCGAATGTTGCGGACTTAATTGTGAATCTTTCACTGGCCAATAGTGGAGATTCGCTTGTGTTAAAGGATGATGTGGGAGGAGTGATTGATACGGTGAATGGCACCGGTGGGGCGTGGTTTGCCGGAAACAGTGGAACGTTTGCGAGTATGGAAAGGATTGATGCGCTGGCATCTGGGGATGATAGCGGGAACTGGGTAAGCAGCACTGGTGGTGGAGGTATGACGGCTTCGGCTGGATCAGTAATTCTTGGAACTCCGGGGCAGTTGAATAGTGTGAGCAATCCACCGACGGGTATGCCGGGAGTGAGTATGAATCTGTCGAATCCAACGCCTGTGGTTGGAGATGTTTTAACGGTTACTGTTGATGTAAGTGACGCTGAGGATCTCTTTAGCTATGGCTTTGAAGTTGGCTATGATCCTTCGGTTCTGTCTTTTGTGAGTGCCAATCCTGACTCTTTTTTAAGCGAGTCTGGAGCTGTGACAACTTCGTTTCAATCTGGACTGGAAAATGGCAGCCCGGGGACATTGCTTGTGGCAGAAGCGCGAACTATGGATCCGAAAGTTGGAGTGAGTGGCGACGGAACCCTTTTAACGATGACATTTGATGTTATTGGAGGAGCCGGTCAGTTTTCTGATATGGTTTTTGGATCTGCGAGTTTTCTTGCTGAT
The DNA here is from genome assembly GCA_937858825.1 of uncultured Candidatus Peregrinibacteria bacterium. GTDB lineage: Bacteria > Patescibacteriota > Gracilibacteria > UBA1369 > UBA1369 > JAGQLQ01. The sequence goes on from CALMAI010000004.1 coordinate 38,569, forward strand.
TCAAATGGGCCTGTGGGAGCTGGGTTTGCTGATGTTCAACTTTCTATTCAGCAGACGACGGTTAATCCGGTGCTGAACACTTTGGCAATAGAGGGTGCTTCGCGCTATACCATTCAGCTTTCATGGGATCCTGTGGCTGGAGCCGACAGCTATAATGTGTATCGTAAAGATGTGCATGGGAACTGGGTATTGATTGGAAATCCGACCTCGGCACTCTTTCTGGATGCTGATGGGGTGACGAATGGAGGGAATATTATTCCTTTTATGACGTATGAATATCAGATTACAGCTCTTGAGGGTGTATATGAGAGTGATCCGGCTTTTGTGAATGGCGTGGAGACGCGCGGGTTGACTGGAGATAATGATCGGAGTGATCGGGTTGATGGAGTGGATCTGGATCGGCTGGCACGGCATTTTGCTGAAACTGATGCAGATGTTGGGTTTGACTATCTGGTTGATACAACGTACGACGGCATGATTGATGGGAGTGATCTTATTGATCTAGGAGCGAATTTTGCTCTGACTTATCAGCCGTAGTGAGAAAGGCCCGGCGCCCGAAGGGGCGCCGGGCGTATTACTTTTTATATGATGCTATGACAAAAATTTGGACTGAAATGAATCAAAATGGCGACCTTTTGGAGGTTCAGGTGAATATTCAGGACGCACCTGCTGATTTTTTGGGGACATCGTTCCATTTGAATTTTCATGAATCAAAAATATCACGTTGGGACTATAAGCTTGGACCGGTCTTTGGAGATGAAAAGCCGTTTGTTCTGGTCGCAGAAAAAGATAATGCACTTGTAACTGGAATGGCTTTTCAGAGCGGGAATCGCGATGCAATCCAGGACGGAAATTTGATCACATTTTCTGTTCAGCTGGAAGGTGGTGAAGAGGCGACCTTATCATTTGACTATCCGGTTTTGAGTCGATATGAAAATGGGCGTAAAGATGTTGAAAATGTGGAATGGGTTGGCGTGGCGATGGAGCTTGAGAAAATTGAAGGTGAAGAAGTTGTGAATGGAGAGCCTGATGAAGAGTTGATGGAAGAGGAGGGGAGGATTTTCCAGGGCAATACGTTAACGTATCCCCCTGATGGTTTTGAGTCTGCCACTGTTACGGATGTGTATCTTTTTATACTGGGTTTTGGGGCTTTTTTATGCGCTATGGTTGGGTTGGGATATCTTTATTATCGATATCGGAAAACAGTGCTATGATTGGGTCATTGATTTGTTAACTTTCTTTAATTATGACTGAATCTTTACGAAAATATTCCTTCATTTTTGTCATCAGCCTTTGCGCTGTGGCGATTTTGGGAGGATGCCAAACACAGGAACAAGGTGATATGCCTTCTATGCTGGAAACAGCTGAAGGAGTAAAAGCTGAAAGCTTTTTCCCGGAAGATACGGTTATGGCCATGAAGTTTGGCACTGACTCTTCTGATCAGAAAGAGAATCTGGATCGTTTGAAGACACTTTTCCCGCAAGATGGATTTAACTTTGTGATGGAAGAGTTGGCACGTGATTTTAATGCTGATTTTGAAGGATCCGGGGTAACTTTTGAGGATGATCTTCTGCCGGCTCTTGGCGATGAATCAGAGGTTTTCCTTGGGTTTTTTGGGAATTTCAGTGCGGAAGAGGAACCGAATATTTTGGTGGTTCTTTCGCTGGCTCAACCGGAAAAATTTGTTGAATGGATGAGTACGGAGGTTGAAAATGGACAAGGTTCTATGCAGCCATATAAAGATTATGAAATTTATTCAGGCCCTGAATCTGATAGTTATATCGTTCACTATAAAGATGTTTTGGTAGTGGGAGATTCACTGGAAAATCTGACTGCCGCGCTTGATCGTGCTGATGCTGGGGCAATATCGCTTCTTTCGAATGCGGGATATCAAAGAGGACTGGAGACTGTTGGCGATGGTGTTGCGTTTTTCTATATTGATCCAAGCTTTAGCGCAGACGTGTTAAAGAGTGATACTGCAGCTATGGAAGAGATGGGTGATATGGAGAACCTTATCAAAGTTTTGGAGGCTTTTGATGGTGAGATGTTCACTTTTGTTGCAGAGCCAAAGGGGCTTCGGATTAAAGGAACGGTTTATGGAGATCCGGAAAAATGGAAAGAACTGGAAAAAATTGGAAACTTTGATGTGATGCAGTCGTATCTTTATAAACAGGTTCCTGGTGATGGTATTGTGATGTATTCAGAAGGTTCTGGATTGAAGAAGAGCTTTAATGTACTTGGTGACTTTTATGGTTCGATTGAAGGGTACCAGGAAGGTATGAATCAGCTGAAGGCCGCGCTTGTATCACAGGGATTGGATCTGGAGGAGGATGTTTTGAGTTTTATGGATAAAGGCTACGCTTTCGCGCTCTATGATCAGGGAGGGATTATTCCTGGTCTTGGGATCTTTATTGACGCGAGTTCGAATCGTGATGGTGCTCTGAAAACGATGGGTGTTATTGCCCAGAATATTGAAGTTGGGTTGCAGTCTTTGCCACCTGAAGCAGAAGGTGTGATCGTCTTTGAAAAGAATGAGGATGGTAGCCAATATATGCTTGCTGTTGATTTTTCTGCATTGCCGGAAGAGGAGGCAGTTGGTATTCCACCGCAAATTGCCGGGGAAAATATTGAGTTCCACTTTGGTGTAAATGATGACGATCTTGCCTACTTTGCTCTTTATTCAGGGTTTGGTGAAGAGTGGGGTACTGTTGCCGACAATGAAGCATTTACGGCAGCACTGGATATGATTCCGGGGTATGACAGAAGTGTTGGATATTTTGATATTGAAGGCATCATGGGGTACGTGGATCGTGTTATGCGATTTGCCATGGTTATGGAAGGTGGAAGTGAAGATGATGTGGATGCCATGACTGAGTATCAAATGGTGCGTGAATATCTTGCTCCGATGAAATCTCTGGTAATGGGTGGAGCAAAGGCGGGAGACAGCTCTGTTGAGCTGGAAGGATTTGTGACAATTGGAGAGTAGAGTTTATTGTTGTAACTCAAAAGGAAGCCTGGCCATATGGCCAGGCTTCCTTTTTTGCAATCAAGAATATCTTCTTGGATTATTCCATCTTGTTTAATTCACAACCGTAAAAGTAACCAACGGTAGTGTAATTTGAAACGCTTGATGGAGCGTTAAATGCAATAGAAATGTCTGTTGTAGAACTTGGAGCCTGGAACGCGTACAGCATGTGTCCATTTTCTAATCCTGGATAGCTAACGTTTCCGTTTCGTACAGCGGCAACCTGAGCTTGATTTTGAGGGGCTACTGAACAGTCAAGAACGTATATGCCGTTTTGGTCTGTCGGATAGCGAAGGTCAACGGTTGATATGTAACCTTTCGTAATGGTGTATTGACCATTAGGTCGTCCGCTGGCAGAGCCGAGAAATTGTGATAGCGGTTCTGCTTTTTTGATTTCAGCGCCGCCTTGATGACGTGGCGCAACAGGAGTAAGGCTTACGCCACTTGATGGCGCGAGTACTGAAGAGGTAAGGTTTGCTGATTTTACAGCATTTTGGTAGCTGATCGCACGGGTTGAGTCATCCAACTTCACAGGTTCTTCTGAAACAGAAGTAGAGGAAGTGGTAGTCATTGTTGTTCCAGTTGTGTCGCTTGTATCAGTTGTAGTTGATCTGGTAGTGGATGAAGAGCTGAGCTTGAGGTAACCCTGAAGGTTTTGGCTTCCTCCAAAGTAGGCTGCGGCTCCAGCGACAATGACCAAACCAATTACTATTGGAAGAATGATTTTTTTGTTTTTCATTTTTTGGGGATAAAGAAATTTTATATTCCTTTAACTATACCATATTATTCAATATGGCGCAACTTTAGGGGTGATGATTTGGATTGGCAGGGCCAGGAGGAATCGAACCCCCGCCAGAGGTTTTGGAGACCTCTGTACTACCACTATACGATGGCCCTTTGTTTGAAGCACGGGTATGGTATATTGCCGTGAGCTTTCTTGCAACTCTTTACGCCTTATCTGGTGGAATTCCCAGGTAGTCGTAGAGGTATGCCGCGATGTCAGAGAAGAGGAAAGCAGAGGTTTCACCGGCCCATTCGCTGGAACGCGGTCGATCGAATTTAACAATGAGGACAAATTTTGGATTGTCGACAGGCCCAAATCCGGCGACGGAAGCGATGGTTGTTCCTGCTCCGGAGAGTGGTTTTCCGTTTTTATATGTTTGGGATGTTCCTGTTTTGGCGGCAATGTAGTGATTGTCGACTTGGGCATTGTTGGCTACACCATTTTCGACAGCGCTGGTGAGCATGGCGGTGACCTGGGTGGCAGTTTCTTCGGTGATAACTTTGTGGATTGGCGTGACTTGTGTTTCGGTTACTCGGCCATTTTTTTCGATAATTTTATCAACGATATGAGGCTGCATCAGCTGCCCACCGTTGGCGATAACGGAATAGGCGGCGGCCATTTGGAGCGGTGTTGTGGTAAGACCTTGTCCGAACGCGTGGGTGACGAGTTCACTATCGGCCCATTGGTTAAAGTGCGCGACTTTTCCCGGATGTTCATTGTCGAATTCGATACCGGTTCGTTCACCGAATCCAAATTTAAGAATGTAGCTGTGGAACAGGTTTCGGCCCATTTTTTGGGCTACCCATCCAACTCCGGTGTTACAAGAGTTTTCGAGTACGTTCACCATGGTGACGTAGCCGGTACATTTGTCGGAAACGTTGGTGATTTCGTATTCATCCACATGGAGAACTCCAGGATCTGAGAAGGCTGTTTGAGGAGTGACATCTTTGTCGTCAATGGCGCTGGCCATGGTGATGGTCTTGAAGATGGATCCTGGTTCGTATGGGGAAGCAACGATTTTGTTTTGGTAGGCTTCCAGGCCGATCCAGTTTTTATACCGTTTGTAGATGTAGAAGACATTGCCATTTTCGTCTTCCACCTGTTCACGCATTACTTTGTAGCGATCGTGGGCAACAACGTTGCGGTAGAACCAGAAAGAGTCTTCTTCACCTTCGATTGGTATGAGTGATTCAACCTCTTCCGGAGTGAGAGCGATCTCTTCGGTGTCGAGCGCGGCGCTAAAATTATTGGGATCAAAGCTTGGGTAGTGTGCCATGGCCATGATTCGTCCGGTGTTTGGATCCATAACAATAACCTGTCCGCTGTCTGCCCGGTAGGCCTCGACGGCGCGTGCGAGCATGCTTTCGATGGTCATTTGCATGGATCGGTCGATAGTGAGGACAATGTCATCACCGTCCTGCGCAGGTTCGATGACGCTGTCTCCAACTGTAATTTGTCGGCCGTAAATACTTCCGTCACGTTGAGTCTGGAAAACACCTTTCTTTCCCTGTAGTTGAGTGTTGTATTTGCTTTCGATTCCGTATTGGCCAAGTCCGCTTGGAGTCACGAATCCAAGGGCGTTGGCGGCCAGTTCGGCCTCCGGATAGAAGCGGTAGTACTCTTCCTGAAGTCCAAGGCCAAAGAAGTTTTTGTTTTCATCCTCCTCTATGAGCTGCCGGATTTCTGCGGAAACTTCCGGGTCGATTTTTTTGGCGAGAATCACGTAGCGATTTTTCCCGGCCAGAATCTGTTCCAGGCGATTTGGAGTGATGTCCATGTAGTTGCTCAGGACTGACGCGGTGTATTCGATGTTGGAAATTTTTGGTGGATAGGCGAAAAGTTGGCCGTCGATGACTTCGACTCCGACCAGGCCTTGTTTGCTGATTTCGTTGAGTGTTTCCTCTGGAAGGGGATCAAAGAAGATTTGTGGACGGACGGTTTGGCCGATGCTGTCGAAAATGTTTTGATAGAACTGAGTGTAGAGTTCTTCGTCGGTGAGCTCTTTGATTTTTTCCCGGTCTTCCGGAGTTTGGGCGCGCTTGATTTCCTGCTGGACGCGTTGTTCGTCTTTTTGTCGTTCAGTTTCGAGGTTGAAAATGAGTGGAGCTATGCGATCCGCGACTATTTTTGGATCTTTGATGAGTGTCGGATCTGCGTAGAGGGTATCGAGCGTGACGTTCGTGGCCACGCGGACGGTCTCTCCAGAGGCATAGTCCTGAATGAAAATTTCTCCGCGGCGGGCAGGAAGTTCCGTGTAACCGTAGTGTTCTTTGGCTGCCACTTCCTGGTAGAAACTGTGTCGCATCACCTGGAGGAAGAACAGCCGCATGGCAATCACCCCCACAATAATAACCACCAGCACCCGTAGTGCGGTTATTTTCGTGGATGGATCGGTCCCATACTGCTTTCTTCTGCTTACCATGTGGGTTTCATCGTGCGGTTATGCTGTGAGAGCATCCCGCTTAAATATGGATTCTTATTATACTCATTTGGTGGTGAAAAGAAAGAGCTTCACTCTTCCTTGAAAGTAAGAGTGGCAAGCGCTTCATCAAACATTTGTTCTACTTTTTCCGGGTCACCTTGATCGGTCGTGATTGTCCACAGTCTGAAATAGCGACCATCCCGCTCGAAGGCGTAGTAGAAGCCATAAGTTTCTCCTTCAAGGTCGTCCTGGGATCTTCCCAGCATGTTGGTTTCGTATTTTATGCCTTCCGCTCCGTCAATGGTGACGTCAACATTGTTGGCCATAACTCCACAAAGCTCAGATTGAGTGCAAATGGTGTAGTTTCTTTCACTTTCGATATCAAAGGGACTTTTTTCGTTTTCTTTTTGTTCGATCATGAAGTTGATCCTTTCAAAATCGCCTTCATTTTTAGGGATGATGGCTCTGTCTGTGCTTTTATCTACTGGTGCCGGAAGAGTGAGTGAAAAATATTCGTTTTCGAAACGATGGGCTGGGTCGTTTGGGTCAATGAGTGGCGGGTTTGATAATGTTGTGTTTTGTGAATCGTTTTGTTCCTGTGATTCTGGTTGAGCGGCGCATCCTCCTATTATGACTGTTGCCAGCATTCCTATGATGAGTAATTGTGAAAATTTCATAATTTTTGTCTAAGAAATAGCACTCTAACGGTATCAGTTTTTTCTTTTTTTGGCGACTGTTTCGCTTGTGGTAGACTACCCGTGTTTGGATTTTTAATTTCTCTTTATGTATAAAAAAACGACGTTCGATAATGGTTTGCGTGTGATTACAAAGTCTCTTGAGAGTACAAAGGCTGTTACGGTTTTAATTTTAGTGGGTGCAGGATCGCGGTATGAAACAAAGGAGATTAATGGGCTCTCTCACTTTCTGGAACATATGTTCTTTAAGGGGGCCAAGAAATACACAAATACCAAAGAGGTTTCTGAAGCGATTGATAGTGTTGGAGGGAGTTTTAACGCGTTCACCGGAAAGGAGTATGTTGGCTATTATGTAAAGGTGGCATCCAAAAATCAGGATACGGCGCTGGATGTTTTGGCAGATATGCTTTTGAATTCAAAGTTTGATCCGGAAGAGATTGATCGGGAACGAGGTGTGATTATGGAGGAGTATAATATGTATCAGGACACGCCAATGCAGCAGATTGGATGGGATTTTGAAGAGTTGGTGTATGGCGATCAGCCAATGGGATGGGATCAGGTTGGGACCAAAGAGGTGATTCATTCGGTTACCCGGGAAGATTTTATTGCTTATGAAGAAAAGCTTTATTCGCCGGATAATATTGTGATTTCGGTTGCGGGAGACGTGGATCATGAAGAGATAGTCGAGAAGATCAAGAATCTTTTTCAGTTTAAAGATACAAAAAAACAGTATCAGGCTCATCCGGTTCAGGATTTGCCACGGGAAAAATCTGTGCGACTAAGAAACAAGAAGACTGAACAAGGACATTTAATGCTTGGAGTTCCCGGTTATCCGGAAAGACATCCCGACCATTATGCGCTCAAGATGCTCACGATTGTTTTGGGTGGAAATATGAGTTCGCGGATGTTCCTTTCTGTGCGTGAGCGTCAGGGACTGGCTTACTATATTAGTACTTCAAGTGATGATTATAGTGATACCGGAACGGTTTCCACGAATGCTGGTGTTTCGGTTGATGGAATCGATCAGGCTATTACCGCTATCTTAAAGGAGTATAAAGAGGTGGTAGATAATCCTGTTGATGAAAAGGAGCTCCACAAAGCCAAAGAGTATTTGAAGGGAAAGTTGATCCTTCGGCTGGAAGATAGTGAGGAGTACGCCCATCTGATTGGGAAATATGAGGTTCTTTATGATGAGCAGATGTTGATGGAGAAGATTTTTGAAGAGGTGGATAGGGTAACGGTTGAGGATTTGCAACGTGTTGCCAAGGATCTTTTCAAGGAAGATAAGCTGTTTTTGTCTGTTATTGGACCATATGACGATGAAGAAAGATTTGCGAAGTTGTTGAAATTTGAGTAGATTTCGATCTTAACTTTTTTCTTTCTTTCATTATGAGTCGGACTTTGTTCATGTGTCCTCCCGAATATTTTAATGTGGAGTACGCGATTAATCCTTATATGAATCTTGATGTGCCGGTTGATAAGGAGTTGGCGATGCGTCAGTGGCAAACGTTGAAACGTGTGTATGAGGAGTTGGGGGCAAAAGTTTTTGAGATACCGGCTCAGCCTGGTTTGCCAGATATGACTTTTGCGGCGAACTGTGGGCATTTGGAAGGGGATGTCTTTTTGCGGGCAAATTTTCGGTATGATGTTCGGAAGCCGGAGGCCGGACATGCCGCAGAGTTTTTCCAGAAAAAGAGCCGAACAGTGGTGACTTTGCCTGGTGATGTGGTTTTTGAAGGCCAGGGAGATACGATTCCATACGGAAAGGATGCTCTTTTTATGGGTTATGGAAAAAGGACAACAAAAAATGCGATGAAAAAATTGGCTGGAATGTCCAAAAAGAAGGTTTATCCTGTGGCTCTATCCAACGATAAATTTTATCATCTGGATACTTGTTTTGGTCCATTGAATGAGGAGCCGGGCGGCTTTTGGTTCTGAACAGATAGATCTTATAGAATCGACTTTTTCTGATGTGATTTATACGAATGAGCAGGATGATCTTGTTTTGGCTCCGAACCTGGTGGTGATTGGAGAGACGGTTGTTATGGGAGATGGTTTTTCTGATGAGCTTGGGAAGGCGATTGAGCAGAGGGGTTTGAAAGTTGAGGGGGTTGATCTGAGTGAATTTTTGAAATCGGGAGGAAGTGCAAAGTGTTTGACGCTTGAGGAGTGTTAAATCTTCTAGTATCATTTCCGCGATCATTATTTAAGAAACATAACTATGGCACTTGTATTTGATGGAATTAAAGAAAAGACTCTTGTTCTGATTAAGCCAGATGGGATTCAGCGAGGTTTGGTGGGTGAGGTGATGAAGCGGTTTGAGCAAAAAGGTTTGAAGGTTGTCGGAATGAAGATGATGTCTCTTGATGAGGCGGTTTTGCGTGAGCACTATGCTCATATTGCGGATAAACCATTTTTCCCGGGAGTGAGCAAATTTATGCAGAGCTCTCCAGTAATTGCCATCTGTCTGGAAGGATTGGAAGTTGTCCAGGCTGTGCGAATTCTTTGTGGAATTACCAAAGCCCGCGAAGCGGAAGCTGGCTCTATCCGTGGTGACCTGGCTATGAGTGTGGCGTGTAATGTTGTTCATGCTTCAGACTCTGTTGAAACCGCGATGAAAGAGGTCCCACGCTTCTTCAATCCAGATGAAATCTTCTCATACGATAAGAGTGAATTCGTGAACGTCTACACAGAAGACGAGCGTGAGTAAACGGGACTTTATCCGGAATACATGCCATTTGTGAGGCTGGAATATCGGCGGCAACCTATACAAGAGGGGCAGACGCCCCAGGCTTTTTTTGATCATGTGCAGGGCGAGTACGCATGTTTGCTGGAGAGTGGAAAGCACGGAAGGTATTCGTATGTGGCGTATGATCCGTTTGCGGTTTTGTGGATGGACGCTACCCAGCGCGAGATGGTTCAGGTTTTGCAGTTGAAAGATTTTTTTGGAGAGCCCCGATCGAAAGCGCAGATTTTGGAGAAAGGAGAGGAGTGGCCGGTTTTGGAGATGCTGGAAAAGTTTGAGTTAAAGGCTCAATCGCCGGTACCTTTTTGTGGTGGGGCGGCGGGGTATATGAGCTACGATTATGGATGTCGATTTGTGGGAGTGAATCAGAAAGTTTTCGATGATGTGGGTATCCCATCCTATGTTTTTGGCATGTATGACAAGGTAATTGCCTTTGATCATGAAGAGAATCAGATTTACTTTTTGGCAATTGGGGAAACAGATGTTGCGGCTCAGCGAAAATTGGACGAGATGGAGCGTGATCTTGAAAAGCCGATTCCGTTCGCGAGAAAGGGTTCTATGGGGATGTTGAGTTCGAATGTGAGTCAGGAAACCTATGTAAGGAAGGTTAAAAAAGTTCAGGAGTATTTGAAGAGTGGAGATACGTATCAGGTAAATTTTTCACAGCGGTTTAGTGGTGATTGTTCGCTTGATCCATGGACAGTGTACAAGCGATTGGCCCAGCAGAATCCGTCACCATTTGCCTGCTATTTTGACTATCCGGATTTTCAGATTGTGAGCTGTTCGCCGGAACTTTTACTCCGAAAACGAGGGATGAAAGTTGAATCCTGGCCGATAAAAGGGACGGTTGCCCGTGGGAGAAATCCGCAGGAAGATGAGAAAAATACTCAGGAGTTGATTGATTCGGTTAAGGATGATGCGGAACTTTCTATGATTGTTGATTTGGTGCGAAACGATTTGGGGAAAGTGTGTGAAGTTGGTTCGGTTGAGGTGCAGGCGCACCGCGATGTTGAACACTATTCGCATGTGATTCATACAGTGTCACGGGTGAGCGGGAAACTTGAGAAAAAGCGAACTTTTTTTGAATTGATGCAAGCTCTTTTCCCTGGGGGGTCGATTACCGGATGTCCAAAGAAGCGGACTATGGAAATTATTGATGAACTGGAGGATTTTAAGCGTGGCGTATATACAGGATCAGCGGGATTTATTAGTTTCCTGGGTGAAAGTGACTTTAATATTTTGATTCGAACCATGCTCCATAAAGATGGGAAAGTTCACTTTCATGCGGGTGGGGGGATTGTGATCGATTCGGATCCAGAAAAGGAGTATCAGGAGACGCTTGACAAAATTGAAGCACTCCGTGCAGTGCTTGACTAAGCTAGAGGTTGATTTTTTATTTCAGAGGGGTACAATACTTGGTGATTTTGTCATTAATTTTTCACTTTTATGAAAGAAGATTCTACGATTCCTCCTGCAAACGATACAGAACCGGGAAAATCCGACTCCAATGATGTTTTTATTGATTTGGACTGGGATGATGAAGAAGAAAACAAGCCGACCCAGATTGTTGATATGAACGAAATTATGAAGGATATTGACCGTGAACAGTTCAAGACAAAAGAACAAATACAACGACATGGTATAATTCTTCCGCCAGAGTTGTATTAAGAAAACTGCATGTTTGTTTGCATTGATGGGACATTGACACAAGCCCGTGAAGCAAAGATTTCGGTCTTTGATCATGGGTTTTTGTATGGGGATGGTGTGTATGAGACGTTGCGGACGTATGGTGGCAAGGTTTTTCAACTGGAGAAACATATGAAAAGGCTGGAGTCTTCTGTGCGAGCTTTGGAGATGACTGATGTTTTTGATCCAACAAAAATTGAGCAGTGGATTGAAAAGACCGTGAAGAAAAATGGTTTTGGGGAATCAAGAATTCGGGTTCAGGTAACGCGTGGGCAGAATGGGTTCACCTTTGGGAAGGCGAAAAAAATGGCTGTTGTTATTGTGGTGGAGCGATTGAAGGAGTTGGATGAATCCATTTATAAAAAAGGCGTGGATGCGATGACGGTTGATTGGGAGCGATGTTTGCCAATGGTGAAGAGTACGAGTTTGTTGCCGATGACTGTTGCGCGGCAGGCTGCGGAGAAAGCTGATTGTTTTGAAGCAATCTTTGTGGAAAATGGATGGGTGAAAGAGGGATCGATTTCGAATCTGTTTATGGTAAAAAATGGTGTTCTTTTGACTCCAAAGAAGGGAGTTTTGCTTGGGATAACCCGTGGCTTGGTTCTAAAACTCGCGCGGAAATTGGGGGTGAAGGTGAAAGAGGGCGATTTTACGAAGCGAAAGCTGTATAATGCGGACGAAGTTTTTATTACCAGTACGGTGAAGGGGATTATTCCGGTGAAAAAAGTGGACAGTGGGAAGATTGGGAATGGGCGTCCGGGATCGATCACCAAAAATTTAATGGCAGCATTTCATGAGTACACTACAACATAAACTGGATAAGGGGCCGCTGGTGATGGGAATTTTGAATGTGACGCCTGACTCTTTTTCTGATGGCGGTAAGTTTATGGACGTTGATGATGCGGTGGATCGGGCGTTGCAAATGGTGGAGGAGGGCGCAGATATTATTGATATTGGCGGGGAATCAACCGGTCCGGGTTCGGGGAATGTGGATGTGAAAGAGGAGTTGGAGCGTGTTATTCCGGTATTTGAAAAGTTGCGGCATAAGACGGATGTGCTTTTGTCGGTGGATACGTATAAGCATCAGGTGGCTTTGCATGCGTTAACGGTGGGGGCGGATATGGTGAACGATGTGACGGCGTTGCGTGGTGATGATGAGATGGCGAAAAGTCTGGCAGGGCATAAATGTCCGGTGGTATTGATGTATGCCAAGGACGAAACTCCGCGAACGACGAATGAGGATGTGCAGTATGACGATGTGGTGGATTCGGTGAAGCGCTTGTTGAAAGAACGGATTGCTGTGGCGGAGAAGGCGGGAATTAAACGGGATCGTTTGATTATGGATCCGGGAATGGGCGCGTTTGTGAGCAGCGAGCCATTTTATAGTTTACAGCTGTTGAAGCGTTTGAAGGAACTGGAGAGTCTGGATTGTCCGATTTTGGTTGGAGCTTCGCGAAAATCGTTTATTGGAAAAACATTGGATGTCCCTTTACATGAACGCCTGGAAGGCGGGCTGGCCGCAGCTGCAATTGCGGTTTGGAATGGAGCTGCTATTATTCGCGCGCACGACGTGAAGGAAACGCGTCGGGTGGTGGACATGGTCCACGCGATTCAATCGACTTAATAATATGCTGGTAACCAAAATTTTTACGTTTGATGCGGCTCATCAGCTCACCAACTATTACGGTAAGTGTGAGCGGGTTCATGGTCATACCTATACGTTGGAGGTGACGCTGGAAGGGGATGTGCATAGCAATGGAATGGTGATTGATTTTGTTTTGCTCAAGCGGATTGTAAAACGGCAGGTTTTGGAGCGACTGGATCATCATTTTTTGAATGATGTGCTGGAAAATCCTTCTGCGGAGCGGCTTGCTGTGTGGATTTGGGATCAGCTGAGCGATCTTTCCAATCATTTAAAGGATGAATTGAACGATCCGAACATGGCTGAAGAGATTAGAAAACTGCTGGAAGATGAGGACGCGGATGTGGATACATCTGATTTGAACAAGACATTGCGACTGCATGAAGTGGTTTTGTGGGAGACGCCGACGTCGAAAGTGGTTTATAACGGACGATAATGAAAAAAGTGTATTTGGGTCTGGGTTCGAATTTGGGGGATCGGGGGAGGAATTTGCAGGAGGCGTTGGTGCTTTTGGAGCGATGGGGTGTGAAGATTGTGCGTTCATCATCGATTTATGAGACAGAGCCGTGGGGTTATCTGGATCAGGATTGGTTTTTTAATATGGTGGTGGAAACAGAAACAGAACTTTCACCGGAAGAGCTTTTGCAGGCCACGCAGGCGATTGAACGGGCGTTGAAGCGTGTAAAGAAGATTCATCTGGGGCCGCGAACTATGGATATCGACATCCTTTTTTACGGAGATATGGTTATGGATAAGCCGGAATTGAAGATTCCACATCATGGAATTGCGGACCGGAAGAGTGTACTGGTTCCGCTTAACGAAATTGCGCCGGATTTTGTCCATCCAATCTTAAAAAAGTCGATTGGAGAGCTCTTGTCTACGTGCTCCGATACGTTTATAGTAAATCTCCATGATTAAGAAATATGGCGACTATCGAATCGTTTGTTGAACATCTGCGATTTTTGGAGAAGACATCGGTGCGGCTGAGGATTGATTTGCTGCGAATGCTGCATAATGCGCAGTCCGGGCATTTGGGTGGGAGTTTGTCGGTGGTGGAGATGCTGGTGGCACTTTATTATGGGCAGTTACCGCGTGGACAGGTGATGCGATACGATCCGGAAAAGCCTGGGAGTGAAGAGCAGGACTATTTTGTTTTGTCGAAAGGGCATGCCAGCCCGGCGCTTTATACAGTTTTGGCTGATCTGGAATTTTTTGATAAAGAGGAGCTGGCCGATTTCCGACAGGTTAATAGTATGTTGCAGGCTTATCCGTCGAAAAAAATTCCAGGGATTACGCTCTGTAGCGGGAGTCCGGCTTTTGGTTTTGCGGGAGCGGTTGGTTTGGCGATGGCTCTAAAGGCTGAACGGCAGCCGTGGAATGTTTTTTGTTTGGTTGGAGATGGAGAGCTTCAGGATGGGCAGTTTTGGGAGGCGGTGCTTTTGGCTCATCACTACAAATTGGATAACTTGATTGTGCTGGTGGACTACAATGGTTTACAAATGGATGGATCGCTGCGAACAACGGTGACAGTGGAGCCGATTGCCGATAAGTTTGAGGGGTTTGGCTGGAAGAGTATTCATGTGATTGATGGGCATAATTTTGAGGATCTTTTGATTGGGATTGAGCGCGGCCTGGAGATTCAGCGCAGGCCGACGGTTTTGATCTGTCGGACGGTGAAGGGTAAGGGCGTGGCGTTCGCGGAAGGAAAAGCGTCGTATCATGCGGAGGTATTGAGTGATCAGGAGATGTCGGCGGCGTTGCCGGCTTTGGAAGCGCAATTGAAATCGTATAATCATCCATCATAATGTCTCATTTTTCTCTTATCTCAGGTCTGTTGTCGTTGCAGTTGCTCTTTGGAGGTTCGTTTGTTGTGGATGGTCCTTCAATGGAGCCGACATTGCATAATGGAGATGTGTTTTTGGTGGAGCCGGTCTGGAATGCTGATGAGTATGATCGTGGAGATGTGGTGGTGTTCTCGCTGGAAGATGATCCTGACTATTTTTATGTGAAGCGGATTATTGGATTGCCTGGAGAAGAGATACAGATTCGTTCGAATGGAGTTTATGTGAATGATGAGTTTTTAAAGGAGCCGTATCTGGTTGCGGACACAACGTCTGTTCCGGGAGTTTCCCGGTATGTGGACGATTTTTCACAAACCTATAATGTGCCTGCCGGAACGTTTTTTGTGCTTGGGGATAATCGGGAACAGAGTCTGGATTCCAGGCATTTTGAAAATCCTTATATTCCGGTTAATCGGGTTCGGGGTAAATATGCTGTAAATGTTTTTGAAGAGGAGCAGCCGGTGAACTGGAGTACGGTGGTGATCCATACCGATGATGGGCCGGTGCCGTTTAATGTGGAGGTTGCGGAAACGCAGGATCAGCGGATGCAGGGATTGATGTTCCGTGAGTCGCTGGATCGTGGTTATGGGATGTATTTTATTTTTGATGAAGAGGCGGTTGTGGCTTTTTGGATGAAGAATACGTTGATTCCGCTGGATATGATTTTTGTTGATGACCAGGGGTACATTGTGCACATTGTGAAGCGGGCGCAGCCGTGTAAGCGGGAAAGGTGTCTGACGTATCCTTCCAAATTTCCGGCGAAGTATGTGCTTGAAATTGGCTCACTTGAGACGAATCATTTTGGCATTGAGATTGGGGACAGGGTGGAGTTTGTTCGTGGCAATAATTGATGATTTTTTTGTATGCGATTTAATCCTGAAAAACAGATTTCAACCGAGAAAGCTTTTACTGAATCGTTGGTGAAGCTGGGTGGGAAGTATAAGAATTTTGTAATTTTGAGCGCGAATGTGGCGGCGCCGCTGGGATTGGCAGCGTTCGACAAAGAACATCCGGACCGGCATTTTCCGTTTGGGAATAGTTTGCGGGCGATGATTGCGGCGGCAAGCGGATTTGTTGTTCGCGGGAAGATTCCTTTTTTGTGTGGATATGGAATTAGCGTGACTGGACGGGGATGGGATTCGATCCGAAACTATTTGAGCGCGACACCGTTGAACGTGAAAATCGTGGGGATTCATGCTGGGATTTTGAATAGTCAGGAAGGGGCGACACATCAGCCACTGGAGGACATCGCGCTCATGCGATCGATTCCAGGAATGAAGGTGGTCTGTCCTGCTGATGCTGAAGAGGCGAAAAAAGCTGTTGAAGTTATGATGCTGGATTATGGGCCAACGTATTTGCGTTTGATGCATTTGCCGTTGCCGAATTTGTATGACAAAGAGTACAAGTTTGTTTTTGGGAAAGGGAATATTTATAAGTCGGGGACGGATGTGTGCATTTTTGCGATCGGAACCACCATGCATACAGCTTTAGACGCTGCGGAAATTCTGGAGCGGAAAGGGAAGTCGGTGATGGTTGTGAACATGTCTTCGATTGCGCCGTTTGATGAGGATTTGGTGGTGGAGTGCGCGAAAGCGGTGAACCATGTTGTGACGGTGGAGGATCATCAGATTATTGGTGGTTTGGGTTCTGCTGTTTGTGAAACGTTGGCGACGCATTATCCGATGAAAGTTTTGCGGTTGGGGATGAATGGGTTTGCGGAGTCGGGGAAGGTGGATGATGTTTATAGGAAGTATGGGTTGGACGGTGTGGGGATTGCAGAGAAGATTGAGAGCGCAACCAAATAAAGGGCCAGCTCCTGCGTTGTCGGAAAGATTTTGATTCCTCACGTATTTTTGAATACGCTGCGGATCAAAATTTTCCTCCGCCTTGGATCTGTCGCCTTTATTTGGTTGCTTTGTGTAACTTTGACTTTTTTAGTGGAGCTGTTGTAGATTGGGGTGCGCGTTAATTATCGTATATGAATAAGCTAATGACTGAAGAAAATCAACAAAGAGAGATCCAGGGTGATGATCTTTATCTTGAATCACCAAAGGCATTCCACTTGGAAATGCCGCTTTATCACGAACTTGATATCTTGGATCCTGAAACTGCTGAACGCGTATATGCTTGTATAAGTTATCGGGGAACGATTGATGCTTACTGTGTTTGGTGTGGGAAGGAAAGTGTTTTCAATACTGTTGAAAGGTTTGGGGATGAAATTCCACGCCAAGGTCAATCACGTACCGAGGCTTGGATTGAAAGAGGTTCAGATTTTGATAGAGTTGTACATGCGTGTACGCGTAATCATAGTCATGAGTACTATGCATACTATTTTAAAGGTGCGGCATTGTTTACAAAAATTGGACAATGGCCATCGGCTGCGGATTTTCAAATTCCTCAGGCAGACAAATATCGGAAAATGCTAGGAGAGGAGAGGTATAAAGAGTTGACCAAGGGTATAGGTCTTTCGGCTCATGGGGTTGGAATAGGGGCATTTGTGTATCTGCGTAGAGTGTTTGAAAAGTTGATTGAGGAAGCTCATCTGATTGCTAAGGAGAATGATGAAGCTTTTAATGATGAAACCTATTTAAAAGCAAGAATGGATCAAAAAATTCAAATATTACGTGATCATCTTCCATCATTTTTGGTGGAGAATAGATTGTTGTATGGAATTTTGAGCAAAGGCGTACATGAACTTACGGAGGACGAGTGTCGGAAATATTTTGAGGCGGTGAGAATTGGAATTGAACAAATTCTGGATGAGAAAATTATTCAGGAAGAAAAATTTGAAAAAGCAGAAAAGGCTAGAGAAGCTATTCATCAAACACATGCAGAGCTCTCTTAGCAGTTTAAATCATGATCACCTCTCCATCCTTCAACGTTTTGTATTTCATTCCATGTTCTTGGTAGTATGCGATTTCTTTGTTGATGTCAGCTGATTCGCTGTGGTCGGATTGGAAATGCGGGGCGAACATCCAGTTGATTATGCCGAGTCCATCCCAGATGGGTTCGTGTTCGCCGTAGGTTGGGAGGTTTGGTTCGTCGACGATGTGATAGCCTTTGAGTGTTGGAGAAAGAACACACACAGCTGCGCTATAGCCGGCGTAGATTTTGTTTGTTGGAAGGAATGACTGAAGGATTTTATCGAATCCGCTCAAATTCATGGCGAGGCGGAGATCAAAAACATTGCCACCGCTAATGTAAATAAGGTCGATGTCTTGCAGCCTTAATGAGAGCTCATCCTTTTTGCCAAAATAATTGCGGAGGTCGAGTCGTTCTGCATCAACGCCAATTTCTTTCAGTTCGCGGAGATCCCAATCTTCATGCTTTTTTTGGGTTTCTGGTTTTGCAAAGTCGAGTGCGTTGGAGATATACACTGCTTTGCAATTTTCTGGCAGCAGGTTTTTGAGCTGCTGCGGATCGTCACCAATTTTGAAGGAAGAGAGGTAGAATTTCATTGAAAAATTTACATCTTCCACTCCCAGTTCAGGACTTCCGGCATGTCTTGGCCGTGTTTTTGGATGTAGCGCGCGTGTTTGCGGAGCATGTTTTTGCAGAAGCGGATGACTGGTTTGGCTTTTTTGGCGAGCTGTTTGTTTTGTTCGCTCACACGTTCCAAAGCGTCGATGGCCAGGTTGTAGCGGTCGGTTTTGTTGCACACCATCATGTTGAACGGTGTGGTTGTGGTTCCTTCTTCCTGGTATCCGTGGATTGAGAAACGGTGGTGTCCTTCGTATGGGAAGAGGAGGTTGCGAATGGCCCCAACGTATCCGTGGAAGTTGTAAATGACGGGTTTGGTTTTGGTGAAGTATTTTTCAAAGCTTCGGCGCGCGAGCAGGCTCTTCTTTTCGTCACCAAGTCCAAGGGCGGTTAATTCAGAAACGTTTACAAATCGGCTTTTGAGAGATGGGATTTTGTCTTTGAGGAGTTCGATCGCAGCTAAACATTCAGCGACCATCACATCACCAGAAGCGGCGAACACCACGTCTGGATTTTTTGCGGCAGATTTTCCAACCCAATCCCAAATGCCGATTCCGTTTTTCACTTCTTTCTTGGCCTGAGCAACGGTGAGCCATTGTGGCATCATCTGTTTTCCGGCAACAATCAAATTAATGCTGTTGGTTCGGTTCAAGCAATCTTCCAAAATCACGTTCAAGCTGTTGGCATCGGCAGGGAAGTAGACACTGCAGAAGTCGCCGTGTTTTTCCAAAACGTTGCTGACGAAGCTTGGGTTTTGGTGAGAGTACCCGTTGTGTTCCTGTCGCCATCCCACACTGGTAAGGAGGAAATTGAGCGATGAGTACGGTTTGTGCCACTTGTGTTTCATGGCTTGTTTTACGAACTTGGCGTATTGGTCGACCATACTGGCGATGATCATGGCAAACGCTTCGTAGGTGGCGAAGAAGCCGTGGCGTCCGGTGAGCAGGTATCCCTGCAGCCATCCCATAAGGGTGTGCTCTGAAAGCATTTCCATCACGCGGCCGTCCGGTGCCAGATTTTCATCGTACGATTTTACCGGCCACATGAAGGCGCGGCTGGTGACTTCGAACAGTTTGAGGAATTTGTTGGATTCGGTTTCGTCCGGGCAGAAAAAGCGGAAGTTTTTGTTCCGTTTGTTGAGTTTGAAAATGTCGCGGAAGTATTCGGATGCGACGGTGGTGTTGCTGGCAACGGCCTGGCATCCTTTTTGCTGGCAGATGATTTCGTACTTCTTTGGATCTGGGAGTTTGAGTTCTTTTCGTCGGTGTCCGCCGTAAGTGTGAGGATTTTTCCCCATGCGCAGATCACCTTTTGGAACGTATTTCAAAACTGTCGGTTTTGGTTCACCTTTGTCATTGAGGAGTTCTCCAATCTTGTAACTTTCCAACCATTTTTTGACGAGTTGGAAATGTTCTTCGTTCGTTTGTGGATCTTTTACCGGGATTCCATGTGAGTGGAACATCCCTTCAATTTTTTTGCCGTCCATCATTTTGACGCCGCCCCATCCTTTTAAACATCGGTACACGATCATCGGCCACTTTGGTTTGAGTGGTTGTACTTTTTTGGTGCGGGCATCTTTTTGGATTTTGGTGATCTCTCCGTAAGCCCATTCCAGCGCGTCGATCATGTCTTTGTGATTGTGCTCGCTTGATTTAAGGTCGCGTACAATCCGAACCTGATATCCGTATCCATGGAACAGGTCGGTGAGTTCTTTGTCGCTCATGGATGCGTAAATGGTCGGGCTGGTGATTTTGTATCCGTTAGCCAAAACGATTGGCAAGACTGCTCCGGAAGTTTTTGGATCCAGATATTTATTGCTGTGCCATGCCGCGGCCATTGGTCCGGTTTCTGCTTCTCCATCTCCGACTACGCAGGTGGCAATAAGCTCTGGATTGTCCATCACGGCACCGTAGGCGGTTGAAAGTGAGTAGCCAAGCTCTCCACCTTCGCAGATGGATCCTGGTGTTCCGGGATTGGTGTGGCTTGGGAATCCTCCCGGCCAGCTAAAGTCGTGGATCAAGTTGCAGACTCCTTTGTGGTTGCGAGACATTTTTGGGTAGACTTCGCCCATGGTTCCTTCGGCAAACAGGTTGGCCAAAACGGCTGGCGCTCCATGTCCGGGCCCGGCAATAAAAAGCATGCTGCACTTCTTTTTTGAGATCAGGTAATTGAGGTGTGCGTATAAAAAGTTCTGTCCTGGCACGCTTCCCCAGTGTCCAAGGATCCGTTCTTTCATGTGTTTTTGTTCCAGCTCACGTTCAAGAAGATGGTTCTCTTTCAGGTAAAGTTGAGCGGCACCAAGGTAGTCGGTATAGCGGATGTATTTTTCTAACCATGCAATGGCAGCGGCGTTGTTATTGGAAGTTTTTTTTCGCGATGTTTTTCGTGTGGTTCTAGTCTTTGCTACTGCTTTGGTTTTCGGCATGGTTTGAAGGTTAGATTTTATTTTGTTATGGCAGGAGTTCTGTGTAGTCGGCGATAATTTTGTCCGCACCGGCACGCATTAATCGCTCTTTTTCTGTGCTTGTTGTTATACCAACGCAATACATGTTGGCAGCTTTTGCTGCCCGTACGCCGCTCACGGCATCTTCAAATATTATACACTGCTTCGGCTCTAATCCTAATTCGTTCATGGCGAGAAGGAATGTTTCGGGCGATGGTTTGGGTTCACTTATATCCTCTACGGAAATAATATTTTTAAAAAAGTGTTCCAGGCCAATCTTTTTGAGAATTTTTTTGGATGGCTCCAGACGGTTGCCGGTGGCGACGATAATTTTTTTCTTTTCAGCGGAAAGGAGATTCAGGAATTTTTCTGCTCCAGGTACTGCTTGAATATCGTTTTTTTCAATCAGCTCTTTATAAATGTTGCGTTTGCGTATGATCATTTCTCGAACCTGATCGGTCGAGAGTTTTCGATCATGTTTTTCAAAAATGTGAGGGATGATTTTTTCGGATCCCTGTCCGTTGTAGAGGGCGACATCATCTTTCAGTGAGTATTCGATTCCGTTTTCGGCAAAGAGCTGGCGGTAGGCTTCAAAGTGAAAATGCTGGCTCACTGCCAGAGTGCCATCGAGGTCAAAAATGTATCCTTCTGCATCCCGAATATTAGTCATTTTGGACGAATATTTTTTCCTTGGTAAAGATGCGCGTTACTGCTGTTGTCAGCGGCATGTACCAGTTAAAGTACATTATATCAAGCACCTTCTTCATAAGGAAAGGGATTATTCCGCTGAATACAATGTTCCCGCGAATGAACATGTATCTTTTTCCTCCAAGCGGGACAAGATATCCTTTTAGGAAAGGTTTGAACTGTTTTTTGTACTGTTTGTTGATGTCAGCCCAGATGTTATAAGCAATAATTTTTCCTTCCTGGGCGGCGAACTGTCCGGTTTTTGGAATGAATTCACCGGTTTTTGGGTGAGTGATAGTGGCATTATCTCCGCCAGCAAATATGTTTGGATAAGCTGTGCATTCCAGCATTTCGTTGACATCCAGTTCTCTATATTTGTTGAGTTTGCTAAAAGATTGGAGCAGGGGATTGGCTTTGATTCCACCTGTCCAAATGAGGACATCATTTTTTTGAGTGGATGTTTCTTTTGTTTTTTTATCCTCAAGAATCAGGTTGCCGTTTTCGTATCCTTTTATATAGGTTCCCTGCATTGGTTTGATGCCAAGCTTTTTTAAACGTTTTTTTACGATTTGGTTTGGTTTTTTCCCGAGTTTTAAGAATTCGTAGCCACCATCAATAATGGAAAGATCAACATCTTTGCGTGAGAAGGAGTATTTTTTTGAGAGTTTGTTCAGGAATCCAATCAGTTCACAAGAGAATTCGATGCCGGTTGCTCCGCCACCACCAATGGCGATGCACACTTTTTCGTCGGTCTTTTTTTCAGCTCTTTCCTGAAAGAGTTGGTCCAGATGGCAGTTAATGGTGAGGGCGTCGGTGAGCTCTTTGAGCGGGAATGAGTGATCTTCAATGCCGGGAATATTGTAGTAGTTGGTTACGCTTCCGACCGCAACGACCAGGTATTCGTAATCGAGTGTCTCTCTTTTTTTTAAGGTGATCGTTTTTTTGTCTGTATCAATGGCTGTGACGCGGTCGCGATAAAAAGTGAAACCGGATTTTTTGGCGACATCGGTGATTTTAATGCAGACAGAATCTTCGAGCGCGGTTAAGCAGGCCTGTGTGATTTTTTCATTGTAGGCTGAAGCGATCTCGTAGAGGTCCGAGTGATAGACGTGAACATTGGTCTCGTTCACGACAATCAGGCGATAGTGTTTGGAGGTTTCGGGTGTTTGTTTGAGCTTTTTGCTCAGTTCCGTGGCGACTTTTAGTCCGCACAGTCCACCTCCTATAATAACGATATTCTTTTTTGTAGAGGACATTGTGATTTTATAATATCCGTATATTTTACCATAAAATTTATATTCTGTATATGTAGCTTGAAGTCGGTTTGAATTGTGGTTAGCGCTTTGCTATGATCGTGACAACTTTCAAACATTATGGCTATGCTTTCGAACTCATTTAAGATCTTCTCTGGTTCTTCTCATCCGGAACTTGCTGAAGAGATCGCCAAACTATTACGGGTGAAGGTGGAGCCGATTGTTTTAAAACGTTTCGCGAGTAACGAGATTTATGCCAAGGCTGAACAGACTGTTCGTGGATCGGATGTTTATATTATTCAAACATGTACAGACCGTGTGAACGAAGATCTGATGGAACTGTTTATTTTGATCGATTCTTTAAAGCGATCATTTGCTGAGAGGATTCATATTGTGATGCCATACTTTGGATATGCGCGTCAGGATCGTGTGGCGACTCCGCGTGAACCGATTACCGCTAAGTTGATCGCGGATTTGTTGAGTGCTGCGGGAGCGGATCATGTGGTGACAATCAGTTTACACTCTGACCAGGAACAGGGATTTTTTAATTTTCCGGTCGATAATTTAAGTTGTTATAAGCTTTTTGCATCATACTTTAAAAAGAAGAAATTGGATGATCTTGTAGTGGTTGCGCCGGATACCGGAGCGACAAAAATGGCAAAGCGTTTTGCTGATCTACTTGGCGCTGAGTTGGCGATTTTGCATAAGACACGCCCGGCACACAATGTTTCTGAAGTGACGCAGGTGGTTGGAGATGTGACGGATAAAACCTGTATCCTTTTTGACGATCTGGTGGATACCGCCGGGACAGTGGTGAACGCGAAAGAGGCTTTGTTGAAGCGTGGAGCGAATAAAGATGTCTATCTGGCGGCGACTCATGCGGTCTTTTCTGATCCGGCTGTGAGCCGTTTGAAGGCGGCGAAGTTTGCAGAGGTTGTAGTGACGAACTCCATCCCTCTTACTCCGGAAAAAATGTTCCCCGAACTAACTGTTCTTTCTGTGGCGCCGCTTCTTTCCAAGACGATGCATAATGTTCATAAGAAGAAATCTGTTTCTGAGGTTTATTAATTTTTAACAATTTGTATGTCAGAAGAAAAACAACATATATATATAGGAGGGGATAAAAAGGCACATAAAGTCCGTGAAGAGGTGGTCGCCTTTTTGAAGGAGAAAGGGTATCAATGTGTGGAGCTTGGAATTTTTAATGGTGATGAAACGAGTTATGAAAGAATTGAATTTGAAGTAATGGAAAAGGTTCATCAGGAAGAGCCGGGTTCATTTGGGATTTTGATTTTTGGAACGCAAGAGGGAAAGAAGATTGAGAAGCCGGTTGATTCGGAAAAGGATGGTGGGAAGAAGGATGAGGATAAAGATAGGAAGTCTGATTCGTAATTTTTGTTTATGACAGCGAAAGAGCAGGCGGCAGCAAAAGCACTGGAATTTGTTCAAAGTGGAATGGTTTTGGGGCTTGGAAGTGGTTCTACATCCAAGATTTTTGTGGATATGCTTGGTGAGAAACTGAAGAATGGTGAGCTTGAAAATATTGTTGGAATTCCAACATCAGAGGCTACGGCTGCTCAGGCGAAAGATTTAGGGATTCCGCTTTCAACGATTGATAAGCATGGCGTGATTGATCTGGCGGTTGATGGAGCGGATGAAGTGGATCCGGATCTGCAGTTGGTGAAAGGTTGGGGAAGAGCTTTGCTGCGGGAAAAAATGGTAGAAATTCATGCCAAAGAGTTGGTGATTATTGTTGATGATTCCAAGTTGGTGGAAAAGTTGGGAACCCGTGACTTTATTCCAGTTGAGGTGGTGCAGTTTGGTTGTGGTGCGACTATCCGCTGGATGAACGAGTCTTTGGAAGGGTGTCGGGCAGAGCTCTGGAATGAAGATGGTGCACCGGTTGTGACGGATAATGGGAACTATTTGGTAAAGCTTTTCTGTGATGGTGGAGTGGAAGATCCTTATATTCTGGCAGACATGCTGGCTATACGGCCTGGAGTTGTAGAGCACGGGCTTTTTTTGGATTTGGCGACGAAGGTTGTGGTTGCTGGTGAATCGGGAATTCAAGTTCTGGAAAAAGATGCCTGATTTTGGTATAATAAAGCCATGAAAGTAAAAATCGCACCATCAATTCTGTCGGCAGACTTTGGGAAACTGAATGAAGAGATTGCATCGGTTGAACCGTATGTGGATTTGTTGCACGTGGATGTGATGGATGGTCATTTTGTGCCAAATATTACTCTTGGCGCGCCGATTGTGCGTAAGATCCAGACAAAGCTTCCATTGGATCTGCATTTAATGATTGAACATCCGGAGCAGTATATTGATGATTTTGTGGATGCGGGTGCGGCAAGTATTACCGTTCATGTTGAAGCCTGTAAACATCTTCATCGGGTTATCCAGCAGATTAAAGCTGCGGGGGTGAAGGCGGCTGTTTCTATAAATCCGGCTACACCGATTGAAGAGATCAAACATGTTTTGGATGATGTGGATATGGTTTTGGTGATGAGTGTGAATCCAGGTTTTGGTGGACAGAAGTTTATCCCTGTTGCCCTGGAAAAAATTCGTGAACTACGCAAGATGAAGCCGGAGTTGGAAATTGAGGTTGATGGAGGTGTGAATGGGGAGACAGCCAGGCAGTGTGTTGAAGCTGGAGCGACGATTTTGGTTGCGGGCTCTTATATTTTTGGAGCGAAAGACCGAAAGGCTGCCATTGAAAGTTTGCGGTAGTGATATGACAAAAATCTGACATGTGAACAACCCCTTCTTGAGGGGTTGTTTTATTTTTGATAGTATTGGGTTCACAATCTTTTATTCTCGGTTTATGGCTGGTACTCCAGAAAAGGGGTTTGATGATATGCGGGGCGAAGATGAGGCAATAGTTGTTGGTGGGGCACGCCATCGAAAATGGAATCGAAAAGAGTCCGGAGTTCGGCGTGTATTCTCACTTTTGCCAGAGGAAGAGTCGAAGAAGAGTCGTATTCATCATGTTTTGTTAAATGAAGGAGCGAATGTTTTGTTGAGTGATGAAGCTTACATGAATCATGTCCGTGGAGAAGTGTGGAAAGCTGTCCAGAATCAGCTTTTGAGAAGTCAGATTGATCTGAACAAACTTCGTAGACGTATGGCTCTTTTGGAGGCGCGAATTGGAATTCTTGATCCTTTGGCGAAACAGTTTGAGGTGGAGGAGGAGAGGGATACAGTTCCGGCCAGGTCGGGCAATCAAGAGGTTGAAAAGGGAACTCTTACGGCAGAGGTGGCTTCAGAATATTTGCTTTCATGTGTTACTGGAAAAGTGAAAGGGAATACCATTGTTTGTAATGATATTCACAGTTTAACACTTGATGGGGTAGAGAGACTTGCTACGTGGTATGGGACTTTACGTTTTCCGGATATGAATGCTGTGGACTTTGGAGAAGAGGTCCGACAAGCCTTTTTGAAAGGTAATGTGGAGGCTGTTTTTGCTGGTGATAATCCGGTTATGACAAAGGGAGAGAAGAAGAATTTTCAATCAGATAAATCCTAGAGGCCAATCTGTTGAATGGTTCTTTGCATGATTTTTCCGCGAACATCAATCTGGAAAGTATTCTGAAATGGTGCACCCGACAGGAGTCGAACCTATGACCTCTGGCTCCGCAAGCCAGCGCTCTATCCAGCTGAGCTACGGGTGCTTACATTTTGTGTATAGCCTTCGCAACTCTTCGTCATCTCAACTCCTCGCTCGCTCGCGCATATTTGAAATGCGCTTAGCTCGTCTCGTCGTTGGCTTTCTTGAATTGCTTGGCTCTGCCCAAAATGTGATTTCAGGCACGGAGTAATGTAGCATAAGTGGTGGTGAGTGCAAGTTTGTATATTTTTTGTTGTGCGGACATATTCTTATATGCTAATATTTGCATATGACTGATTTGTGTAAAGAGATTGCGCGCCTTGGGAAAGGTATTGGGAATGAAAACCGGTACCGGATTTTGGAGGCTCTTATGGGTGGGCCACTCACGGTTGGAGAGATTGCTGAAATTGTTTCTATGAATCAGCCGGCGGTATCGCAAAATCTGAAAGTTTTGAAATCGTCTGAACTTGTTGAAGATAAGCGCCGGGGAAAAGAGGTTTTCTACTCTGTTAATGTTCTTTATATGACCAAGCTTTTGAGAAAAATGGTTATGGACATTGAAAAAGGAAAGAAAAAATAGTCTCTATTTTATAATGCTTCACTATGCAGAATACTGTTTTAAATGACTCTCCTTATATTACACTCCCGTCTGAAGCGGTTGTTGCAAAAACCATGAAATCTTTGGAGGAGCGGGGAATAACCTCAAGTCTTTATCCAAATCGTGAGGCCGCCCTTGAAGCATTGAAAAAGATGATTCCCGAAGGCGCGTCGATCGTAAATGGCTCTTCACGCACACTTGAAGAGATTGGATTTATTGAATTTTTGAAGTCAGGATCTCATCCCTGGAATAATCTTCAGGAAAAGATTGTGGAGGAGTCTGATCGAGAAAAACAAACGCTTTTGAGGAAGAAATCTGTGGCAGACTATTTTACTGGTAGTGTTCATGCTGTTGCGGAAACAGGGGAGCTCATTATTGCATCTGGTTCAGGAAGTCAACTTCCGCCGCTTGTTTTTACGGCTTCGAATGTTCTTTTGGTGGTTGGTGTTCAGAAAATTACACCAGATCTATCTTCTGGGATTGCACGACTGAAGGAGTATGTGTATCCGCTTGAAGATGAGCGCATGAAGAGTGTTGGTATGGGAGGAAGTGTGCTTTCAAAGCTTCTTATTATTAATTCAGAGCCGGCGTTTATGGGAAGAACGTTTCATGTTCTTTTTGTGAATGAAAAGCTGGGGTTCTAATGAAGCCTTAGTTTGAAGCAAAGTAATCTGCCATTTCCTGGTGAATGTGTCCGTTGGTGGCGAGGATTGAAGGCTCCTGAATGTCGAACTGTGATCCGTTGAGATTGGTCACTTTTCCGCCGGCTTCCTGGACAATCAAGAGTCCTGCTGCCATGTCCCAGGGATTGAGCGCGAGCTCCCAAAAACCATCAATTCGTCCGGCGGCTGTGTAGCAGAGATCTAATGCGGCGGCTCCGCAGCGACGAATGCCTTGAGATACATCAATAAAGTGTTGATAGTGTTTCATGTTTGGGTGGATGAGTTCCGGGAAGCTTGGATTGAAGCCTGTTCCCAAAAGTGACTCTTCCAGTTTGGTTGTTGAGACGTTCAGCTTTTTGTCGTTGAGGAAAGATCCTCCACCTTTTGATGCGAAGAACATTTCCTGGAGCATGGGAGCGTACACAGCTCCAACAGCTATCTCGCCTTGTATTTCCAGTCCGATTGAAATGCAAAAGTATGGATGTTTGTGTGCGAAGTTGGTGGTTCCATCAATGGGATCGATAATCCATCGATAATCGGGGTCTGCCTGTTTTGAACTTCCTTCTTCTCCGAGAATGGAATGGTTGGGATAGGCTTTCTCCAGCTGTTCAATGACAAATTGTTCAGTTTTTTTATCGTACTCGGTAACAAGATTTGCTTTTCCTTTTAATTTGAAAGAAATGTCTTTGTTATAACCTTCAAGCATGATTTTGCCTGCATCTTGTGCAATTTTTTTGCTCAAATCGAGGTATGGCTGGAGTGATTCGTTCATGAGGCTCATAAAAGTCACAGGATAGTATCATTACGCGGTTTTTTATTTCAAGGCAAATGGGTTGATCTTATAGAGAGAATGTTTCGCGAATCGCAAATTTTTATAGTAAAAAATCAGGTTGCTCAACATCGCAAGTCGAAGATAGGGAATGAGGGCCTCTTTTCTTGACGAACGAGAGGCAAACTATTAGTGTGGAGAATGTTCTATATGTAGTGGCTTTCTTTCTAGGGTTACCCATATCTTGTGGTCGTGCCCTGTATTTTGCTCTCTTCTTTACCTGTCTGTGAAGATCTGAAATGGGTTCCGCTATGTATAAGTTTCGAACGATTTCCATCCTTTAACGTTACACCTATGCCACCTGCTTCTCAAAAAAAACTCCCACTTTCATTGGAAGAACGGACAAAAAAAGGTCTGAAAATTCCTCGATTTTTTACCGAGGAAGGAAAAGATCCATTTTCATACTATGAGTATGAAAAGCGAACTTCTGTTATTAAGAATCCAGATGGAAGTACTGTTTTTGAGATGAAAGATGTTGAGGTGCCAAAAGGATGGTCTCAGGTGGCTACTGACATTTTGGCGCAAAAGTATTCCCGAAAAAAAGGTGTGCCTCAAATGGATGAAGATGGAAAACCTGTTTTGGATGAAAATGGTAACGTTGTTACTGGTGCAGAAAAGTCTGTAAAACAAGTAGTCGGGCGTTTGACCAGCACCTGGAGGCACTGGGGTGAAGAGTATAACTATTTTGATTCAAAGGAGGATGCTCAGGCTTTTGAAGATGAACTGAACTACATGCTGACCGGGCAAATGGCTGCACCAAACAGTCCTCAATGGTTTAACACCGGTTTGGCACATGCTTATGGTATTACCGGTGATCCGCAAGGGCACTACTATGTGGATCCAGAGACAGGAAAGCTTTCAAAATCGAAAGACTCTTATACCCGACCGCAACCACACGCGTGTTTTATTCAAAGTGTGAATGATGATCTTGTGAATGAAGGTGGAATTTTTGATCTGGTGACCCGTGAAGCGCGTCTCTTTAAATATGGAAGTGGAACGGGAACGAACTTTTCAAAACTTCGGGGTGAAAATGAACCGCTTTCCGGAGGTGGAAAATCTTCTGGATTAATGAGCTTTTTGGCTGTTCTTGATCGGGCTGCCGGAGCAATTAAGTCTGGTGGAACGACTCGGCGTGCGGCAAAGATGGTTTGTTTGGATATGGATCATCCAGAAATTGAAAACTTTATTAATTGGAAGGTGATTGAGGAACAGAAAGTGGCGGCATTGAATGCCGGTTCACACATTTGTTATCAGGAGTTGAAGAAGATTGTGGATTCTGCGTGCAGCGATGGATTGGATCCGGAGAAAAATCCACAATTGAAGCAGTTGATTCGGGAAGCGGACAGTAAATTTGTTCCTCTTAAATATATAAAGAGAGTTCTTCAGTTGGTTGAAAATGGTATGAAGCCGGAAGAGTTTAGTTTTAGAACGTATGATACTGACTTTAGAAGTGAAGCGTACCGAACGGTTGGGGGGCAAAACTCAAATAACTCTGTTCGCGTGCCAAATGACTTTATTAAAGCCGTGAAGGAGGATCGGGAATGGGATCTGATCAACCGGAAAGATGGTGATGTTTATAAATCTATTCGGGCTCGGGAATTGTGGGATAAGATTGCGAATGCAGCCTGGTCTTGCGCGGATCCTGGAATCCAATACGATTCGACTATTAATGAATGGCATACTTGTCCTGAAGATGGAAAAATTAACGGAAGTAATCCGTGCAGTGAGTACATGTTCCTGGACGACACGGCTTGTAACCTGGCTTCGTTGAATCTTATTAAGTTCTACGATCCAGAAACACAACAGTTTGATATTGAAGCGTTCAAGCATGGTGCGCGAATCTGGACGATTGTTTTGGAGATTTCTGTATTGATGGCACAGTTCCCATCAAAGGAGATTGCGGAACTCAGTTACGATTTCCGAACACTTGGACTTGGTTATGCCAATATCGGAACACTTCTTATGCAGATGGGAATTCCGTACACTTCTGAAGAAGGGTATGCGATTACCGGTGCAATGACAGCGATCCTTTGTGGAGAGTCTTATGCGACTTCTGCGGAGATCGCGAAGATTCTTGGGCCGTTTAGAAAGTATGAAAAGAATCGGGATCACATGCTTCGTGTGATTCGAAACCACCGACGTGCGGCTTACAATACAGAGAAAGATCGATATGAAGGTTTGACTGCTGTGCCGCAAGGGATCAATCCATTATATGCTCCAGAAGCTTTGGTTGAAGCAGCTCGAAACTGCTGGGATCGAGCATTGGATTGGGGTGAAAAGCATGGATTCCGCAATGCACAGGTGACTGTGATTGCTCCAACAGGAACGATTGGCCTTTTGATGGATTGCGATACTACTGGAATTGAGCCTGACTTTGCGCTCGTGAAATTTAAGAAACTTGTTGGTGGTGGATACTTTAAGATTGTGAACCAATCGCTTCAGCCAGCATTGAAGTCTCTTGGCTATAATGAAAAACAGGTTGATGAGATTGTGAAATATGTGAAAGGACATGCATCTTTGAAGGGATGTCCACACATCAACGCTGAAAGTTTGAAGGAGAAAGGGTTTACTGACAAAGAGATTGCTGCAATTGATGGACAACTTTCTGGTGTGTTTGAGTTGAAGTTTGCATTCAACAAGTTTGCACTTGGAGAGGATTTTTGCCGGGATACGCTTGGAATGTCTGAACAGGATCTCAACGATATGGAGTTCAATATGCTCAGCGCTCTTGGATTTAGCGATGAAGAGATCGAGGCTGCGAACGAGTATGTTTGTGGAACTATGACTATTGAAGGGGCTCCTCATTTGAAAGAGGAGCATTATCCTGTCTTTGATTGTGCGAATAAGTGTGGAAAGAAAGGAAAACGGTTCATCCCATACGTTGGACACCTTCGACAAATGGCTGCTGCTCAACCGTTTATTAGTGGATCGATTTCCAAGACTGTGAATATGCCGGAAGAGTGTACTGTTGCTGATATCCAAAAGGCGTACATGGAAAGCTGGGAGCTGATGCTTAAGTGTAACGCGATTTATCGTGACTCATCCAAGCTGAGCCAGCCTTTGAACACATCTTCTGCCGACGATGCATATGCTGCACTCTTTGACTTTAGTGATGAAGAGGTGGTTGCAGAAGAGGTTGGACCGGAAGCAGTGAGTCAGGTGATTGAAAAGATTGTTCAAAAACCGCTCCGACGAAAACTCCCAACAGAGCGGAGAAGTATTACGCATAAGTTCTCTATTTCCGGACATGAAGGATATTTGACTGCTGGTCTCTATGAAGATGGGCAACCAGGTGAAATCTTTGTGAAGATGAGTAAGGAGGGATCGACCCTTTCTGGAATTATGGACGCGTTGGCGCTCTCTATGTCTATGAATCTTCAGTATGGTGTGCCGGTTGAAGTCTTGGTGAGTAAGTTCTGCCACACCCGGTTTGAGCCGGCTGGGATGACTGGAAATCGCGACATTCCAATGGTGAAATCGATTATGGATTACATTGGACGATGGCTTGCGCTCAAGTTCCTTCCAAAGGAGACTGCCAAGAAGTATCACAATGCTGATCTGGTGGATCGGGCGTATGAAGAGGGAACCAATGCTATGCTCTTGCAGGTGCCAGTCGAGCAGGGTATTGAAAAGGATGTTGTTGATGCACAGATGAGTATTGTGAGTGAGCGTGAACACAAGTCACCGAAAACAGTACAAAAAGAGGAATTGACGTATGAAAAGGTGGAGACGAAAGTGGCGGTTTCTATGACATCGATGACTGAAGAGGAGTTGATGAAATTGCAACAGAACAAGGCTTTGGCTTTGAATAATGAGAGCGCTCCGATTTGTAGTGGTTGTGGAATGGTGATGGTGCAGAATGGGGCGTGCTACAAGTGTGTGGCCTGCGGTGCAACTTCTGGCTGCAGCTAGAATTGGATTCTACTTCGTCAACTGTAGAAAAAAATCTCTCACCTATTGCTCATAGGCTGCGAGATTTTTTTCTAAAATGGAATGTCATCATCATTGTCGTAATCGTCGTTGGGGTGGGAATCGCTTTGGACAACAACGATTGGTGTGGCGTGGGTGGTCAGGCCGGTGGGATCGGAGCCGGGGT
This sequence comes from uncultured Candidatus Peregrinibacteria bacterium, assembly GCA_937858825.1. Taxonomy (GTDB): domain Bacteria; phylum Patescibacteriota; class Gracilibacteria; order UBA1369; family UBA1369; genus JAGQLQ01. The sequence goes on from CALMAI010000004.1 coordinate 71,068, forward strand.
TTGCTTTTGTGTGGTAGGCTATCCGGTTTCGGTAAGCGGTGGCTGTGACGAATTCGCCATATGGTGTGAATGAGTTCAGCAGTACTTCGGGCTTAATATAGTAATATCCATTTTTAATGCGGGAAATGTTGTCGAGGTATTGATCGTACTGGCTATTGCCGTTGTAGATGAGGTAGTGAAGGAATCGAACCCAGGTCCCGAACTCCATAACATTTGTGTAGGTGAAATCTAAAATATCTGCTGCTTCGGGGAAGCTTAATCGTTCAAAATCTATGTGCGCAAAGCCTGTCTTGAGCCCAACAAAACGAACTCCTCGTTCATCAAGGTCATCGAATTGGTAGCAACGTTGTAGCTTTCGTCGTTCTTTTCCACTTAGTTTATCGCCCTTTTTAAGATTGATCAGCCTTCCGGCTAAAAAATCCTGCATGGATTCAGGAGAAATTGGACGGAGCTGGTCACAGGCGATAACTGTTTTTCTTGAAGTTTTTGGTTGTAGATATTTGAGAGCTTTGCCGTCCTTTACTCGGGAATCATCGATCATGATGGTATCAATGTCACCTCTTATCCATGCCCGTTCGAAGGCGTTCATGGCTTCTTCGGTCATGTCTGGGAGAGGAAGGGAGTAGTTGGATCCCATCTCTCTTTCTGCATAATGGTTTCTCCAATAGAAATTGTGCCAGTCTGAAAGGATTTTTTTGATGTCGATACCAAGGTCGGCAAAACGATCGATGATTTCTTCTTCTGTGAGGAGTTCATAGTTGTAGTATTCATCGGATTGATCCACCTCTTCTTCTTCGATGATAATGGGAGATCTTTCGGTGGATGGTGCCGGTTCTGATGCTGGTGGTCTTTCTGTGTCCATCCTCTCTAACAAACGCGTACGGATGGATTTAATGATTCTTGCGAAGCAAAGGTAGTCTGTAAGGGTTAAATGTTCTGACTGTGGTAACCAGGTGAGAAGGTATCCCTGGGCAGGTGAAATAACCTTGCTTCTGGTCATGAGCGAGATGAATGTGTCCCGTTGGTCTTCGGGGCGTCTTTTCCAGGAATCTAAGCCTTCTGGTTTTTCAAGTTCCTGGAGAAATGCCTTTTCTAGGTCATTCATACAAAATACTTGTAAAAGGATCAAATTGTCCTTTAATTTTACGAATTTGGCAAATTGATATAAGAAAAAAGCGCTCATTTTTAGAGCGCTTTTCCCTCATCTGTTTTTATTTACTCAGACTTTTTAAACATCATTGCCAGTTTCATGAGAGCGGCAAGCCCTACAAGAATATAGACAACTGCCTCAAGCCATGAAATTGATCCAAAGATCATGTTCACAACGTTAAGGTTGGTTCCTGCGAGCATACCAATACCCACAAGACCCCAGTTAAGACCACCGATGATCACTAGCCAAACAGCGATCATGTAAAGAGGACTTTTTTTCACCATGATGGAGGGGGGTTAATAATATAAAGTAATACTTTTATATCTTTAGGTGATTATAGCCCAATGCTGTTTGACTTGCAAACGACTTTTGCCTTTGGTAAGCTGACTTGCCGATATAAGTAAGAAACTATGAGCGAATTCAAATTAGTCTCGTCTTTTAAGCCAACTGGGGATCAGCCGCAGGCGATTGATACGTTGGTGAAGAACGTTGAAAAGGGCGAAAAGAACCAGGTTCTTTTGGGCGTGACTGGTTCTGGTAAAACGTTTACGATGGCGAATGTGGTGGCGCAAACGCAGCGACCGACGTTGGTTCTGGCGCACAATAAAACGTTGGCGGCGCAGCTTTGTAGTGAATTTAAGGAGTTTTTCCCGGACAACGCGGTGAGCTATTTTGTTTCTTACTACGACTATTATCAACCGGAAGCGTATGTACCATCGTCGGATACGTATATTGAAAAAGATGCGTCGATTAATGATGAAATTAATAAGTTCCGGCATGCTGCGACAGTGAATTTGCTGACGCGGCGTGATGTTTTGATTGTGGCTTCGGTTTCTTGTATTTACGGACTTGGTTCGGTGGAGGACTATGCCGCGTTCGCGATTGAGTTGAAGGTGGGGGAGCAGCGGAAGCGTGAAAAGTTGCTGCGGCATTTGACGGATATTCAGTATAGCCGTTCGCATTTGGAGTTCAGGCAGGGAATGTTTAATGTTTTGGGTGATACTTTGGAAATTTTTCCTCCGGATAGAGATACGGTTTTCCGGTTGGAGTTTTTTGGGGATGAAATTGAGACGATTTCTGAAGTGGATTCGTTTACGGGAGAGTTAATTCGGGAGTTGCAATCGGTGAAGATATTCCCGGCGAAGCATGATGTGACGAGTAAGGAGAAGATTGAAGCGGCGGCAGATGCCATCCGGAAAGATTTGGAGATTCGTTATGATGAATTGAAAAAGCAGGGGAAGATTTTGGAGGCGGAGCGGATTAAAACACGAACTGAGTACGACTTGGAAATCCTTTTGGAAACGGGTTACTGTACGGGAATTGAAAACTATACGCGATATTTTAATAATCTTGGAGCGGGGGCGCCACCATCAACACTTTTAAACTATTTTCCGGACGACTTCTTGATGATTGTGGATGAGTCTCACATGAGTATTCCCCAAGTGGGAGCCATGTATAATGGTAACTTTTCACGAAAGCAGACGTTGGTTGATTATGGGTTCCGGTTGCCATCGGCGCATGATAATCGACCGTTGAAGTTTGAGGAGTTTGAGAAGCTTTTGAACCAGACGGTGTATGTTTCTGCAACGCCGGCTTCGTATGAACTGGAGAAGGCGAAAGGAAAGGTGGCGGAACAGATTATTCGACCGACAGGGCTTTTGGATCCGGTTGTGGAGGTGCGGCCGAGTAAGCATCAGGTGGATGATCTTTTGAATGAGATTCAGAAACGGATTAAGGTGAAGGAGCGTGTTTTGGTTACAACGTTGACGAAACGGTCGGCGGAGGATTTGACTGAATATTTGACCGATGCAGGGATTAAAGTGCGCTATTTGCATTCCGACATTGATACTATGGAGCGGATTGAGATTTTGCGTGATCTGCGGCTTGGGAAGTTTGATGTGTTGGTGGGGATTAATCTTTTGCGTGAAGGTTTGGATTTGCCGGAGGTGTCTTTGATTGGGGTTTTGGATGCTGATAAGAGGGGATTCTTGCGTTCGACGTCGGCATTGATTCAGACGATTGGGCGGGCGGCGCGGAATTCGAACGGATTTGTAATTCTGTACGCGGATGAAGTAACGGAAGCGATGGAGGCGGCCATGGGCGAAACATCGCGCCGCCGTGAAATTCAAATTGCTTATAATAAGAAGCATGGCATCACTCCGACAACGATTATGAAAGATGTGAAAGATATTGGTATGGGGCGCAAGGAAGGTGAAGTTGTTATTGGGGAGCGACACATTGAAATTTCCAAGGTTCCAAAGGACGAGCAGAAACGTCTTCTGGAAGAGCTGGAAGCGCAAATGGATTTGGCATCGCAGAACATGGAGTTTGAAAAGGCGGCCGAGCTTCGTGATGAAATTGAAGAGTTGAGGGAAGAGTTTGGTTTGTAGTCTGGAGTTTCTTGGAGTGATTGTAAGTCGAAGCCCCTGGTCGCATTGTGCGACCAGGGGCGGGCTTTTTGTTGGAGCAGTGGCTTAACTGCTTTTCTCTGAGGATTGCTGGTCGAGCTGAGGGGGGATCCGAAAGATCCGTACTCGCACGAAGTCCATCCACAATCCAAAGAGTGCGCCCAGAAGCGGTGAGCCTATGGCGATGCTCCCGACGGCTTTCCAGACTTGAGGCCAGGTTGCTCCTTCGATCCACAGGATGAATCCATATTGTGGGCAGAAGAAGAAAGCATATGCTATCGGGTTGACGATGAAGTATCGAAGCCGGCTTCCTTTGGCCGGACGACCTTTTTTGTCCACCTTTACGTTTGCTTTCCTGAGCACCCAGTCGCGGAAGATGCCGTAAGGCCGAGCCATAAGCATGACCACAGGCAACATTGACAAGCGAGCGTAGATCGATTGCATCAAAGTCATGCCGGCAATGCCAATTTCGATCACCATTCCCGTGGAAACGGAGAAGGTGACTCTGGCGAGTAGGTCGGCAAACAGGAGTCGCCAACGCATGGTTGTTGTATTCAGAATTGCACCTCCATCCTTTCCTTTTGGGAATGTGTGAGTGGGTTGTCAAAGTCCTATGCCTTGAAGCATAAGGTTGATAAAATAAATCAATTTTGGGATTTTGTCAATTTTGATAGCTTCTCTTGGCAGTTTTCCTACCAACTTCCACCACCACCACCACCAAATCCTCCTCCGGAAAATCCTCCAGAGAATCCACTTCCACCGCTCCAGCTTCCGCCACTTCCACTTGAACGTGGTGAGGTTTGCATGGTTGTTGCCATGCTGTTGGACATGTTCGTGAGGCGATTCACAAAGTAGTAGGTATTGAAGTTGTTAGCAAAGTTTGGGTCGGTGCTTTCGAACCAGCTTGGGGTTTTGTTGAGTCCTTCAAAGGCTTTACTCCATTTGTCGGCGATGCGGAAGGCCATGGCGTATGGGAGCAGTTTCATGAAAATGTTTTCTTTTTCCTGCCATTTAATACGGTCTTTTTCTGCGGTATTGATGAACTCTTCAAGTCCAAGGATGGTGTAATACATTTCTACTCCTTTCTTGGTTTTGGCCGGCATGATGTTTGCAAACGCCAGGATGATAACTCCTGACACGGCGATGGCTATTGGAACTGCAATCAATCCTTCAATGAACGCCCCCAGGAAGAAGAGTGGTAAAAAGAGAAGTGCTCCTCCGGTTCCCGCGTAGGCTTTGCGTGTTTTATCCGGGTTTCGGGGGAAATATTTTTCAGAAACGAGTCGGTCGTAAGTGGCATCAATAATGCCTGGAAGTTTGAGGTAAAATTTATTTTTGAGATCGGACATTTTTACGGTGTCGCCGCTTTGGAAAATGGCATCGAGTGTCTTTTTCTCGTGGCTGTGGAGTTCTGAAGCATTGTTGTACTCTTTGAGTCTGATGAATTCGTAATCATAGTCGTCGCCAAAGAGAATCTTTTTCTTTTTGATCTCTTTGATTTTGAGATATCCGCGAACAGCCATATCAATAATGGTGGCGCTGATGTCATGCATGTCGACTTTTTCGTCGATGAGCGTTCCGGCTTCGGCTGGAGTGAATCCTTCCGGAGCTTCGTAATGAGGCATAACGGTGTCGCGGTTGGTTTGTGGATCACGTCCGCGTGTTTGCCAGAGATAAAGGAGTGTCAGGAGTGTTGCTAGCGGAATCATGTATGGCCAGTTGTCGATCAGGAACCATGTGATGCGTTGTGTGAGTGGTGGTTGTGTGATGACTCCTTTTGGAAATCCAGCCACAATGGTAAGTCCTTCATAAGAGCCGAGTTCATTGTTTGCCGTGTAGGTAAGGCTGTTTCCGGAAATGGAATGTTCACATTCTTGTTGTGCTGAGCCGTATCCGCCGGTGTAGCAGGTTGCCCGAAGGTCGGACTCACTGACTGAGCTTGGCATATGGATAGTGGCGGTTGCCGAGAGAATTGGTACTTCCCATTCGTCACCGGTGGCATTCCAGTAGATTTCATCGTGGTCGTCGAACTGGAACGATACGGCGCGTTGAATTTCGTAGGTGATGACAAATGTTGTTGGCGCGTTGAAATAGACGTTGGCGTCGCCAGCTTTAATTTTAAGATATTCGCCTTCACGTGTTGTTTCGTACCACCAGTCAGATCCGTTTTCGTCTTTGACACTTACAACGTTGTAACGAAGGTTGAGCGTGTGGTTGGTGGCATCGGGGTATTGGACCGGAATGGTCCGGTAGATTCCGTGATGTGATTCACGGGTGAAATCGGCAACAATAGTTTCTTCAACAACAAGCGTCCCGTCTTCTTGTGCAGTGATATCTGCCTTAAAACTGCTAATGTCCCAATCGTAGCCGTACGCGCCGGCTTTGTGGGGGGTAAAAAGTAACAAAATAGCAGCAACTCCACCTAAAAGAAGGAGGAGTGCTTTACGGTTGAGCCAGTTGTTTGAAGATTTTGGCACGATTAGTTGTTGTCTTCAGATTCTTTACTGTCTGATGTGTCGCTGCCTTTGTCGTCGTCAGAGAAGCTGACCTTTACGTTTTCACGTTCTCCTTCTGTGATTTCAAAGAAGTCCCGCCTCTTGAATCCGAACATTCCAGCAACAATGTTGTTTGGAAATACTTCGAGCTTGGTGTTGAAGTCCCGAACAGTCGCGTTGTAGTAGCGGCGTGAAAGTTGGATATGTTCTTCAATTTCTTTCAAGGTTGTTTGGAGTTCAAGGAAGTTCTTGTCAGCTTTTAATTGAGGATAGTTTTCGGCGACGGCAAAGAGAGTTTTAAGTGCTCCGGAAAGCATATTTTCTGCTTCTGCCTTGGCTGCCGGGTCGGTGGCGCCCATTGCCACGTTGCGGGCTTTTGTTACGTTTTCAAGGGTCTCTTTTTCGTGTTTCGCGTATCCTTTTACGGTTTCAACCATGTTTGGAATCAGGTCATACCGTCGTTTGAGTTGAGTGTCGATGTCTGCCCATCCTTCATCAACTTTGTTTTTGAGAGTGATAAGATTGTTGTAGACGCCAATAACAAATCCGCCAATAACAACGAGGGCGACTATTATGACTATGGTTGTGATATCCATTTTCGATATATTAAAGAATTTCCCTGCTATTGTAGTGGAAACTGCTTTTGAATGCTAGTGGTTGGAGTGTTTAGTGGTTGAGTGTCTCGCCAATTTCGTCAGCCAGGCTGTAGTCGAGTCGGATGCCTTCCGGGAGGGATGTGAGGAATTTTTGTCCGTAGGTGTTTTGGAGAATGCGGGAGTCCAGAATAATCATACAACCTTTGTCTTTGCTGGTTCGAATCAGGCGGCCAAATCCTTGTTTAAAGCGGAGGATGGCGAGTGGTAGCTGATATTCACTGAAGGCGTTTTGATATTGGAGTCCGCGGGAGTAGATGAGAGGGTCGGATGGAGGGTCGAAGGGGAGTTTTTGCATAATGACGCAGGTGAGCAGGTCGCCCGGAATGTCGATTCCCTGCCAGAAGCTGGCAGTTCCAAAAAGGACGGAGGTTTCGGGTTCTTCTTTAAAGTGTTCCAGAATTTTTCCTTTTCCGCCGGTGACGCCTTGGGCCAGAACATTGTATCCTTCGGTTTTCAGGTCTGGTGCGAGTGCCATGTATGAGGCAGTGAGTGCTTTTTTGGATGTGAAGAGCACGAGAGTTCGTCCACCATTGGCTTTGACGACCTGTTCGATCACGTTGTTGCATGCCTTAAAGTATCCTTCGGTTTTTGGGGTGGGCATGTCTTCCGGGATGATAATTTTCACCTGGTCGGGGTAGTCGAAGTGAGATGGCAGGGCGATTGCTTCGACAGAGCTGTCGAGCGCGAGTTGATGCCTGATGAAGTCGAAATTTTGTTCGGTTTGGAGGGTTGCCGATGTAAGAATGGCACTTTTCTTGGCATTGAAAATAAAGTTGTGGAGTTCGACCCCAACATTAATAGGTGCGCTTTTAAGGCAGCTTGTGCCGTCGTAGGTTTTGTAGGTCCATTGGACGCGATTATCCCAACTATTGCTGAGGAAGACAGTCTTGAGATCGTCGTAACGTTGGCGGATTTCGAAAGCCTGGGCACGAACCTCTCTTTCGATATCTTCATCTTTATTAGAGTAGTCTTTTAATTCTTCGAGCAGTTCTGAAATGAGTTGATGGAGATGTTTGACGGAATCCTGAACTTTTTTCCATTCAAGGGAGTTGAGGGCTTCACCTTGAATAAGGTACTGATATTGTAGTTGCATGGCATCGGCATGTTTTTCAGTAAAGATGCCAATAATGCCAAAGAAAAGATCTGATTTGCTTTCGATCTGGCGGCATTTAACGCTTAAATCTTCGTCTATTCGGGCGATTTTTTCGAAAGGACGGCTGAATGATCCTGGGGAAAAGTTGATGGTTAAGCTGTCGGTGGTGACCTTTTCCAGATGATGGGCTTCGTCAAAAATGAGAAAGTCGTATTCCGGGAGGATTGGGGTTTCTTTGACGGCATCGGTGAGCAGGAGCGCGTGGTTGACCACGATGATATCGGCCTCTTCTGCATTGCGACGTGCTTTTTTGAGGAAACTTTGTTGCGCGTAGTTTGGATCGTTTTCGTCGTCGGATCCATCTTCATAACAGACTTCGAATCGAAGCGGGAACTCTTTTCCCTGAATGCTGAGTTCTGAGATGTCACCGGTTTTGGTCCACTTAAGCCACATCATCACTTTTAAGAGGAAGGTGACTTCGTGATCTTCGAACATATCTTTGTTCATGAACCGATGGAGCCGTTTCACGGAGATATAGTTTGATCGTCCTTTTAGAAGGGTTGCTTTAAAGTCGATATCTTCGTTGATGTTTTTAAGGGCTTTGTGGAGCAGGGGGATATCTTTGTTGATGATCTGATCCTGCAGGTTTTTGGTGTGAGTGGAGATGACTACTTTTTTCTTTTCGAGTTGGGCAAAGTAGACGGCGGCGGCCAGGTAGGCGAGTGTTTTTCCGGTTCCTGTTCCGGCTTCCAGGAGTAAGTGTTTTTGGAGCTGGAAGCACTCCAGGATTTTGTTGGAGGCCTGTTTTTGGGTGTCGCGATATTCGTAATCCTGAATGACTTTTGAAAGTGCTCCGCTTTCATCAAAGAAGGTATCGTACTGGGCGGATGGAAAAGGTTTGGCTTTAATTGACTCTTCTTCATAGAGAGAGGTGTCTGGTTTGGATTTTTGTCCATCTTCATAGAGGAAGAGGTCGCGCATTGGCCATGTGCTTTTATCCAGAACTTTTTTGATTCCTTCCAAGGTGTGTTCATCCAGTTCTTTGATTTTTTGAAGAACAATAGAAAAGAGTTCCTGGGTTGCCTGGGTGTCCGAAAGGGCCCGGTGCTTGTTTTCGTGTTTAATTTTGAGTGATCGGGTGAGGGTATCCAGGCTGTAGGAAGGGAGGCCCGGAATGAGCATTGATGCTAGATCGAGTGTATCGAAAAGGGGATTGGTGAGCGCGCATCCTTTTTGATTGAGGAATCCAACGTCAAAAGAGATATTGTGTCCGACAATTGGATGTTTCCCAATAAACTGAACGAGTTTTTCTTTGATGTCTTCAAATTGTGGTGCCCCCTCCAGCATTTCATCGCTAATACCGGTCATGTGAATGATGATCGGTGGAACGTTGCGGTTTGGATGAACGAGTGTATCAAAGGTGTCGATGACTTTATTATCATCGAACTTGATGGCGGCAATCTCTATAACTTGGTCTTTTTCGGCATCGAATCCAGTGGTTTCTATGTCGAGGGCTACGAATGTTCTATCCACTACAAATATTTAGGTCTTGTTTATTTGTAGCACAAAAAAAGTGCTGAGAGTAGAGGATTTAAAGTTTATTTGACAATGTTTTTACGTATACGTCGATGGGTAAAATTTGCAAAAAGTTTTTCAACTGATATGATTAAACGATTTCTTCTTCGGCCCCAATCAACTCCACTTAGGATTCATAGCCGATAAGCAGGAATCAGACGTTTACCAGCTGAAAGGATCGACAAACGACTGATCGGCACCAAACAAAAACACAAAGCAAACAAAGCTTCGCCTTCAAAAGAAAGGCACAAAAATAAAAACAAAAGGATTGCCCATTGAAAATCAGGATGACGCTTCTCTACTAGAATGTTTGTAGAAACAGACAGGGAAGCGAAGCAGGATATCATTGATAAATGTTTCGCTTTCATTCTGTCTCTACTGAGCAGTGGATTGCAAAATTGACCGTTTGCATTCCGACCCAACAGCTATCTGGTACCTCTCGTTCACGCTTGCGTGCGTAGTAGGTGCGCCCACAGATGGTCCGTGGCAGGACTGGAAAAAACAGCCAAAGCTTGGATAGACATGGTCTGGTCAGACTTAAAACAAAAATTCCAAACAAAAATCTTGAGTTCTCACCTTAACATCGAGAACTAATAAGCTTGGAATAAGAAAAACCCCACTTCGGTGGGGTTTTTTGTTTGCAAAAATTTTGTGAGAATTTATACTCGGCATAAAAATTATTCTTCTGATATGGGGGTTATGGGCGTTCGAGAGTTACGCATTATTGATGGACCGGCTGGGGATGTGGAGGAATCCGCACCTGAAGTAAAGGATGAAGATCGCACTTCTGATATTGAAGCTTTGCCAGCTTTGCGGGAGAAGATTCGTGAGGTGCTTGCGAGTGAGCATCCCTGGATGCTGGAACAGATTGAACTTCATGGTGAAGAGGAGCCGGGGACTGTGGTTGGAGCAATTTCTTCAACAATTTTTATCGCACCGGAAGGGGCGGATCTGGAGGATCAGGCTCAGTGGGTGACATACTATCGCCGGCCGGCGCAGATGATTCTAAAGCAAGGCATAAATCTTGGAATTGGGACAAAGGTGATGTTTCGGCGGCGAAAGGGGAGGCCTTTGCGAATGAGTTCGCTTTTATTGCGGGTGGTATCTGACTTTACATAAAAGAGCCCTACCAAGTGATAGGACTCTTTTATTTTTGATGGGGAGATTTTACGTTATTGGTCAAATTCCATTTTATACTGGAGGTAGTCCAGGTAGAGATTGATGACTTTGGCGGCTTCTGCGCGGGTGATGTTGGCGTGTGGATCAAACACTGTCGAGGTTCGTCCTGAAATAATTCCAGCGTTGTACATGGCATCAACACTATCGTTGAACCAGTCGCCAGGAAGGACGTCGGTGAATGGGTGTGGTAGGGGATTATCATCCATTGTGGTAAGACCAAAGAGCACTTCCATGGCTTCCGCACGGGTGATTGAGTTATTTGGACGGAAAGTGTCGTCTGCGTATCCGTTAATGAGTGAGTTTGCGGCGGCTTCGTTCACATAGGTGGTGT
>CALMAI010000005.1 GCA_937858825.1 uncultured Candidatus Peregrinibacteria bacterium
GCCTGCATGAACCATTGCGTGGTCTATCGCCAGATCGGCGGGCACCCCCATGGCGGGGGCCCTCCCCCCCCCCCCGGGGCGGGGGGGGCGCCCCGGCTTGGCGGGGGCCCCCCAACCCCCCCCCCCCCCCCCCCCCCACTTTCCCCCCTCTTCCTCCCCCCCCCCACAACCCCCCCCGCCTCCGGCTCCCGCCACTATAAAACCCTCCGCGAAAAAATCGGTTGGGGAAAATAGAGTCGCTCGCCAAGCCAGCTTGCCTCTTCATTCGGAAGCTTATTTCCGATTCTTCAGCGCTGCCTGCGCCGCCGCAACCCTTGCGATCGGCACCCGGTACGGACTGAGACTAATATAGTCGAGGCCAATTTTATCGCAGAAAACAACACTGTCCGGCTCTCCGCCCTGTTCACCGCAAATACCGATCTCTATATCAGATTTCACGCCTTTTCCAAGTTCAATACATCGCTCCATCAAAAATCCAACACCCTTTTGGTCAATCGATGAGCTTGGATCACGCTCCAAAATGCCGTTTTCCAAATAAAAGTTCATGAATTTTCCTGCGTCATCACGGGAAATTCCCCAGGTTGCCTGCGTTAAATCATTTGTTCCAAAAGAGAAGAAGTCGGCATATTCTGCCAATTCATCAGCCGTCAAACAGGCTCGCGGCAACTCGATCATCGTCCCAATCTTATACTCAAACGTCACACTTTCTCCATACTCGGCAATCACAGCCTCAACAGCCGCTCGCCCTGCCTTCAATTCATCAATATTGGTAATAAACGGCAGCTCAATTTCCGGTATCACATTCACGCCCTCCTTAGAAACCAGAATAGCAGCCTGAATAATGGCCTTCACCTGCATTTCATAAATCTCAGGATTGGTCAGTCCCAAACGGGATCCGCGGTGTCCAAGCATTGGATTCACTTCGTGCAAATTATCAATAACACGTTCCAGTTTTGCCACTTCCATTCCCATTTCATCAGCCAGCTGTTGTACCATTTCCGGCTTTTGTGGCAAAAATTCGTGCAAAGGTGGATCCAGTAGACGGATCGTCACTGGCATGCCATCCATGGCCTTAAAAAGGCCTTCAAAATCCTTCTGCTGCATTGGCAAAATAGTCTCCAACGCATTGCGGCGTTCTTCAAGACTTGTTGATAAAATCATTTTTCGCACAGCCTTAATCCGGTCTTCATCAAAGAACATATGTTCTGTTCGGCACAGCCCAATACCTTCAGCACCAAACTCTTTTCCAACAAGTGCGTCCTCGGGTGTATCGGCATTAACACGAACATGGAGCCGCTTCACCTCATTGGACCAGTCAAGAATCTTTTGGAAATTGTCAGTCAATTCCGGTTCAACCATCGGGACTTCCCCAATCATCACTTCACCAGTTGAGCCATTGAGTGTAATAAAATCACCTTCCCGAACCTCGACATTGCCAACTTTGAAGACTTTATTCACCACATCCACGCTCAAATCACTACAGCCGGCCACGCAACATTTCCCCATTCCACGGGCCACAACAGCCGCGTGAGAGGTCATTCCACCAGTCGATGTCAAAATCCCAACCGCAGCATGCATTCCATGAATATCTTCAGGACTGGTCTCTTTTCGAACCAAAATTACTTTCTCATCCCGGTTAAATTTCCAGTCAGCTGCATCATTAGCCGTAAAAACAACGCGTCCACAAGCTGCTCCAGGGGACGCAGGCAACCCTTTCACGATAACATTTTTAGGCGCATCTGGATCCAGATCCGGGTGTAAAAGTTGATTCAAAGAAGTGGCATCAATTCTCAAAAGTGCCTCATCCCGACTAATCAAACCTTCATCAACCATATCCACTGCAATGTTCACAGCTGCTTTTGCTGTTCGCTTTCCGGTTCGTGTTTGAAGCATAAACAGCTTTCCTTCCTGAATCGTAAACTCAATATCCTGCATGTCTTTGTAGTGTTTCTCCAGCTTTTCCCGAACCGCCTCCAATTCAGCAAACACCTCCGGCAAAACCTCTTTCATTTCCTCCAGTTTCCGGGGCGTCCGGATTCCGGCAACCACATCTTCACCCTGGGCATTCAGCAAAAACTCACCATAAAACTCCTTTTCTCCGGTCGATGGATTCCGTGTGAAAGCAACACCAGTCCCACTCGTATCCCCCATATTCCCAAACACCATCGCCTGTACATTTACAGCCGTTCCCTTTAAGCCAGTAATATCATTAATCCGCCTATACGTTTTTGCCCTTTCATTATTCCAGGACTCAAAAACCGCTCGAATAGCCAACTCCAGCTGCTCGCTTGGCTCGTGCGGAAAATCACGTCCGGCCTTCTCTTTCACAACTGCTTTAAATCGGCTAACCAACTCCTTCAAGTCAGCAGCATCCAATTCTGTATCCAGCTTCACACCTTTCTCCTCCTTCAACTTATCCATTTCCAGTTCAAAATTTTCATGAGAAATACCCATCACAACATTCCCAAACATATTCACAAAACGCCGATACGCGTCATAACAAAAGCGTTCATTCCCGGTTTTTTCTTTCAATCCTTCAACTGTTTCATCATTCAAGCCAAGGTTCAAGATAGTATCCATCATCCCTGGCATACTCACGGCAGCTCCACTTCGGACACTTACAAGTAGAGGATTATTTGCATCGCCAAACTTCATCCCCAGCTCTTTTTCTACATTAGCCAAATGCGCTAACACATCATTAAAAAAGCCTTCCGGATAGTCATCTTTATGAAGAAAATACGCACAGGTCTCTGTTGAAATTACAAACCCGGGAGGAACAGGTAGCCCCAAAGACGTCATCTCCGAGAGATTTGCTCCCTTACCACCTAACAGCTCCTTCATATCTTTCCCTCCCTCACGGAACGCGTAGATGTATTGAGTCATGATGACGGTGAATTATTCGGTTAACAGTATAGAGACTAAACAGTGCCCCGCAAGGCTAAAATATCCTGAAGTCGTGTTAAAGCAACGATAAAAGCAGCCATTCGGTACGTTGTTTTATACTTTTCTTTTGCCTTAGCAACATTATTCCACGACTTCCCCATGTTCTTTTTAAGCTTCTCTTCAATCTCTTCAGCCTCCCAATAAAAATTTTGCTTATTTTGGACCATTTCAAAGTAACTAACCGTTACGCCACCAGCATTCGCCAGAACATCCGGAACCACAACAACCCCATTCTTCTCCAGAATCTGATCTCCATCGGCAGAAACAGGCCCATTTGCAAGCTCCAGCACAATCTTTGCCTTCACTTTATCAGCATTTTCTTGAGTGATCTGATTTTCAAGCGCGGCCAAAACCAGAACATCACATTCCAGTTCCAAAAGTCCCTCATTCGAAATCTTCTCACACGTATCGCCATCCGTTGGCTGATACTCACTTCCTCCACAGTTTTCAACGCTCCCTTCCTTGATTTTACACTCCATAGTAGCAAGAGCATCCAATCCATGAGGGCAATGCAAACCTCCATGTGAATCAGAAACGGCAACCACTTTAAAGCCATCCGCGGCCATTAAATTGGCCATATTACTCCCGGCATTTCCATATCCCTGAATTGCTACAGTAAGTCCTTTTGGATCCTTACCAAGTTTTTTCAAAAGCTCTTCCAGAACAAACAGTCCACCCTTACTGGTCGCATCAAATCGGCCCTGGCTTCCACCATATAAAATTGGCTTACCGGTAACCACCCCAACAACATTTTTTTCACTCAATTTTGAATACTCATCCGCAATCCATGCCATCACCTTTTCATCTGTATTCACATCTGGCGCCGGGACATCAGTATCCGGTCCAATAAATGGCTCAATCATCTGAACAAAAGTCCGTGTAATCCGCTCAAGTTCATCTTTTGAGTAGTCATGAGGATTCATGGTGATCCCACCTTTTGCTCCACCAAGCGGCAAATCCACTACAGCACACTTCAAAGTCATCAAAGATGCCAGCGCTTTTACCTCATCAATATTCACATCCTGGTGATATCGGATCCCGCCTTTATACGGCCCGGCTGCATTATTGTGTTGGATTCGAAATCCGGTAAAAACTTTAATTTCTCCATTATCAAGCTTCACTGGAAAATTCACCTGAACAATCCTTTGCGGCTGACTTAAAACCATTTCAGCATTTTTATTTAAATCCATAATCTCTCCTGCCCGCTGAATTTGCTGAAGCGTATTTTCGTAAAAGGTCGCCATAAAAAGAAATGTAAAAATTTAAGAAGTGAGATATTCACGTGTGATTTTTGCAGCTTTCTGAACCCTTTCCGCGCTGGTATTCACCACGGAAGCCCGTACCATATTCAGTTTACTATTATCCAGCCGCTCATTTTCGGAGAAAAACAGGTTCGCAGGAATATACACCACACCCCGCTTTGCCAACTCAACCATCTTCTGCTCTGGGGACACATTACCCTTTGTGCAGCCATCAATACTGTTTAAATCAAAAATTGTGTAATACATATTCCCTTTGTGCGGTAATTGTAACTCACTCACAAAAAGATCAACATTGTGCTGCACACCTTCAAAATAGCGTTGTCGCTCCTCACCTGCCATCACCATGTGAGCAATTCCCAAAAACTGAGAAGGCCCTGGCACAAACGTTGTATGTTGCAACTCTCCATCGCTTCCACCTGGTCCCTTTGCCTGCATTAAATAGTTTTTAAAGTCGATCCCGGAAAGGTGACTACCCAAAATCGTATTAGTGATATATTCATTTGCTTCCTGCGAGATAAACATATCTCCAAAACGCAGTCCCGTACTCCGCTCAATCTTTGAACGGGCATCAATCCGGACAACCCGCTCCGGACAATAGTCCACAAGAGTCTTTTTCTTGGGGAAAAATGATGCATAAACCTCATCAGTTATCACGAGCGCATCATGTTGACGCGCAATCTCGGCAATCTTAGCAATCGCGTCATCCGACAGAGAAAATCCAGTTGGATTATTGGGATCAATCAAAATAATAGCCGAAAGCCTCCCATCAAAGCTCTTCAAGTGTTCAAGCGACTCTTCGCTCAATGCCCCAGTCATTGGATCCACGCTCAAAGAAAATGACTGAATATTCCGATTCAGCAGACTCATATTGTAGGGAGAATAGACCGGAGAGAACATCAAAACTGTACTTTGACTATTCAAAAAATTCACACCTTCCACACCAAGAGACTTAAATAGCGTTCCAATCGCATGCGATGCTCCACTCGTCAAAATAAAATCCTCATGTGTCAGCGGAACAGAAATAAATTTACGATACCAGTGAGCAAGAACAACGCGAACAATGGTCTCTCCCTGAGGATTCAGATAATTCCCTCCGCTCAAATTACAAAAACGAAAACACTCATGCAAAACATCAAACCTGTCCCACTTCAAACCTGACTCCGCTGCCATTTCCTGAACATCCCCACAAAACTCATCCAGTTGAGTCAAAAGATCTTCTGCCATTCTTTTTCCATAGATATCTCGTGTGAAAGACTCAATACCAGCATTAATAACATCCAGATCTTCGCGTCGAAGATGAATAAAACGTTCTGTAGCATTGTTAAAATGAGTATCCAGAGCAAGTAAATAGCTATAAAAAAGCCGGCCACGCTCACTTGGCGTAAATCCATAGCCTGGATCTCCTCGTGATAAATCAATCACATGCTCTTCGCCCACGCTCTTCCGGGCAATCTCCTGGAGTAGCCGAAAAATAGCAAATGGGTTATCACATGCAATCGAAAATCCCCATTCGTTCTGCGTCAGTTGTTGAGACATGTCCTAAAAATTATTGAAAGAAGGTAAAGAGCCAGTCAAAAAGTCGGGGAAATTCCACTAATTGAACACCTGCAGCATACACTATCATCTGCCCTGTAAACCCTGAAAAGAGAGGAACAGTCAGGTTGTCATCAAGCTTATTTGTTACAAGCTCAACAACGCTCGCGATAATCGCCATCGGAAGAAAAATCACCATATGCTCATGGAGGAAGAGTGCTCCAACCAGAACATTTACAATCAATCCCGCCAAAAAGCCTTCGGTCGTTTTCTCGCGAAACAGTTTATGTTTCCCCCATTTAATGCCCACAAGCGCCGAACTTAAATCGCCAAAAACGGTCATAATAAGAGCCATCACCGCGATGCTATAGTCAAAAACAGCAAAACAAATAATCGTAGCCATAATAAAAAAGACCGTCCCAGTCACATTATTGCGTTCTTTTGGACGAAAAACATTAACTATTCGCGGAATTTTTGGGCGAACCTCCAGTCGGATATACTCAATCTCCAAAAGAAGCAGGAGCATGGCAGTAAGAACAAGAATGGCAACCTGCTCAGACCAGATATATCGAATAATGCTATACGCCAGAAGGAGTGGTATCTCCATAAGATGAAACAGCTTCCTGATAATCTCTTTTTTGAGACTTTTACCCATAAAGAAAGGGAAAAATATACAATAAGTATACCATTCTCCTTCATCTCTTCAAAAAAAATGCCAAAAGGAAGGCTATATTACAGTGTCTAGCCGTAATGTTTAGGTGGGAATATGGCTTTATAAAAGGAAAAAATATCAACCGGCTTATCATTCGATTATACATCTGTATAGGCGTTTGATTACGCAAAAAAGAGGGAGAAGTTCCCTATTTGGCATAGAGTAAACAAAAAAGCATCACGCGACTGCGTAATGCTCATGGATAGGCGAAGGCCTTAACGTCTTGGAAGTAAGGCGAAAACTACTTCCAGAAGTGGTACCATTTCTTTTTGCTCGGTTCTTCCAATAGTTTAAGTTGATTCTCCATCACAATAAACTTCTCCTGGAACGTTTTCATAAACCTCATAAAACTTTCCTTGGCTTTGTCATTTTCTTTTAATACGGCTTCCAGGTCAGCTTGTATTTTCTTCAAATCATCAATTGTTGCAAACTCCTGAGCAACCTCTTGCTGATTCCTTTTTACGGTTCCCTGCTTCCGCTCAGTTTTTGGAATTCTAAGCTTATAAACTTCAATAACGCTCTCCCGGCTAATCATGTAATGAAAGCCCTGTGGAGTCTTTTTTCTCTTATACTTTAACTTTTTGGCTTTGATCGCTCTTCGTATGGTCTGAATCGATTTACCGGTCAGTTCAGCGGACTCTTGGATGGTAATATACGTTTCAGGCATAAGAAATGAGGCTAGATATTTATTATTTGTCATTATATTAAACGCCTCCCCGGTTAATCAAGCGATTATCCAAAAAGCTCCTTGCGTCTAGTCAAATCATCAAGCGCAATCATCTTAAAAGAACTGGTGGGTCCAGCAGGGCTCGAACCTGCGACCATCTGCTTAAAAGGCAGCTGCTCTACCAACTGAGCTATGGACCCCCAAACATCAAATTTTCATGCAAAAAGCCACAACATTCTATTCAGTCATCCTCGCTTTTTCAAGCTGTTTTTTTGTGAACCATACTCAGAAGTACCATAGCCGCTCCAGGAAGGAAGAACCATAGGTTTGAGTAGTCAATCATAATCCGTGCAAAACGAGACTCTCCATAAATGGTTGTCAGCGGATTATTCGGATTCGCAACCTCTGCAATAAGCGATTCTCCGGCAACAAAAATCATCAGGGCACTCATCATCAACCCCGCACTTAAGAGTCCCAGACCCAAATTTATACCAATTTTTAGGCTTACCGGACGTGAATCCTCAGCATCAAAGTTATAAAGGCCCCGTACGGCCACCAGAACCACAAAAGTAATCAGAACCAACACCTTAAAAAAGGCAGTTGCCTGGTCAGATGTTCCAACAGAAAAGAGTCTCATAATCTTCAGAAACGATTCTGAGCTCGCCAGATAGGTGGAAAAAAGATTTCCCAGTGCATCACTGCACAAAATCGCCAAATACGTCGCAGAAATAACCTTTAAAGTTTGATTTCTGCCAATAATAAAACTGTATGCAATGACAACCCCAAAAAAGGCAAGAATAAAAAGATCCCAGGAGAGTTGTATATTCATAACAGCAGCAATATGGCCAATTGCTGATTATTATAGTATCAAAACTCTTTACAAGCAAAGCCTCTTACAAAAGGCCTTTTAAAAACCCTTTCTTTCCCTTTGTAGAAAGTTTCGCCTCGCCAGCCAGTTCAATATAAAGATCGCGCTCTTTCCGTGAAATTTTTGATGGAATATCAACGATGATTTTTACAAAGTGATCTCCTTTCCCGCTCCCACGCAGTTTTTCAATGCCCCTTTCCTTCAGTCGAAAAACACGCCCGCTTTGTGTTCCGGCTGGAATCTTTAGAGTTAGCTTTTCCTGGAGTGTTTCAACTTCAATATCATCGCCTAAAACAGCTTGTAGAAGGTGAATGTGCTCCTCTGTATGAACATCATAGCCATTGCGCACAAACTTTTTACTGGCTGCAACACGGATGTGAACATACAGATCACCATTTGGTCCGCCAAAGGCTCCAGCTTCACCTTTCCCGCTGAGTCGTATAGTCGAATCATTATCAACTCCGGCAGGTATCTTCACTTTTACGCGTTCATCACGCTTAATTCTGGTTGCTCCATGACAAACTGAACATTTTGTCTCATGGATTCGCCCCTCACCATGACATTCACCACACGGCGCGGCTGTTGCCATCTGTCCCAAAATTGTCTGCCGAACTGTCCGGACCTCACCGGTTCCATTACATGTTTTACACGTAATAGACTTGCTTCCCGGTTCAGCACCCGTTGCGTGGCAGTGATCACAGCTGACAGGTTTGGAAATGGAAAGCTCCTTTTCTGTACCAAAGGCAGCGTCTTCAAAACTCAGCTCCATACGAAACTCAATATCCCGCCCCTGTTGTGGGCCATTACTTTTTTGTCGCGGCGCGCCTCCTCCTCCAAAAAATGTTTCAAAAATATCCGCAAAGCCACCAGCGCCGCTAAATTGCGAAAAGTCGAATCCGTTAGCATTAAATCCACCCTGAAATCCTGCGCCGCCTCCACCACCAAACCCCGCTGATCCAAACTGATCATACTGTTGTCGTTTCTGCTTATCCGAAAGAACCTCGTAGGCTTCATTTGCCTCTTTGAACTTCTTTTCAGCATCTTTATCACCCTTATGTTTATCCGGATGATACTTCATGGCCATCTTTCGATACGCCTTCTTTATATCCTGATCAGATGCATCTTTCGATACGCCAAGTGTTTTATAGTAATCGTCAGCCATAATTCAAAATTGAGCGGGTCGCATTATAAACACGATTTGAAAACCCTGCCAAGGTAGTATACATTGTCCGAGCAAAAATTTGCACATGGTCCCATCGTCTAGCGGCTAGGACGTCACCCTCTCACGGTGAAAACACGGGTTCGATCCCCGTTGGGACTACCAAACCACGAACTACAACATATTTACCAATTTTGTCTTGTTAAATATTGAAACAAATAGCCTTTTATACAGTTTGACGGGGTGACTGCGATTGACTTGAACAAAGCGATTTGGTAAATTTTCGGTTGAATCCGAGCCCGGATAGGGCTTAAGAATGCGTATTGTTTAGAAGTGTAGCGAGTGGCTTACAAAAGAGAAGAAAGATGAATTAGGAGCTTTCTCACGACTACGATTTTGGTGTCATTTTGGTCTTTGACAATCCGAACACGAAGCGCTGCATAACGCGCTTCGACTCTAAATCTCCCAATAAAAAAGCCTTTCTCCCAAGGCTTTCTATTACAGATTAAATTTATACTTAAATTTAAGATGGCCATGTGCTAAATGCCGTGAGCCGACCTCTCTTATAGATGATCAAGTATTTATCTATAATTTTCTATTTCTTTAATTCACATAACCTTATGGACATTGTGACTAGTCTTAAGAACGTCCGAAGGCAAGTGGCAAGCTTTAGCCTCGCAGCTTTGGTTGCAAGTTTCTTTGCGATCGGTGTGGCTCAAGCTCAAACATTTCCTGACGTTCAACCAGGTGACTGGTTCTACTCTTATGTAGAAGACCTCGTTGCTATGGGTGTGGTAAACGGATCTATGTCTGAATACCGACCTGCAGACAACGTTAATCGTGCCGAAATGGCAAAACTTGTTGTAGAAGGTTTTGATATCCCGCTCGTAGAAACAGCTGGACTTCAAACTTTCAACGACGTTCCAGAAGGTGAGTGGTTCCACGTTTACGTTGAAACTGCTTACGCTAATGGAATCGTAGGAGGATACCTCGACGACAACGGAGATCCATCTGGATTCTTCGGACCAGCTGATTCACTTACTCGTGAACAATCAGCTAAGATGCTCGTTCTTGGAGCTCCTATGACCATCAATACCAACTGTGGTCCTTCATTCCCAGACGTAACCACAAACATGTGGTCTTACAACTTCGTAGAAACTCTCTACGTAAACTCTGTGGTTGATGGATACCCAGATGGAACATTTGGTCCAACTCTTAACATCAACCGTGCAGAAATCGCTAAGATGGTTTCTAACGCTATGAACCCTGTACTCCGCCCATGTGGAGGATTCAGTGTTGCTAGCGCTAAGGCTATGAGCGAAACTTCTGTAGAAGCTTGTTTCACACAAGAATACGGAGACGGTGCTATGGAAGTAGGAAACTACATGATAGAAGACCAAAACGGTAACGGACTTGATGTTACTGCCGTTGCTGCATCTTCTGATCCAATGTGTGTTGACCTTACAACCGAAGCACAAGACTCAACCAAGGTTTATGACCTTATGGTTGACAACGTTATGAGCTCTACAAGTGAAGATCTCATTGGTAAGACAGCAAGCTTCAACGGTTACACAACTGCCGAAGCTGGAGATCTTACAGCAATGCTCGACGGATCTTCTCCAGAAGGAACAGCTATTCCAAAGAATGGATCTAACATTCTTTACAGCGTGTTCGCTTTCGAAGCTGGAAGCAATGAAGACGTTGAAATTACACAACTCGTTATTACTCGAGCTGGTCTTGGTGAACCACAACACTTCGAAAACGTTAAGATTTACGTAAACGGAGTACAAAGAGGTGGTGAAAAGACCGTTAACTCTACAACTAACACAGCTACCTTCAACCTTTCTAGCGAACCAATCGTGGTTC
The DNA here is from genome assembly GCA_937858825.1 of uncultured Candidatus Peregrinibacteria bacterium. GTDB lineage: Bacteria > Patescibacteriota > Gracilibacteria > UBA1369 > UBA1369 > JAGQLQ01. The sequence continues at coordinate 11,011 of CALMAI010000005.1, forward strand.
CTGCAGGTAAGAAGACCCTCGTGGAAGCTCGTGGAGACATGGACGCTGCAGAAAACTCACACAACAAACTCTGTATTGCATCATCTGACGATGTACTTGCTGAAGGAGTTTCAAGTGGAGCAGAAGTTGCAGTAGGAGGAAGCTTCGCAATTTGTGGTGAAGAAATGACCACAACATCTGCTGAAGTTGGAACTCTTACATACCGTGTATCTCAATCATCTACTGCTGACATCAACGTTGGTGACACAGATGTATTGATGACTAAGGTTCGACTTGATGCAGCTGAAGAAGATATCTGCGTTGACAAGCTTATGTTCAAGCAACAAGGAAGCGCAGACGCAGAAGACTTTGCTAACCCAACCCTCGTACTTTCAGGATCACCAGTTGATGCTGACGTATCTTGGGAAGGTGACTACCTTATGTTCGACCTCACAGAGATGGATCCATGTCTTGAGATCGAAAAGGGTTCTACAAAGAACTTCGAACTCTGGGTTGATGTAGTAGGAGGTCTCGGAAACGACGCTTCTTTCGACATCTACCGAGACTGGCACGTTGAAGGTACCGGACAGGTATACGGATACGGTGTTAACGTAGAAGAAGATAATACATCTATCACTCCTACAGATCGAGAAATCGTTGGTGGAAACATTGCATTCTCACTCTCTGCAAACAATCCAATTGCTGGTGAAGTTGCTCGAGGTTCAAATGACCATGAATTCACACGATTCAACATCTCTACAGCTGGTGAAGCTGTAACAGTTCGTGAGCTCACCCTTACCGTTAGCGGTGCAGGTGGAGCACTTGCTTCAGAAATTGAAGACCTCAAGATCTGGGCATGGAATGCGAACACAGAAACATGGGTAGTTGTTATGGGTCCAGATGATGTAACCGCCTTTGGTGACATCTCATTCCTCGACTCATTCGACGTTCCTGGAATGGATACAACTGAATACATCATTACTGCTGACATCACTAACGATGCAGGAGACGGACACCAGTTCGACATTGATGTTGCAGATGTAACTGATTCTTCTAAGACCGAGCTTGAATACACAAGCGACGGTGACCCAGTAGACGAAGCCACAGAAGTAAGTGGTGGAGTACTCGACGGTAACGTTCAAACTGTTGCTGACCCAGCAGTTGATGTAACTCTTGCTGCCACACCTGGTGACAAGTCTTACGTAAAGAACACACTCGACCGTGACCTTGTAGCATTTGACTTCGCTGCTACTACAGCAGACGACATCAAGCTCACAAGCCTCACAGTTCACTGTGCTGTTGGAACTGGAGCAGATTGCTCTGATGCATTCCAAAGCTTGAACCTCTACCTTAAGGAAGGTTCAACTCTTACAAAACTTGATGGACCAGAATCTATTAGTAGTGCTGGTACAGACGGTGATGTAGACTTCAGCTTCACACACACAATCGATGCTGGTAACTCTGCTCGTCTCCTCGTTCGAGGTAACGTAGCAAGTGCTGCTGGTGCAGGTACATATCTCTTCACAATCGAAGATGATACTGACGTAACTGCAGAAGACAGCGAAGGATCAGACGCAGTAGTAAATGACGGTGATGGAAACTACGCCGATGCGTTCGTTGCTGTTGGTCCTCGAACAGTTACCATTGCTGGTAATGGTTCTCTTAGCAACCAAAACATCTCTGACAGCTCAACCGTTTCTCGAATCCTTGTTGGAAACTCTTCAATGGAAACAGTACTTCGACTTCGGTTCGCTGCAGATGAACTGGAAGCTTGGAACGTACGAAAACTCCAGATTAAGGAAATTAACTGGGGCAACGACGCAGACGTAGAAAAAGTCTACCTCAAGTGGGCAGACAAAGAATTCTCTGCAAACCTTGTTGGTGGACTCGCAAACTTCAACCTACCATCTGGTAGCTACATCAACATTCCTGCTGGAGGCAATGTAACTGTAGACGTATTGGTAGACGTTGGAAACGTGGTTCCAGACAGTGCTCTTACTGGTGACCTTCCACAGTTCGCATTTGACTTTAATGACAACTTCGAAGCTGTTGGAGCATCATCTTCAACTGTTCTCGCGGCTGCCCCAAGTGGAGCTGACATCAACGGTGAATCAATGCGTGTTGCCAAGAGTGCGCCAAGCGTGGCTCATCAGGCAACTTCTACTTCATTGTCAGCTGGTACAGTAACACTCTACAAGTGGACTGTTACTGCAGATGCTGCTGGAGACGTTGCCATCAAGCAATTTGCATTTGATGTGCAGCCTAGTGCAGCTCTCGTAGCTTCAGGAGTAGGAAACTTCAAATTCTTCCGTAATGGTGTAGATGTGTCTAGTTCAAGTGCATCTGTCGACATTGAAGAAAGTGGAGGTGCGGATCTGGAAGCGGGAAATCTTGCCGCAGCTGGAACTGTCCTCGTGAAGTGGAGTGATGCTGCTGGAGCTGGTGAAGAGATCATTGGTGCTGGTAACACAGTAACTTATGAACTCCGAGCTACAGTTACCGGACCTACCACAGGTGAAAGTATCTCAACACAGTTGGCAAACGACACTGCTGGTGACGTTGGTGATATCGACACCGCTACTGGTGGAGAAACCGTTGGTGAAGGTGTAGAAGTTGATGGTGGAGCGTCAAACCTTGTTTGGTCTGACCTTTCTAACACCGTTCAAGGTGGAGGAACAACTATCCACAACGGTACCCTCGGTGCCTCATCATTCGACTGGGTTGATGGATTCCTCGTTGACGGACTCAGCTCAATCAACACTCAGGTACTCAGTGACTAATCGAGTACAAACGGATAATCATTTCACATGAAATGAATAATCGTGAAAACCCCCTCCTTTTCAGGAGGGGGTTTTTGTAATGGATTCATAGAATCAACGTAAAAAATAGTGTAAGCTGACAATTATAAACCTCTAATATCGTTGATCTTATGATAAAAAAAATCACAGCGCTCTCAATCATGAGCCTCCTTACCTTTGCACTAATCCCTTCCAGCTCCGCGTTTGAGCTGAATCTTCCATTAGAAGACCAGATTGAAATGTACAATCAGGTTGAGCTGACATCTATGGATGAGGCAGTTCTTATGAATACCAAAAACAGTGTTGAAAGAGCTTCATACTCCCCGGATTTTAATGATGATCAGACCCTCTACGCGGGAACAACAAGCGGAACCTACATAAATGGAGTTCCAGAGCCCAACTTCTACCAGGACAGCGGTATGCCAGTCGACGTAAAAAACAGCCCATTCACTCTTGAATTTGGAGCAAATTATGCCAACGAAGGAACCGCAGTAGCCTACAACAGTGAAAGCATCTACATGGTGTACAGCAAAGGTACATCATGGAGCGCTGTTGATGTTCAGGTAGATGAAGAAATTTTACAGGCCTGGCCAGGTCCTGGGTTCGCAAGCAGTCAATATGTCTATTTTACAACGCAAACAGGTCTCTACCGGCAATCAATCCAGAATAACGCAGTAGAACTCCTTGTCGAAAACGACACAGATGGAGATGTGGTGGACTTTACCTATTCCCCTTTAACCACAGTAGACAGCATTTTCTATGTTGCCAAAGGCTCAACCGTCATGAAAACAGAAAACTTTGGACTAACATGGTTCGAACACGACATGGGCGCAGAAATTAAGGAGCTCGTTAGCATTGTAGATAGAGACGATGTTACAGAGGACCACGGTGAATTGGCTGTTATTTTTGGAAACAAAGGGCTCTCACGGGCAACCAAGACCTTTGACTTTTACAGCCCGACTCTCCCTGCTGGAGTTAATGATTTGTACTCAGTGAAGCAGGTACAGAACGGCAAAGAGCAGGACATGATCATCAACACCGACCAGGGAATCTACACCACCTACGATGACGGAGATTCATGGGCCAACATCACCTACGACGAAATCTCTGACTACAGCAAAGTAACGGACGTTTTTGGAGCGCTGGAGGCAGCAAAAGTAACAATCTTTTTGGTTCGTGACGGAGTACTCTACAGAGACCTCCAGTCCCTTGGAAACCTGGAACCATTCATGAACGGTATCAGTTCTGAAGACAGCTATGCGTCAGAGGGGTCAATCGAATCCTACAACATCCTGGATCTCCACGAGATGAGTTTTGATCCAAATTACACTGTGGATCAGGCCATTCTTCTTGTTGATGCGGACGCTCAGGAGCAGACTATCAACTACTTCATGACCGCCGATGGTGAAAACTGGGAAGAGGTGACTCCAAACGAAGCTCATATCTTCGAAAACCAGGGAACCGATTTACGCTGGCGGATAGAGATGAGCAGCAGTGATCCATCAAAGTCACCAATCATTTATGCGGTGGCAATGGACTTTGGATTTGATGAAGGACAAATGCCACCAGAAGACGGGCTCTGTGAAGGATTCACCGATGTGGAGGCACAGGACCCTCTGTGTCCCGCTCTAAGCTATGTAAAAGAGCAGGGAATCTTTGAAGGGTACCCAGATGGCACTTTTAAACCAAACCAGGCTATAAACCGCGCTGAGACGGTTAAAGTGATTGTAGAAGGGTTCGATGTGCCACAACTTGCCGATCCTGCAACGAATCTTGGCTTTTCTGACGTCATCCTTGGTGAATGGTACATGAAGTACCTGGCCACAGCGCAGGCAGAGGGAATCATTGAAGGATACCCGGACGGAACCTTCAAACCGGAACAGACCGTTAACTACGTTGAACTCATTAAGATATTCTTTGAGACAGCCGACGTGACACTCACCCCTGCTCCAGAAGGATCACAGTGGTACCAAAAATACCTCGATTACGCTCAAGATAATGACTATCTGGTCTACCAGATCCTCGACTCAGGAATGAAGAGAGGAGACGTGGCAACGCTCTTCTATGAGCACAGCATGAAGTAGAAGAGACCAAGTAATAACCACAAACGAAAAACCCCTGGCATCTGCCAGGGGTTTTTAAAATCGCAATAAATAAAAAACTAGAATGTTACGCGAATATCAACTGGATCACATCCAGCTGGAGTCACAGTATTTTCACCAGTCTGATCATTATAAACATGTTCAACCGTCGCAGGATTTTCAGAATAACTATAGTCGATAGATTGAACAGCTGCAGTCGATTCCTGCCAGTTTGGATTATTGTCATTGGAGCACTGAACCTCTACAGATTTTGGCTCTTCAGAAGAGGTAAACATCAATGGTGATTCCGTTGATTCCCACCAAACCTGCGCACGATCCCCAGGCTGATACGTTCCCATTACACCAGCCTTGGTACAAATAGAACTGTCCGGTGTGGATGAGTTGCCATCAATAGTAACCCCACCAGAAAGGAAATGAACCGCTTTGTAGCAGTCAGCGCCACTAAGAGCGGGGAAAGAAACGCTCACATCACAACCATTATCTATCTTTCCGTCGCAATCATTATCAAGATTATCTCCACATTCCTCCAAAACAGGAGCAATAGAGTCTTGACACTCTCCAGACCAGAGTCCATCCACGCACTCCTCGGTACCTTTTTGGCAAACACCCTCATTTGTTCCACATTCCCGGGTATCACCATCATCGCAGCTGCAAAGAAGATCATTATCGATCTCTCCATCACAGTCATTATCAACACCATCACAAACTTCATCGGCAGGATTGGTTGGCACACATTCAGCGCCGCCGCTACCACCTTGTCCAGTGGCTCCGGTTCCACCATCGCCACCAAATTCAACATGGTCTGTACCGGTACAGGCAGGAATGCTCATCATCAATGCCGCCACAGCAGCACGTGTCGATCGAGAAGGTGCTAATCGCGCTGAAAGAGAGTCCAATACTTGTTGAGCCGAAGATGGCAAAGCCTCAGAAAGTTTCATATCTGTTGTTTTTAAGAATAAAAATTCAGATTTTTAGTACGAAATTCGCGCGTCGTAGTTACCATCCATACACCCAGAAAGAGAGTAGGTATAAGTCTGTCCATTGATAGCAGGAGCCCCAAGTACAGATGTATCGGTTGGATCGTTATAGTTGGCCTGAACAGCAGTTGTTAAGTCAGCGTGATCAGGATCAGCACTAAATGGAGAACATCGAAGCTCTACAGATTTTGGCGCTTCTGATGCGTCGAATTCAAGAGTTCCAAAATCAACCCAAATCTGGGCTTTGTGACCTGGTTGATAGGTGGAACTGATTCCCACTTTTGAGCACTGGTTTGTATCTGGAGTAGATGAATTGGTATCAATTACGCCAAATTCATCAAAATGTCCGAGCTTATAACAGTCAGTAGAAAGCGTTGGCAGACTGAAAGCAACATCACAACCATTATCGTTATTTCCATCACAGTCTTCATCCAGGCCATTGCTGCAAACTTCAAGGGCAGGTGAAACCTCTCCAGTACAGGTAGGATCCCACATACCATTTACACACATTTGCGTTCCTTGCGCACATTCACCAACATTACTCCCACATGATTGAGTTTCATTGCCGGTACACTCACATGATGCTTCATTATCAACTTGGCCGTCACAATCATTATCAAGGCCATCACACGTTTCGGCTTCCGGCCAGACAGCGCCTTCACAGTTCTCTGACCACTTCCCGTTTTCACAAGATTGGGTTCCCTGCATACATTCACCAGTATCGCTTCCACATGCCTGGGTTTGTCCTTCTTCACAGTTACAACCTTCATCAATAGTCCCATTACAGTCGTTATCAACACCATCACAAACTTCAGTGCTTGGCATACATTCACCTCCGCCTTGTCCTCCACCACCAGTTTCCATACCACCACTACCACCCTGACCTCCAACAGAAGATGTAGTTTCCCCACCGGAACCACCAATTCTATCTCGATCAACAGTAGCAATAAGCTCACAAGCCTGAGCAGCAAAACCAAGGCTCAAAGCCAAAACTACTTCTTTTTTTGTTGGCATTCGGGATACCAGAGCTTCTGTATTTGGTTGTGAAAGTCGTTCTAAAGACATAGGAAAAATTAAGTAAAGTTTATTTAGTAGGTGATTCGGGCATCATATTTTTCATCCACACACCCGGAAAGAGAGTAGGTGTAGGTTTGACCATTGATAGCAGGAGATCCAAGCACAGCAGTATTTCCAGCGTCACTATAGTTATTGGCCTGAACGGCAGTTGTTAAGTCGGCATGATTTGGATCAGAGCTAAATGGAGAACATCGAAGCTCTACAGATTTTGGCGCTTCTGATGCGTCGAATTCAAGTGTCCCAAAGTCGACCCAAACCTGGGCTTGGTGACCTGGTTGGTATGTTGAGCTGATTCCCAGCTTTGAACAAACATTCGTATTTGGAGTAGATGAATTGGTATCGAGCACACCAAATTCATCAAAGTGTCCAAGCTTATAACAGTCAGTAACAAGTGTCGGAAAGCTCAGTGTCACATCACAACCATTATCATCTACACCATTACAGTCTTCATCCATAGAGTTACCACAAACCTCAAGTGCTGGCTGATTATCCGGAACACAAGAGATTCCGCCAGATTCACAAACATTGCTTCCAGTAGCGCAAACTCCATCTAATCCAGTATCACAAGATGCATTTACCTCAGGATCTTCACTACCATCTTGGGTGCTTGGATCACAATCATTATCAACACCATCACAAAGTTCAGTTGATGGATTGGTTGGTTCACACCCACCAGTACCACCTCCACCAGTTTCCATACCCCCGGTCCCGCCAGTACCTCCTGTGCCGCCACCCCCATCTTCCATACCTCCTGTGCCGGCACCACCTTCTGCCAGTCCTCCACCTCCATCGCTAACAGCATTTGGATCAAGTAATCCTCTTCTATCTAAAGTACATCCTTCAGCGCTAAGAACAGTCAAAGCACTGGCACCAAGAAGCGCGTAAAGTGATGCCCGGGTAGTCGTGCTGCGGGTAGAAATATTATTTTGAGTTGATGGCATTTCTGTCTCCTGTGGACGAGAAACTCCAAGCAAAGTTCCGAGTTGTTTTACTTTATTCAACATAGATAGTGAATTTAGGATGCGAATAATAAGGGCGCATTATGGCATAAAAATAAAAATTGTCAACCCTCATTTCAAGTATGCCTGCAAAGTGTATAATGAACTTAAGGGCACAGTGTTACAAAAGCAAACGCATATTCATGACATAATACAAACTTATTGCAATGTCCTATAATACCCTCAAGAGAGAGCACCTCGCACACAGCATCCGCATTATAAAAGAGCTGGTTATTAGCGACTTTAAACTTCGCTATCAGGGATCCTATTTGGGCTATTTCTGGACACTTATAAAGCCTCTTTTGCTTTTTGGGGTCATCTATACCGTCTTCACCTTTTTCATGCCTGTAGCAGTCGAAAATTACGCCATATACCTGCTTCTGGGGGTGCTTATATGGAACTTTTTCTCCGAATCCACGCTCATTGGCATGAATACCTTCCTGTCCAAGCGAGACCTGGTCACCAAAATCTACTTTTCCAGGGCAGCACTCGTATACGCGTCAACTATATCCAGCCTCATAACCCTTCTGCTTAATTTAGTGATTTTCTTCTTTTTCCTGGCTATTGCCGGCGTTGCCCCAGGTTGGGAAGCACTTTTTTTCATCCTCTACTTGGCAGAAATGTACTTGATCGCAACCGGAATCACGTTTGTCCTGGCCTCACTTACAATCCATTTTCGCGACCTCCAACATATCTGGGAAATCCTCCTTCAAATAGGATTTTGGCTTACCCCAATCATTTATCCTATAACAGTCGTCCCGTTTGAGTATCACAGCCTTATCTTTCTCAATCCATGGGCGCGCATCATTGAATACTCGCGAGACATCTTCATCCGCCACCACATCCCAAGTCTTTATCTGAACATTATCCTCTTCATTGGAACCGTGATAATCTTTGCACTCGGATACGCCATTTTCAAAACACAGGAGAACAAAATTGCCGAAAAGCTCTAAATATGAACGATCCCATTCACATCCAGAATCTGAGCAAAACCTTCAAACTCCCACATGAACGGAGGGACACGCTCAAGGAAAATCTCCTCAAAATCGCCAAAAAACGAACATATGAGGAGTTTCATGCACTGAAAGATGTGTCATTGAATATTCAAAAAGGGGATTTTGTAGGGGTTGTCGGACGCAATGGAAGTGGGAAAACCACGCTTCTTAAACTCATTGCCGGCATTTATCAGCCATCAGAGGGAACAGTAAAAGTGGATGGAAAAATTGCCCCGTTTTTAGAGTTGGGAATTGGATTTCAGCCAGAGCTCACCGCCCGTGAAAACATTGTCGTCAACGCCACGCTCCTGGGTCTGACAAGAGCACAAATCAAAGAAAAGTTTGATGAAATTGTTTCATTCGCAGAAATCGAAAACTTCCTGGATCTGAAAATCAAAAACTTTTCTGCGGGGATGAAAGCCCGTCTGGCCTTTGCTATAGCCAAAGAGGCCGACGCAGACATTTATCTTTGTGATGAGGTTTTAGCCGTTGGGGACGAAGGGTTCCAAAAAAAATGCATGACTGTTTTTGAAAAATGGAAGGAAGAAGGAAAAACAATCCTGCTCGTAACGCACAACTCCGATCAAATCCGTGATCTCTGCACAAAAGCCTTTTTCCTACAGCAGGGACAACTGGTCGCAGCCGGCGCGCCAGCTGAAATTGTTGAGCGATATCACCAGAGTTTAGCGTTGTAAATTGCAAAAAAACATGATACATATGGTGCCTAAAAACACTGTGCCCGGCTTTGACATGAACAGAGAAGACATTTCCAAACTCCCCCCAGACCTTTATTCACGAAACACGACCATTGCATTCATGGCGCAGCACCTTTTGCCAGAACAAAAGCTGCGCGTATTGGACGTTGGCGGCTATTTAGGCAATCTGGCAGCCTTTTTCCCGCAAGAAACAAGGTTCACCATCCTCGACAAAAAAGTTCAACCAGATGGGGAGCAGATTGAATACATTCAGGGCGACGCCAATAAAATCCCTTTTTCAGACAAAAGTTTCGACATTGTCGTTGGATCCGATTTAATTGAACACGTGGAAAAGCCGTTCAGAGCACCGGTCATCCGTGAAATGGTGAGGGTTAGCAAAGGCTATGTGATTCTAGGAATGCCATGCAAAAATGAGTTGGTCGAACGCGCGGAGCAATACATTTCTGATCAGTTCAAACGAATAACCAATACAGAACATCCTTTTTTGAAGGAACACAGCGAAAACGGACTCCCCGAAGAAGAAAAAATCGTCAGCATCCTTCGGAAAGAAGATCTCAACTACACCATCATCAAAGAGGGGAATCTCATGAACTGGTACATCCAGCAGCTCTACAGTGTTATCCAGCACGGACAAAACATGGAGCATGAAAAATACGAATTCTACCAATTTTTCAATAATCATCTTCACGAACTTGGCAATCTTCGTGCCCCGACATACCGAACGATTTTTGTAATCGCGACGGATGGGATGCCATTGGAGGAAGGCGTTTTAAATGAACTCCAGGACCAAAACCAGTGGAAACCGGAAAGATTTATGGAACTTCTCCAAAAAGCTTTCAGCGATCTCAAGAAAGTCATGGTAGAAAAAGAGGCTTCCTCAAGCGCCAATTCTGAAGCCCTCCAGCAGAAAGATCAAATCATTCAGGAGAAAGATCAGAAGCTGGAAAAAGCCCGCGAGATTGTAAGTACCTACAAAACAACACTCCGGGATGTTCGTGATTATCTTCAGGAAAAAGAAAAAACCGTAAACTTTCTCAAAAGCATTGTTGCCGAGAAAGATGAAACATTGGCGCAGCTCGAAAACCTAAAAATGAAGCAGCAGGAGGAACTGGAAAAGTTGAAGGATCAACAGTCAAAAAACGAAGAAGAGATTCAGAATCTAAAAAAACACAGCCTCAAACTTGAAGAAAATCTTACAGAAAAAGACCAAAAAATAAACACACTCAATACCGATTTAACAGCCACAAAGCAAAACCTACAGAACCACCAGAAAGAGCTCCAGAGCGTGATCAATTCCCGCGCCTGGAAAGTCATTATGTTCTACTCAAAAATCAAAACCACACTCTGGGCCAAACCGGTATCACTCATCAAAAAAGGGTGGAATGTTTTAATCCACATGGGACCAAAAGCTTTCTGGAAACGATTGGTTCGCAAGATGAAGAAACAAAAGCCAATCGAGGAAAAAGCGGCGTATCAAAAATACGTTGAAGATCATGAGCTCACGGATCAGGACCGGAAAAAAGCAGAAGCAGCGATCAAAAAGTTCCAAAAATCACCAGTCATCAGTATTGTGATGCCCACCTACAACGTTGATGAAAAATGGCTTCATAAGGCAATAAAATCAGTGCAGAATCAATGGTATGACCAATGGGAACTCTGCATTTGTGACGATGCATCCACAGAGGAAAACCTGATCCAAATTATCAAAGAGTACGTCCAAAATGACGACAGAATTAAGGCTGTTTTCCGCAAAAAGAATGGCGGAATTGTGAAGGCATCCAACGATGCCATTGAACTTGCCACCGGCGAATTCATTGGATTTTTGGACAATGACGACGAGCTCACACCAGACGCGCTCTATGAAGTAGTGAAGACATTGCAGGAAAAAGATTACGACTTTATCTACAGCGATGAAGACAAATTGGATTTGGACGGCAACCGCTGTGATCCCTTCTTTAAACCGGATTGGGCGCCAGATCTACTTCTTTCAGAAAATTACACCAGCCATTTTTCAGTGTATCGACGGAGTCTGATTGAGGAACTTGGACGACTCACAGAAGAGTCTTCTGGATGTCAGGACTACGATCTGGTTCTTCGTATCACTGAAAAAACAGACAAGATTAAACACATTCCAAAAATTTTGTACCACTGGCGCAAAATACCAGGATCAACAGCCGCAACAGTCGACGCAAAACCATACGTTTTTACGCGGGCAAAGGAAACACTCCTGCGCGCCATGAAACGTCGGGGCATAGAAGGCACAGTGGAAGACGGAAGATTCAGCAGCTCATTCCGCGTAAAGCGCCATATACTTGGCGAACCGCTCGTTAGCATCATCATCCCATTCAAAGACAAAGCCGATGTCCTAAAAGTATGCATCGAAAGCATCCTCAAAAAATCGACATGGGAAAACTATGAAATCCTTTTGGTCGATAATCAGAGCGAAGAGCTGGAAACAAAGGAATACCTTGAGCAGCTCAAATACAATAAAAAGATCAAACTACTCAGTTACGATCATCCCTTCAACTTTGCAGCCATCAATAACTTTGCGGTGCAGAAAGCCCAGGGAGAGTACTTTCTACTTCTCAACAATGATACAGAAGTAATCTCTGAGGATTGGATTCAGTCCATGCTGGAACACGCTCAGCGTGAAGAGGTTGGAGCAGTCGGAGCAAAACTTATCTATCCAAACAATCTCATTCAACATGCCGGCGTTATTGTCGGACTCAATGGCATTGCCAATCACGCTTTTGGAAAAACTCATCGCAACGACCTCGCCTACTTCGGACAAGCTGAAGTCATCCGTAACTACAGCGCTGTAACCGGAGCATGCATGATGATCAGAAAAGACATCTACGAAAAAGTCGGCGGCCTCAACGAAAAAGATCTCGCCATCACATTTAACGACATCGACTTCTGCCTTCGCCTTCGCGAACAAGGATACCTTGTTGTCTACACACCATTCGCAGAACTCTATCATCACGAATCACTCTCCCGCGGTTACGAAGTCGCCATGAAAGAGATCCAGTACATGCAGCGAAAATACGCAGGAATTCTTGAAAAAGGAGATCCCTACTATAACCGCAACCTCACTCAGGAACGCTTCGACTTCAGCCTCCGCGTGGAGGATAAAATAGCCGATTAAGCGCGCCCGATACTCACATAATGAAAGCCCTGATCTTTCATCACTGCCGGATCAAAAATATTCCGACCATCAACAGCAAGTGGTTGATTCATCAATGATTTCATTTTCGCAAAATCGGGATTCCTGAAAATATCCCATTCCGTCAAAATCAAAAGAGCATCGGCATCTTGAAGGCCGGCATAAAGATCATTAGTGACTGTAACATCCAATCCGTCCAGAGAGGCGACTGGATCAAACACACAAATCTGTGCCCGCGCATCAGCCAGCTTTTGCAACATTTTCAGCGATGGAGCTTCCCGAATATCATTGGTATTCGCTTTAAAAGCAGCTCCCCATACAGCAATTTTTTTATCCCGGAGCGATCCAAGCGCCTGCTCAAGTCGTAAAAAAAGAGTATCAACCCGTGAATCATTCACTTGTTTCACCGCTTCAAAAAGAGGCAAATCACAATCTAAATCTTTGCCATCATCCAAAAGTGCCTGAACACTTTTAGGCAGACAGGATCCGCCAAATCCAATTCCGGCCTGCAAAAAGTCTGAACCAATTCGCGAGTCAAACCCCATTCCACGCACAACCTCCTGAACATCTCCACCAGTAGCCTCGCACAAATTCGCCAGCTCATTCGCGAAAGAGATCTTCGTCGCCAAAAACACATTCGACGCGTACTTAATCAGTTCTGCGTTGCGCAAACTGGTGAACACGAATGGAATCTCTTCATCATAACAGTAGAGATCTTTCATTTTTTCCTTCACATTTTCATCATCTCCATTGAGTCCCACGACCACTCTTTCTGGATGTAGAAAATTTTGTAATGCCGTTCCCTCCTGGAGAAATTCAGGGTTAGCGACAATCTGGGAAGGTGCAATTATTTCTCCAATTTTCTCGGCCGATCCAACTGGAACAGTCGACTTATTTACAAAAAGTTTTCCCCCATCTGTTGAGCGCGCGAATAGCTGCGCAACCTGCATAACGGCATCAAAATCAGTGCGCTCACCAGGCAAAGAGACCGCACACATCACCACATCGCTCTCTTGAGTGGCAGATTCGCCATCATGTGTAAAAGTCAGCTGTCCGGCAGTCATCTGCCGCTGCATCGCTGCTTCAAGACCTTCTTCAAAAAGAGGAGATTTCCCTTCCTTCAACACTGCCAATTTTTCCTTATCAATATCAACACCAACCACGGTGTGCCCTAATTCAGCCAAACCAACCGCGCACGTGAGCCCCACATATCCACAGCCAAAAACAGCAACATTCATAAACTCACATTATAGATACGCTTTCAGAGCATCGGCTTTGTCTGTCACTTCCCATGTAAATCCTTCTTCGTTTCGACCAAAGTGACCATATGCCGCGGTTTGCTTATAGATCGGTCTTTTCAGCTGGAGGGATTCAATAATATTCGCCGGCCGGAAATCAAAATGTTCACGAACAGCTTCCAAAATTTTCTCATCAGCGATCTTCCCCGTACCAAACGTTTCCACAAAAAGTGACAACGGATCCGCCACACCAATCGCGTACGAAACCTGCAGTTCAAACTTATCAGCAAGTCCGGCAGCAACTACATTTTTCGCTACATAGCGGGCATAATACGCCGCACTTCTGTCCACTTTAGAAGGATCTTTCCCAGAAAAACATCCTCCCCCATGCCGGGCCATTCCACCATAGGTATCTACAATAATCTTCCGCCCGGTCAGCCCAACATCGCCAGGCGGACCACCAATAATGAAGCGCCCCGTCGGATTCACGTGAACAATCGTTTCATCATCCAAAAAATCGCCGCACACCGGACGAATCACATGTTCCAGGACATCTTTTTTAATCTGATCCTGCTCCACATCCGGCCCATGCTGCGTGGAAACCACCACCGTATGCACGCGCTTCGGCGTCAAACCATCATACTCAATCGTTACCTGACTTTTCCCATCAGGGCGCAAGTATTTCAACACACCCTCTTTCCGAACCTGCGCCAACCGCCGTGTAAGCTTGTGTGAAAGTACAGCAGAAAGCGGCATCATCTCTTCACATTCGTTCGTCGCGTACCCAAACATTAAACCTTGATCGCCCGCTCCACCCGGATCCACACCCATCGCAATATCCGGACTCTGCTCATCAATTGCCGTCATTACCGCGCACGCCTTGGAATCAAATCCATAACTGGCATCGTGATAGCCAATCTCATCCAATGTCGCCCGCACAATTTTGGGAATGTCCGAATAGCAACTGGTCGAAACCTCTCCACACACCATCACCATTCCCGTGGTTGCAACCGTTTCCACAGCCACACGTCCATTCGGATCCTGCCGTAAAATATCGTCCAAAATCGCATCAGAAACCTGATCCGCAATCTTGTCAGGATGTCCCTCGGTCACCGATTCAGAAGTAAAAAGCATGCTCAAAAGTTAAGAAAAATATTCAAAAGTTTTTTTCAAACCCTCATCCAAACCAACCTTCGGCTCAAATCCAAGCTTCTCACGCGCCAAAGAAATATCCGGACAACGCCTTTGTGGATCACCTTTTTCACCATCCACAAAACTCATCATACTCTCACTTTTGGTCAGTTCAACAATTTTCTCAGCCAACGCCTTCACCGTAATCTCCTCTGGATTTCCCAAATTTACAGCACCGGAAAACTCCTTTTCTTCCCGCCCCATCAACGCGATCAGTCCATCCACTAAATCATCCACATAACAAAAAGACCGCGTCTGCGAGCCATCCCCGGTAATCCGTAACGGTTCCCCGGCAATCGCCTGTTTAAAAAATTCAGGAATAACCCGGCCATCATGCTTGCGCATCTTCGGCCCATATGTGTTAAAAATCCGGGCAATCTTCAGATCAAACTGAAAATGTCGCCAATAGTTGTAGGCCAGACTCTCCGCAAACCGCTTGCCACTATCATAACAACTACGCTCCCCCAGTGTATTCACGTTCCCAAAATAGCCCTCTTTTTGCGGATGCTCCAAAGGATCCCCATACACTTCAGACGTCGACGCCAGCAAAAACGGAATAAAATACCGCCCTGCCAGATCCAGCACATTCTTGGTTCCCTGCGCGTTCGTCATCATGGTTTGCAGCGGAATCTCTTTGTAGTCCACTGGTGAAGCCGGCGACGCCAGATGATACACCTGTTCTACATCGTCAAAATCTTCCTCAAACGGATTCGTAATATCATGTTCCAAAAGCCGAAAACGCCCAGTCTCTTCCAGGTGTGAAACATTCTTTGGACTCCCGGTAATAAAGTTATCCACGCACACTACCTCGTGCCCATCAGCAATCAGCCGTTCGCACAAATGGCTCCCAATAAAACCGGCCCCTCCTGTAACAAGAATCTTCATGGTAGGCGCATGATACACAGAAAACCAAACCTACGCTATACTGGCCCAGAAATGATCAGCATTATCGTCATTAACTACAAGAGTAAAGAGCTTCTGGAGCCTTGCATCCAGCGGATTTTACAGCAAACCTACATGGATCGTGAGGTCATTTTTATCGATAACGATTCCAAAGACGGTTCATGCGCGCTTGTGCAGGAAAAGTTTCCCAATGTCACAGCCGTCTGCAATAGCCACAACTCCGGCTACGGAGGCGCGGCGGACCAGGGCATCAAGCTGGCAAAAGGGGAGTACGTCATGATCATGAATCCAGATGTTCACCTCACTCCCGACTACATTGAAAAATGCATCGCCCGTATGGAGGAGGATAAAAAAATATCCGTCTAAATTTAAAAAAATTAACATAGAGATTTATCAAAAAAATCTAAAAACCAACAAACTCGACACGGTTGGTCTCTTCTGTTTCCGCAACCGCCGCATCATAGATGATGGTCAGGGATTGGAAGACAATGGCCAGTTCGGCCAGGAAAAAGAGGTGTTCGGTGTGTCCGGTGCCTGTCCAATCTACCGCAAAGAGGCACTGGAAGATGTAAAAGTAATGGGCGAATATCTGGATCAGGATTTCTTCATGTACAAAGAGGACGTGGATCTTTCCTGGCGATTGCTTCTGTTTGGATGGAAGTCACTCTACTACCCAATGGCTGTGGCTTACCACGGACGCGGAACCGGTGTACTCAAACGCTTTACCCACATGGAGGTCTACAAAAACCGCAGCCAGCTCAGTAAATTTCAGAAGTACTATTCCTACAAAAACCAACGACTCATGCAGCTGAAAAACGAAACCTGGGGAACATACTTCGCTGACTTTTTTCCTATCTTCGGCAAAGAGATCCTGGTTTTTGGATACATGCTCTTCAGAGAACCATCTATCTTTAAAGCCTGGCTCGAGATGGTCAAACAACTTCCAAGAGCACTTAAAAAGCGAAGTTACATCCAAAAAAACAGAAGGGTCACCTCGAAAGAGATGAGAAAATGGCTCAGCGGAAAACAATCTCAGTATCTCCAGCATGAAAAAAATCCCAATACATAAAGAGCTGCAACAACAAGATTTCAGCCAACTTCTGAACCTCGATTACCAGAAAAAAAATCTTTCAAGGCCACTCTACAGCGGACTAAAACGGATCATCGACATAGTTTTGGCACTACCCGCAGCAATTATCCTACTCCCGGTAATGATTGTTATTGCTCTTGCCATCCGCTTGGATTCAAAAGGCAAAGCACTCTTCGCTCACAAAAGAGTCGGGAAAAATGGAAAAATTTTCACCATATACAAATTTAGAACTATGCAAAAGGATGCCAAAAAACAGGCATTTTCTCCAACCTCCCAAAGCGACGAACGCATAACAAAAGTAGGAAAATTCCTCCGCCGGACCAGCCTGGATGAGCTCCCCCAACTCTTCAATATCATCCTGGGAAACATGTCACTCGTTGGTCCCAGACCAGAAATGGAGTTCATTGTTCAAACCTACACACCGCTCGAAAAAGCCCGACTGCTGGTCAAACCCGGCCTCACCGGCCTCTGGCAGATTGCCGGACGGAAAGATCTTCCTCTTCATAAAAACCTGGAGTTTGACCTATACTACATAGAGAACCGATCCATCCTCTTCGACTTCTCCATTATGTTCAAAACATTTGGAGTGGTCCTGCGAGGCAAAGGGGCCTATTAAAAAACAAATGACCCAGAAAAAGATAAAAAAGACTACAGAAAAATGGTATGACAGAGGCATTCGCTATGCTCTTTATGCTTTAATTGTAGCCATTCCGGTTGCATTCTCGCCGGCCTTTCATACCGTGTTCAGCGCCCCAAAACTCTTGGCGCTCCGCCTTATAACGCTGTTCATTTTTCTCCTTTGGGGAGCCAAAATCTACATTGAAGAACATTTCACTTTTCGCCGTGGCCCCCTCAACTGGGTTCTCCTTGTGTATGCCATTGTTTCCATTCTCACAACCATCTATTCAGTCGCTTTTTACACCAGTCTGCTTGGTGCCCAGGGACGATTTTTAGGAATTTTCACCATTCTCAACCTGTTGGTACTCCCACTTTTTATCTGGAACCATCTCAACAAAAAACAGGTCATCACGCTTTTAAAAATATCCACTATCACCGCCAGTTTCCTGGCTCTGTATGGCATTGCCCAATACTTCGGCATTTTTCAGGAAGGATTTAATTGGGACCAAACCGCGACCGATCGCGTATTTGGAACTATCGGTCACGGGAACCATTTTGGCGCATACCTGGGCATGAATCTTTTGTTGGGACTCTTTCTGCTTCCCACCTTTCCCAAAAAATGGCAGAAAAATATTCTCATTATGGGGTTAATTCTCCAGTTTATAGCACTCTTTCTTACAGCCAGCCGGGGAGCTGTTATTAGTACCTGGATAGCCTTTGGCGTCGTGCTCTTCAACTTTTCGTATCAAAAATGGAGGAGCGTCAAAAAAGCTCTGCAAAAAACTCTCCTGCCAGGGTTCATTATCATATCTATAACCATTGCCGGATTTATAATTTTCGATAAAAACGTCGATGACATTCCCCTTGTGAATCGTACCATTGCCACAATTACGGCAGCGCAAGAAGGTGTAGTCCCGGATCGTCTGAGTTGGTGGATGAGTAGCCTTGATATGGTCGCCGAAAGACCACTCCTTGGATTTGGCCTTTCCACGTATCGTGACATCTACAACCAGTTCCGCCGCACCGACTATCGCACTTTGGAAAACAATGGCATGCAGGACAACATCACACCGGAGTCAGCACATAACGAATATCTCAATATTGCCGCCACGCAAGGTCTGATTGGATTAGCAGCATTCCTGGCTATTATCATCCTCATCATCTGGAAAATCGACAGGCAGCTTTTCGCGAAACCAGAAAAACTTTCTCCAGAATTTTATCCAATCCTTGGGGTAAAAGCAGCAATCCTGGTTTATCTGTTTCAGGTAGCCATCAGTTTTGGCGTGATCGCTACCATGACGATGCTGTACATATTTATTGGATGTGCCTTTGTCCTGACAGAAAAGCGGGCAAACATCATAGAACAGCCTTTCAAAGGTATCAAAAAAGTTGTACTCACCATCATCCTCTTTTTGGGAATGAGCGTGGCAACCATGAGTTCCATCAATGCCGCATTGGCCGAAGTTCATTACAAACAGGCGCTCATTGCGCTCAAAGAGGGAGGCATGGAAGCATCAATAAACGAGTATCATGCCATGATTGCGGCCCAACCATTCGACTACGCCTACTACCAAATCTTTGCCGACGCGGCACTCCAATACTCACGAACACCAGGCCTGAGCGATGATCTGGCTTCCAATCTCACAGATCTTGCCATCGCCAACTACGAATCTGCAATCCTCATCAACAACCTTCACCCAAGCACGTTCTACAATCTGGGTATTGCTTACCTCCAACGTTATGCCTACATGGGAGATCCTTTTGACTACTCAAACGCCGAATATAACCTTGAGAAAGCAGTGTCAAAGGCTCCAAACAACCCACTCTATCCATACCAGGCAGCCAAAGCTTTCGAAACCATGGAAACACCTGAGGCGCGCCAAAAAGCAGCAGACTACTACCAACAGGCCCTGAACATTCGCAATCCATTCCGCGACGCACAGCCCGCTCTGGAGCAGGTTATGCGCGTAATACAATCACAACCCCAAACCGCCCGGTAATCCCATGATCCCGGCGGAAAGAAAAGAAATTCTGTCCATTATCCAGCTGCGTACAAATCCGCGCCAGCTCAATATTATTTTTCTGAATCCCGGCTTCCTGAAGTTGAGCCAGACTGTACTCCCACAAATCCACCCTTTTTTGACTATCAATATACGGATGAAAAGACTTCGGCAACTCCTCTTCAGGATTCGAAAAAAACGCACTTTCCGGGCCTAGGGAAGGAGAAATCCCTACCAAAACATTTGAAGGATCACATCCATAATGCGACTTCATCACATCAATCGCGGCTCCACTCACATTTTGCGCAAGACCTTTCCATCCCGCGTGCACGGCAGCAATAACTTTCTTCACCGGATCAAAAAGAAGAATCGCCTGACAGTCGGCCACCTGAATCATCAGCGGAACTTCCCGCAAATTCGTAACAAAAGCATCCACGTCATCAACCTCCTGCCCATCCGGCTGAAACTTTAAAAACTCTTCATCCACAATCTGCACATGATTACTATGAGTCTGATCCGCAGAAACCATTCGTTCATAACCAATCCCATGCAGAATAATCTGCCGGTTTTTATCCACATTTGAATGAGAATCGCCAATCCCATAGCGCACATTCAGTGAATCATATGAATCCTTACTCACGCCTCCATGTCGCGAAAAAACCGCGTGATCAATCTGATCAGAAAATTTCTGAAGCAGGTGAAACTGGTACGCAGGAACAGTGTCCTGGAGGTAGACTTTTCTCATAGATCCTAGATCATATCCCGCGTTACATACGGAATTTCCATAGCTAAATCGGTCGCCGAAAAGTTGTAGCCTTTCACTTTGGCCAGATCATCACCAACTTTTCCAAAGAGGTGTGCAGCAATCTTACAGGCAGCAAACGGCATCGCCCCCTGAGCAATAAGACCCGCCACAAATCCACTCAACACATCTCCACTTCCACCAACAGTCATTCCCGGATTACCGGTTGTATTTTTCAAAATCTCACCTTCATCAGACGCAATCAGATCTTCTGGCCCTTTTAAGATGATATTAATTTTCAGATCCGTTGCCAGAGTTCGCAGCAAAACCACTTTATTCGAAAGTGATCCAGAGATTTTAATATCTTTCCCCGTGAGCGTTTCAAACTCATTATGGTGCGGAGTAATCACAATCTGTTGTCGCGGAACCTCTTTAATCTTTTTGAGAACCTGGATCGCATTGCTATCCAGAACCGTCGGAATACTGATCGATTTTATAATAGTTGCCAGTGCGGTTCTGGTCTCTTCACGTTCACCCAAGCCAGGACCAATCAAAACCACATCACACTTTTTTGCAAAATCGACAATTGGAGTAATCGCCTTCATATCCAAAAAATCCCCTGGAAAAGAGTGAACAATAAAATCCGGATACATACTTCGCGAAACATCAAAGTTACATTCCGGAACAAAAAGATGAACCAGATCAGCGCCACCATACAACGCTCCAAGCCCACTCAAAATCGGCGCGCCATAATAATCAACACTCCCACCCACAACCATAACGCGCCCATTCATCCCCTTATGCGAATCGGCGGCGCGCCTTGGATAAATCTTCTTAATATCCCCAATTTTAAGATCCTTTACCATCATTGAAAAAATATTATTGTTGAAAAGCTTTTTTCCCCAAATACACTGCCTCATCGCCCAGCTCATTCTCAATCCTCAGCAGCTGATTATACTTTGCCACTCGATCGCTCCGGCTCAAGGATCCAGTCTTGATCTGCCCGGGCCCCATTGCCACAGCCAAATCAGCAATAGTCACATCCTCGGTTTCCCCACTTCGGTGAGAAACCATAGTCGTCCAGTCAGCCTTGTGAGCCATTTCAATCGCCGCAATCGTCTCGGTCATCGACCCAATCTGATTCATCTTAATCAAAATAGAATTGGCAGCCTTTTCATCAATAGCTTTCTGCAGGCGCTTTACATTCGTAACCAGGAAATCATCCCCTACAATCTGCAATCGATCCCCCATTTCCGCTGTCATTTTTGTCCATGCCTCCCAATCATCCTCATGCAAACCATCTTCAATCGAAATAATCGGATACTTTTCAATCCAATCCTTCCAGACAGCAATCATCTCATCGCTCGAAAGCATCTGCCGTTCACCCTTCACCGCGAACGAATACTTGCCGGCCTCTTTATCAAAAAACTCACTCGCCGCCGGATCCATGGCAATCATCACATCATCACTAGGTTTATACCCGGCCTTTTCAATCGCCTGCAAAATATAATCCAGTGCCGCCTCTTGCGAATCCAGCTTTGGCGCAAAACCCCCTTCATCGCCGACAGCAGTTGAAAACCCCCCATCATGTAAAAGTCCACCAAGTGTGTGGAATACCTCTGCTCCACAGCGAAGAGCTTCATGAAAGCTTTTTGCCCCCACAGGAACAATCATAAACTCCTGAATATCCAAACCACTATCCGCGTGTTTCCCTCCATTCAAAATATTCATTCCCGGCACCGGCAATGTGTTTGCATCAGGATTCAAATATCGAAAAAGACTCACACCTTGGGCCACCGCCGCCGCCTTAGCACACGCAATCGACACACCCAAAATAGCATTCGCTCCCAGGCGACTTTTATTCTCCGTTCCATCCAGCTCAATCATGGCCTCATCAATCGCTTTTTGATCACTCGCGTCCTTGCCAACCAATAACTCTTTCAACTCACCATTTACATTTTCACACGCCTTCAAAACACCTTTTCCACCGAAACGAGCCATATCTCCATCCCTCAATTCAAGTGCTTCATGCACACCAGTCGACGCCCCACTCGGTACAATCGCCCGACCAACCGCATCTCCTTCACAAAAAACTGTTACTTCAACCGTCGGATTTCCTCGCGAGTCCAAAACTTCATGTGCCCGAATATCCAGAATTTTTGTCATAAAAAACACATTAATTGCTCCTATAGACTAATATGGGCGCCCATAATTTACAATTCTAAAAAAATCCCGTAGTATCTGCGCGTATTCTAACTACCAATTATGGAAATCATTTGGCACGGAAATAGCTGTGTATCAATCAAAAGCAAAGACGCAACGGCAGTCATCAACCCATACAAAGACGGACAGGGCTTCAAACTTCCGAACCTGGAGGCCGATATGGTGATCGTTACCAATACCCAGGAAGGAAATGACAACGCAGAAGCAGTGAAAGGCGAGCCAAAACTCATTGACTGGCCGGGAGAGTACGAAGTATCAGGAATCGTTTTAAACGCAATGCGATCACCAGAAACCAAAGGATTCTTCCTCACGCTCGTTGCCGACAACCTTCGCATTTGCTACCTGGAAAACGTTGGAAAGAAACTGGAAGAAGACATGGTTGATAAAATTGGAGATATCGACGTTCTCATTCTTCCGGTTGGAGGAAAAGAAGAAATGGATGCCAAAACTGCTCACGAAATCGCCGAAACAATCGAACCACGCTGCATTATTCCAATCTATTTTGATGCAGACGGATCAACAGCTGGCCTGGCTTCACCAGATGAGTTCCTGAAACTTGTTGGTGCTGCAGGAGTGGCTTCACTCGACAAGTACAGCATTGCAAATCGCAGTTCGCTGAAAGAAGACACAACCGAATGCGTCCTCCTCGAGCCACAAGTAGGATAACAACCATTCCGGGCGACCGCGTCCCTGTAGTTCAACGGATAGAACAAGGCACTCCTAAGGCTTAGATGTAGGTTCGATTCCTACCGGGGACACCATAAAAAAACTCCACCAGCAGAGCCAGCGGAGTTTTTTATCGAACAAAATAAATTCCTATCGACCGTCGATACTACTTTGTGAATCCTCAATTTCACGAAGACCATCTGATGGTTGAATAACATAGTCTAGATTATCAACAGGATGAATCTTAAGGCTTCCATCAGCCAGAACTTCGGAAATACCAGTAATTTCAGACTCAAGATTTCCTTCACGGGAATCAACTGCTTTTGTTTTCATCTCAACCAGAAACACATCGTCAACACTCACTTCAATCGGCTTCACAAAACGAATTTTTGCCTCAATCAGCTCACCTCTGGCAAATCCACAATGCGGACAGGTCATGAATCCAAGACTTGCTTCATCGGCAGAACTGGCAAGATCTGTCTTGTTCAAATAAGCTCGAACAGAATCAATTGCAAATCCCGCAGGAGCAATCTTCAGGTCAATCTCCTGAATTTTCATCGCACGATCAGTAGCAAATCCCGCCACTTCAATCGGCTTATCCAGGCTTGAAAGAGTCTGCTCAATCGAAAGGGGGCGAATTTTTAATTCCTCAGAACTGCTCCTTAGTTCCGTGCTCGGTGCACGGAGATAACCTTGAAGCTGCGAGCCACTCATATTGGCAAAAAGGACAACAGCCAGCACGAGAATAAGCGCTCCCAAAAGAGCATAAAGCTTATATTTATTTTGCATTTTGTTTTTCATATAAATGAAATGATTTAAGGATAATCATATAATTATACAATAAAAATGACAATTTAGCAATAATGGCTGTTGTCGGAGAGGATAAAATCCGGTAGGTTAAAGCACGAACATTCTCACAAATCGACTATGTCACTTGCCATTATCACCACCACCAACGAGGGAAACATCCTTGCCGCAGACAGCATGGAAACCTATAGAAATGCCCTTGGCGATACCCGTGAAGGATCTATGACACGCATGAAACTCTTTCAGCTCACCTCAAGAATTGGAGCGGTCTCTTGTGGCTTGGCCTTTTTGGACAACAAAAACATGCATCAGCAAATGATGCTCTTTAAAAAAGAGAACAAGCTGGAAGGACTTCCAGTAGCGGATGTGGTAGATAAGCTCTATGACTTTTTCTATGCCAAATACCAGGAATATTTAAAAAGCGCGTCAGAAAGAAAAATGAAATCACTCGAAAAAAGAGGAAAAACCAGCATTGAAACCAGTGTGGAATTAGAGGTTATTACCGCTAAATTTAAAGATAACAATGGGAAACAGGAGAAAAAATACTACATGCCAATCATTGAAATGCTCGTAGCAGGCCACGATCCGGATGGAACCAACCATGTCTACAAAATTGTTATTCCCGATCCCAAAGACAAAAACGGAATCGTTGAAAAATCAAAAGAGGGACAGCCTGGCGCAACCTGGATCGGCCAGACCGAAGTACTTGTTCGCATCATTCGAGGATGGAGCCCACAAATCAAACAATCAAAACACATCCAGGAAATGCCGGACAAAGCCCGCAACGAACTCCTGAAACATATCGACGACCAGGAATATCTTGTTAACTGGGGAACCATGACCTTTCAGGACGCTATTGAATTTGCTGAATTAGCTATAAAAACCACCGAAAGCATCCAACGTATGACCGACGGAACATGGCAAATCCCCGGCGCATCTCCTGGTGTAGGAGGCCCGGTTGATATCGCAATCATCACCCCAGAAAAAGGATTCGTGTGGATCAAAAAGAAGAAAATTGTAGTAGAAGGACCGGATATTGACCTCGACGCCCTCCCTGATCTACCATCTGCAAACGCATGAAATACTATATCCAAACACTTGGTTGTGCCATGAACTACTCCGACTCTGAACGAGTTGCTTCTGTTCTGGAAGACATTGGATACGAGCGCACAGCCGTACCGGAAGAGACCGATCTCTATATCTTCAACACCTGTTCTATCCGCCAAAAAGGAGAGGATCGCGTTTTTGGAACGTACAAAAACGTGGCCAGCTGGAAAAAACACAATCCGCGTTTAATGATTGGAATAACCGGATGTATGGTTCGCGCTACATCCAGCCGCAATACAGAAGAGGATAAGGATGAGTTGCTTCGCCGTTTGGACGGATTGGATTTCGTTTTTCGTATTAACGACACTCACCGGTTACCGCAGATTATGGAAGAGGCCGAGCCACATTTGGATCTTCCAACCTTGCCATCAATCAACGAGACCGGCCAGGCAACAGACTATTTGAAGGTCGCGCCAAAATATTCCAGTGACTTTCAGGCCTTTGTGCCGATCCAGATTGGATGCGACAAATACTGTACTTACTGCATTGTTCCATACTCTCGTGGACGTGAAAAAAGCCGACCGTTCGATGAAATTGTAGCTGAATGTCGGGCGCTCGTTGAGAACGGATGCAAAGAGATCACACTCGTTGGACAAACAGTGAACTCATACGGAAAGAGTATGACCGACCAGAAAACTGTTGATAAAAACGGAAAAAATCCTTTTGAGCACATGGACGATCCGTTTGTAGAACTTCTGACACAGCTGGACAAATTACAAGAGCTGGGATTGAGCCGACTCCGCTTTACATCGCCACATCCACGTGACTATTCAGATGCTTTGATCGAAGCACATGCCACTTTAAAAACATTAACACCACATTTCCATCTGCCAATTCAGGCAGGGGATGATGAAGTACTGAAGCGCATGAACCGTCAGTATACTTTGGAACACTACAAAGGTTTGGTGGATAAAATTCGCAAACGTGTGCCGGATGCTTCAATAACCAGCGATATTATTGTTGGATTTTGTGGAGAAACAGAGGAACAGTTCGCGCGCACCGAACAAGCCTTCAAAGACATCCAGTGGGACATGGCATACCTTGCACGCTACTCACCCCGCACCGGAACCACGTCGGTGCGCGCTTGGCAGGACGACGTTTCGCGTGAAGAAAAAGCGCGACGTTGGCACGCCCTTAACGACCTGCTTGAAAAAAGTAGCGCGGCCTACCACGCCAACATGATCGGCCAAACCCACGAAGTCCTCATCGAAAAATACATCCCCGAAACCAACGAATACCAGGGCCGCGCCCGCAACAACAAAGTCGTCCAGTTCCCGGCAGCAATCACTCCCACCTCAAACCAGGAAGAGCCTGAAAACCAAGACCCGGAAAACCTCATCGGCGAACTCGCCAACATCAAAATCACCTCCGCCCAAAAATGGACGGTAAAAGGGGAACGAATCGAGAACTAAATCCGCTTCCGTGTCTTTTTCGACGGCATAACCTTTTTCCGGGAAGTCTTTTTCGGCTTTTTCACCTTCGCTAGAGTTCCCAAACTCTTCGTCAAATAAACATGTTTTTCAATATTCTCAAACCCCCGCTTTTTAAAAAATCCAATCGCCTTTTTATGATCGTATGCCGTATCAACCATCATAATCCGCGCTCCAGACTTTCGGAAAAGCATTTCCATTTTCTCATACAATTTTTTCCCAACTCCTTCATTCTGCACATCCTCACGCACACCAAGCCACAACAAATAACCATAACTCCAGGAATGTTTTTCAATAATGGTTCCGATAGCAAAACCAACCAGTTCATCACCCTGCTCAGCAACAAGTGAAAACTCACTATCACTCATAAATCGCTCCAGAATTTCATACTGATCCCACGTCCGATACAAAACCGGCCATTTCTCCGCAGTAAAAAGCGTCGTCCCCAAATAATAAACAGGACTTAAATCATCAAATTCCAATTGTCGAATGCGTACAGAACCCTTTTTTACGGGCATAAAATTTCTAAAGACAATACATTTATGCACGACTTTTTAGAATAAGTCAAGTGCCTAAAGGGGAATCATTGACAAAACATAAAATAAAACGTAAAAATGCAGTTCTGGACTTGTTGGCAGGTATAACATCTGTCCGCAGCCGGAAGTTCATCGACAACTCAGGAGGTTCACAATCATG
The DNA here is from genome assembly GCA_937858825.1 of uncultured Candidatus Peregrinibacteria bacterium. Classification (GTDB taxonomy): domain Bacteria; phylum Patescibacteriota; class Gracilibacteria; order UBA1369; family UBA1369; genus JAGQLQ01. The sequence goes on from CALMAI010000005.1 coordinate 38,527, forward strand.
GCTGGCTGGAATGCAAAGAGGGAAAAAAACATCAATAATAACCTCACGCTCAACGAGATCTGGATCGACATCTACATCGTAGTGTTTACCGGCGTGGCGATGGCAGTCTACCCGGTCAGTTTCTACGCGCTTCAGATCGAGGCCGCAGAGGCTCTCATGGTTCTCAAGGCACAATTGGGAATCATGCTCGGAGGCATAACCCTCTACACTATCGTCCAGGGGGTGATGATCAAAAGCAAATATTGGAAGGAAAGAGTAAAGGAGTCACTCGAAACCATAGACTACAACAGTCCGGAATTCCTGGAATACTTGAAGGAACGACAATCGAAGCCCTATGTACACCCGCTCACCCGGATGGATATTGCATCGCGAAGAGCCTACATGACGCTTTTCCTCACCCGTAAAAACTTCGAAGGCGGAATAAGCTTCGGACTCAAGGGTGGATTCGTGAAGTTGCTCATGCTGCTCCCCATAGTTGGTAGCATCCTGTCTCTGGTGAGTATAGGCACAAATGCTCCAGACATGAACCAGCTGCTAAGGATCCTTCCCACAGCTGGTGGCGTCATCGTGCTCTACCTGGGAATATGGGCAGTGGGAGCCAGAATGCTGAAGAACCTCAACAAAGCCGAAATACCGCTCAAAGAAATCGGCTAGCATAGATGACGATGAACGTCATCGTGGCGAGATGCTCCCTCAATAGAGGTCGACGTATCCGCACAACTCAGAGGTCACCCAACATACCGAGGTGGCCTTTTCGAAATGACTATTTTTTCTCACCAGCGTACTCCACTTCTGCCGGACCACCTTCAACAATCGCCTTCACGCGGCGTAAACCAGCTCCAATACTTTCCTGCTTGGTGATCTTAAACTTCCCAAGTGAACCGGTATGAATCACATGCGGCCCACCACAAATCTCATACGAAAAGTCCCCCATTTTATACACTTTCACATTCACATCATATCGCTCAGGGAAAACCCCAATTGCACCTTTTTCACGGGCTTCCGGTACAGTCACGACCTCATAATAAATCGGCACATCCTTTTCAATCTGTTCATTCACCATGTCTTCCAACTGCTTCACCTGCTCATCGGTCAGCTTCTCCGGCCAGTTGAAATCAAACCGCAAACGTTCCTGTGTAATGTTCGATCCCTTCTGTTCAACCTCTGGGGAAAGCACATTCTTCAAAGCCTGATGCAAAAGATGCGTCGCTGTATGCAGCTTTGTACACTCCACACTGTGGTCCGCAAGACCACCATGAAACTTCTGTTCCGCACCCGCGCGCGACTTCTCCTGGTGCTTGGTCATTGCCGCATGAAACGTCTCACGGAACTTCTCAAGATCAATAGTGTAGCCCATTTTGGTCAGCTCCTCCTCAATCATCTCCAGCGGAAAACCATAGGTTTCATAAACAAAAAATGCCTTTTCACCATCCACAATCGTGAACTCTTTACTGCATTCATCCTCATTCCAGATCTTCAACATCTCCCGAAGACCCTTATCAATGGTTCGTTGGAATTTCTTCTCCTCCTTCTGCAACTCCTCCATAATTTTTTCCTGATTCGATGTCAGTTCCGGATACACATCACCATATTGATCGATCACAATTTGCGCCAGTTCATGCGTAAAATGAGCATCAATTCCAAGCTGTTTTCCTTTACGGATAGCCCGCCGGATCAAACGACGCAAAATATATCCCTGATCTTTATTCGATGGATACACACCCCACGGATCACCAAGAATAAAGGTGGCCGCCCGAATATGATCGCAAATAATCCGAATAAATGCCTCCTGCTCCTCATCCGTTCCGCTCTTTTCCCCAGTCGACAGTTCCGCAATTTTGTTTTTCATCCCAATAAAATGGTCGGTCTCGTAGTGTGATTTCACACCCTGCATAATCGCCGCAATACGTTCCAGTCCCATTCCAGTATCCACATTTTTTTGCTTCAGCGGTTCATACGAACCATCTTCTTTCTTGAAATACTGCATAAAAACATCATTCCAGATCTCCACAAAACGCTCACCATTGGTGCTCGGATTGTCACCTTCCGGAATATCCCCACCAATCACATCGTAAAACATCTCGGTATCCGGACCACAAGGACCAGTCTGCCCAGCCGGACCCCACCAGTTATCTTTCTTTCCAAAAAAGTAAATAAGACGTTTCTGGCCCGGATCAGCATCTTCCGCGCGTACAAATCCCAACTCCTCCCACACGGTCGCAGCCTCTTCATCTTTTGGAGCATCATCATCACCGGCAAAACAACTCACAGAAAGCCGATCAGGATCCAACCCCAACCCACCATTTTCAATCGGAGTCGTCAAAAATTCATAGCTCATTTTAATAGCTTCCTCCTTGAAATAATCACCCAAAGACCAGTTACCGAGCATTTCAAAAAATGTACAGTGCGTTGTATCACCAACCTCATCAATATCATCCGTTCGCAAACATTTCTGACTATTCACCAACTTGTTTCCCTCTGGATGCGGTTCACCCATTAAATACGGAACCAACGGATGCATTCCCGCAGTGGTAAACAGAACCGTTGGATCATTTTCAGGAATAATCGAACCTGAAGGAATCTCGGTATGGCCATGCTTTTGAGCAAAAAAATCAATAAATCGTCGTCGGATCTCGTTCGTTTTCATAAATCTATGGGAGTAAGATATGTATTCGGTAGCCAATTGTAGCGAAAAAATGGTATAATGCAAAGATCTCAAAAACAAAAATGGAGGCTCCGGATAAAAATCAAAAAAGAATGGAAGTCCTTATTCCAGCTTACGAGGCTCTCGAATATAGTGAGCAACGGATTGCCGGGATATTCATGAATTGGTTTGTCAGCTGCAGCAACAAACGCGAGCTTTTGGATCTTTGCGAAAGTGCGGCCAGGAGTCGGTTCGACAGAATTTCGTGGCTCAGGATCATGAGAGAGCTCAATCGACTCAACCCGGGAGGCCCAGATGTGATAGGCACTATTAAAAAAATGGCAAAGATGGACGAAAATATATTCCTGGACATCACCGCCAAACTGGAACAGATCGTTGCCCTGAAGGCGGAAAAACTCTCCAAAGAAACCACGCACAAGGTTCGCATCATTGTTTCAGATGATGTAAAAAACGCACTCAAGTAAGCATATCCATCGCTTGAACTTTCCCCATGGCTCTGACATAATACTCGGGCCTCTTTTGAACGTGCTATGGCCAAAAAAAAAGATAATGTCCAAACCAGACAAAAAATCCGAGGCGGAATTTTAATCGCCATTGGACTTGGAGCGATTATATTCATCGCGTTTTTCCTCTTTAGCAAATTTTTCCAGCCACAGCCACTGGCAGAAATTCTTCCGGCAGAACAAACATTGGGATTTGTTGAAGTAAATATCGATGGAAAAAGTCAGCAGGTGGAGCAGTTTTCTGAACTTTTAAGCAGTCATGCAGTGTATCAGCGGGGTGGAATCATTGCGCTTGTGAATCAGGTTTTTCCCGTTAGCTTCACCAACGATGTTGAACCATGGCTTGGACGTCAGATTGGATTTGCAGCCCTCACCAATCAGGAAGGATCAATAACACCACTCCTCTTCATTGAAAGCAATGACCATGAAGCAACATTGGATTTTCTTAAAGCCCGAACGCTCGATGTCCAAAACGAATCAATCATAGTAACAGAGCATCAGAATGGAACCATCTACAGCTTTGAAATGAGCCAGCAGTTTGCCTTCACCTTTGTACAACACTACCTTCTGGTTGCCCCAACGGTAGAAAATCTCCAAAACTTTTACGACCACTACTACGATCAGCCACGATTAATCGAACATGAAAAATACCGCAAAGTCGCCAACAACCTTGCCCGTGGAGGATTGGCTTTTGCCTATATCGACATGGAGAAACTCTTTGAAACACTCGAAAAAGATAAAAAATTCGTATCACTCAAAGGGCAGGAACTCCTTGCTTTCAAGCCATATACATCACTCTTCACGGCAGAGGGTCTCACCATTTTTGCAGAAAAAGATCGATTCACAGCGCAAACCTACACAAGCCTCAACAAAGAAGCACTCAACGGACAGCCATACGTTACCTTTGAGGAAGATTACCAAAGTGAACTGCTCAAATATCTTGGAGAAGATCCAATAATCGTAATTGGTGGACATGACTTCACCGCAGAATGGAGTCGGATTGAAGAACTTTTCAAGTCTGGAACCAAAACCCCTGCACTCCTCTTTGATGGAACCGTCGAAGCTCAAAAAGACAGATTTTTTGGCAAAAACATTGGGATTAAAGAAGACCTCTATCCACTTTTGACCGGAGAGTACGCCTTTAGCATTGAAAACAGTTTGGAAGATCCGCAAATCTCTGTTCTCCTCAAGCTGAAGAATGCAGACGATATTCCTCGATTCGAAAGAGTCGTGAATGAATTCATTAATGTGAGTGGAGTATTCTCGCCAATCGTTCAGGAAGTGGAACTTCCAGATGGAACCATTGCCCAGGAAATTGTCGCGAGCCCGGAACAGATTGAAGAGAGTACAAAAAATCATGGACAGGCAACAGTTACATCGCTTCGACTGGGCAACACTGGAATCCAAATCCATTACACCATCATCGACAACACTATTCTTGCCAGCAACAGCGAAGAAAACCTCCAAAAAATTATCGACCGTGTTCAGGGGGCAGAGTCAGAAAATCTTACCACGACACATGCCTATGAGCGCCACATGCAGCCAATAATTCATAACGCGGACCAGGTGCTCCGCGTGAAACTTGGCGCACTTACCGAGCGGCTTGGACTTACAGGCAATGGCATGTTAGCGCCATATCTGGTACCATGGAACAACTTCACCATGGCCAAAAATTTCTTTGAAGATGGTGTCGCCACAACCTACTTTGTAGAGGTACTCTAGTAGATTACAATCACGAAAATGGCTCGACGCGTTGTCCGTGACATAGAAAAGAAAGGTCCACAGATCATCATTTTAGGTGATCAAAAAGAGCGTGCAGCTCGCACCCAAAAGCCAAAAGTTCTTGGGCCATCCGGACAAAGAAAAAAAAATGAAGTCCGTTATTTCCACATTGATGAATCCACCGAGCGTCGCGACCGAAGCCTGAGCGAAGCGCTCCGCATGATCGCAGCCGGAACACTGGTTCTCATTATTTTCAACATTGTTAATATTTATCATCGGGGATTGTCACTCAAAAATGAACTGGTGAGTGCAGCAACTGTTGGATATGAAGAGCTGATGAAGGCAGGGGATCAGGCACAAAGCGCGGACTTTGGGGCTGCGGAACTCTCCTTCAGCGAAGCCAATACCTACTTTGAATCGGCCATGAATTCAGTGGCATATTTACGAACCAATCAGGAGTTTTTCTTCACACAGGAAAAAACACTCCAGTCTATTCAGGGCGTCTTGGATGCGGCCAGAAACATTGCTTCTGCCGGACAGAACTTTTCTCGTGGAGTTCAAAATCTGGAAAAGTTGCCAGCACTTTTTATCGAAGCCAATAGCCAGCCAAGTCAGGACGCAACTCGAACCTCTCTTACCGAAAAGCTGAAAGAAGATCTCACCTACGTTAATACAGCCATTGCTCAGCTCAAGTCTGCGCAAAACAATCTGAACCTTGTCAGTGAAGCTGTTCTCCCTGCTGAATTCCGTTCGCGGCTCGCTTCTGCAAAAGCAAAGCTCGCCGCCCTCAATGAAGTACTCGCCAAAGTACAGGAAGAGATCCCGGCCTTACTGGACCTCCTGGGCGACCGCTATCCACATCGCTACCTGGTGCTCCTCCAAAACGATACCGAAGCCCGCCCAACAGGTGGATTCATTGGAAGTTATGTCATTATGGATCTCAATGATGGATACCTTACCAAGATGGATTTCCACGACGTCTACGAACTGGACGGCCAACTTCAGGAATACATTGAACCGCCATCAGACATCAAACTCGTATCCGATAACTGGCGTATGCGCGACTCCAACTACTCACCGGACTTCGCCATTTCCGCAGAAAAAGCCGCATGGTTTTTGCAGAAACAAAAAGGGCCAAGCGTCGACACAGTTATTGGCATTAACCAAAGTTTCATCGCCGACCTCATGGAACTCACCGGCCCAATCCAACTCCCGACACTGGATCAACCCCTCAACAAAGACAACTTCCAGCTCATCCTTTCATACATTATTGAATCCAAACTCAGCGGAGCCGCCAATCCAAAAGAGATCATGCAGGATCTGGTGCCTGCATTCCAAAGCAAACTCCTCACAGGCGCGCCACTCGAAAAAACATTGGAAGTGATGATGCACGGCATCGACGACAAAAAAATCCTCTTCTATTCACGCAACGAACGCGTCCAGCAACTCTTCGATGACTTCGGCCTCACCGAACGCGTCCGTCAAACCGCACCCGATGAAGACTACCTCAATGTCATCGCAACTTCAGTTGGTGGAAACAAAAGTGACCGCTACATCGACCAAAACATCAAACACTATTCACTCATTCAGAAAGACGGATCCATCGTCAACGAAGTGACCGTTACCCGAAAACACACCTGGACACTCAAAGATCTGGAAGGATGGAGAGCGATGCTTAAGACCTTTGGTTTCAACGATCTTCCACCCCACATCCAGGACATTCTTGGCTCCGGAGAGAACAAAGCCTTCGTCAAAATCTATGTACCAGAAGGGAGTGAACTCATCCAGACCGACGGATTCCCCCAGGAAAATGTTCTCATTGAAGATGATGAAGAGATTGGCAAACGCTACTTCATGGTCATGCTCAATGTTCCGGCTGGTGAAGAAAGATCAGTATCGGTGACCTACAAGTTGCCATACAAACTTCGCATGCTCCCAGCCGATTCATACAAGCTTCACATTCAAAAACAGGCAGGAATGGTGCAGAGTTATTTAGAAAAACGCATCTTCTTCAAAGCCGGACTGCAAAGTTACAAAGAGTATCCGGCAGCACTCACTAAAAACGAAAACGGCTTCCTCGAATACACCGGAAACCTTACCAGCGACCTCTATCTCTCCAGCGTGATTGGAATGTAGTGCTAATTTTTATAGTCGCGCCCAAAACGTTTTTCCAACTCAGCCGCAGGAAGCCGGACCATTGTTGGCCGACCATGAGGGCAGGTATAAGGCAAATCCAGGGTCATCAACTTTTCGCACAGCGCTTCCATTTCGGCCATTTCCAAAGGATCACCAAACTTTACAGCACTTCTACACGCCGCATAAGTAAGAGCCTTCTCTTTCCGTGCCTGAAAATCTCCTTTCAGAGATTGATTATTCAAGTCATCCAAAATTCCCTGAATCAAAGAGGATGGATCCTCCTTCACCATGCTACTTGGAACACCATAAACAGAAAAAGTATTTCCTCCAAACGGTTCAATCTCAAATCCAAGCCCTTTCAAAAGTTCCAGATTCTCTTCCAGAATCGACTTGTCCGAAAGCGACAACTCTAACTGAACCGGCATCAAAAGTGGCTGCGTCGAAATCTCTTTCTTCTCAAACTGGTCCAAAAGTTCGGTATAGCGGATCCGTTCATGCGCGGCATGCTGATCCAAAACCACCAGGTCCATGTTGGCATGCGCGCCTTCTCCAGGATTCTTACTCACCTGCTGACACACAATATACGATCGATTCATCTGCGCGAGTGGTATGAGTTCAACTGTCTCATCCCGAAGAGTTGCTTCCGGTTCAGATTGATCACTTTCTTGTTGGGGTAAGGATTCTTGGGCCGCCTCTTCCGGCGCATCTTTCAATACCAATGCTTCCTGTTTCACCGGTTCATAATTGGCAGGCTCATACACCGGTGGCGTCACATCCACTGATTTCAAAGTTTGGTGGTCACGTTCTCGCGGTTGCGAAAGTGTAGAAAAATCTTCAGGAATCTCTTCAACCGGAACATTGAAATCCGGAGCCAATACATGTTTCTCCAGTGCATGCTTGGTCGCCTGCACAAAAATTCTAAAAATTGCTTTCTCATCACTAAATCGTACTTCCAGTTTTCGTGGATGAACATTCACGTCCACTAACTTTGGATCCACTTCCAAAAAGAGCACAAAAACAGGATGCCGATTGTTCGGTAGCAAAGAGTGGAAAGCTTGCTTCACCGCATAAGAAAGCACATAGGATTGGACCTCCCGCCCATTCACAAACAGATGTTGAGCCTTCCTATTTGCTCGCGCAATATCCGGCTTTCCAATAAATCCTTCCAGTCGCATTTGTGCATGACCATTAAAAACAGGAATCAGATTGTCCGCCACCTGCCGCCCCATCAAATCCCGAATCCGAACCTGTACATTTTCCGTCGCAGCCAGATCAAAGACGATCTTGTCATCGTGTACCAGTTTCATCGCCACACCTGGATTGGCCAAAGCAATCCCGGTTAAAAGATCAACAATTGCCCGATACTCAGCAGCATCACTCTTAAGATATTTTTTCCGTACGGGAGTATTAAAAAACAGATCCCGTACCTCAATTTGCGTTCCTTCCGGGCATCCCAACTCTTTCATTTTCGTCATCCGCCCACCCTCATTCATCAAGAGCGAACCCTCCATCGCCCCCTCCTTTTTTGTCTCCACGATCATATCCGGAACCGATGCAATACTCGCAACCGCTTCTCCTCGAAACCCAAACGTAAGAATATTTACCAGGTCATCCGCCGTCGAAATCTTGCTGGTGGCATGCCGCTCAAAACACAAAACCGCATCCTCTTTATCCATCCCTTTCCCATCATCAGTCACCCGCAAAAACGTATCTCCCCCACCATGAGCTTCCACAATAATCCGCTGCGCACCAGCATCCAAAGAGTTCTCCACCAACTCCTTCACCACAGACGCCGGACGTTCCACCACCTCACCCGCCGCAATTTGGTTAATCAAATTTTCCGGAAGAACTTTAATTGTTGGCATGTTTCAATTCATGAAGTTTTTTCAGCGCCTCCATCGGCGTCATGTTGTCGGTGTCGATAGCATCGATCTCTTTTTGAAGAGGGTTATGATCGCGTTCGCGATCATCCTGAAACAGCATCGACTGTGTTTGTGCAGGCCGAGAGGCGAGTTCTTTCTGCACCGCTTGTTCATGGGATCCTTCTTCAAGGTCTTGCAAAATCTGCCCGGCCCGAGCGATCACATCTGTTGGCAAACCAGCCAGTTTGGCCACTTCGATTCCATAACTTTTGTCCACACCGCCCTTCAGCACTTTGTATAAAAACACTACACCTTCTTCCGCATTTTCCTTTACCGCGACCGAGTAATTCACCGCATGTTCCAGCTTGTCGGCCAAGGCAATCAATTCATGATAGTGCGTTGCAAACAGCGTTTTCGCACCAATCGAATCGTGCAAATATTCCAAAATCGACCAGGCAATGCTCATACCATCGTAGGTAGAAGTTCCCCGACCGATCTCATCCAGTATCACCAGACTTTTCTCAGTCGCCGAAGCAAGAATGTCTGCGGTTTCCTGCATTTCCACCATAAACGTACTCTGCCCGCGCACCAAATTATCCGACGCTCCAACGCGTGTAAAAATCCGATCCACCATACCAATCTCGGCAGCCTCTGCAGGCACAAAACAGCCGATTTGCGCCATGAGCACAATCAACGCGACCTGACGGAGGTACGTCGACTTCCCACCCATATTCGGCCCCGTAATAAGCTGTACACGCTCTCCTGAGTTCAGGAGAGCGGTATCATTTGGCACAAACCGTGCGGCAAAACTCATCTCTTCCACCACCGGATGCCGGCCATTCACAATATTCAGGTCTCCATCAGCCTTCACGGTTGGCTTGCAATAGCGATTCATAAGTGCCGCCGCCGCGAAACTTTGCAGCACATCCAGGAGCGCCAACTTCTTCGCCGTTTTCTGAATCCGATCTTTCTCTGCCACAACCTGGGCTCGAACTTCCGCAAAAAGTTGTTGTTCCAACGCCACAATTTTCTCTTCCGCGCCCAAAACTTTCTCTTCGTACTCCTTCAATTCGGGAGTGATGTAGCGCTCCGCGTTCACCAAAGTCTGTTTACGAATCCACGTTTCCGGAACCTTGCTCACATGCGATTTTGAAACCTCCAGGTAGTAGCCAAAGACCTTGTTGTAACGCACTTTCAAGTTACTGATACCAGTTCGCGCAATCTCTTCCTGCTGCATTTTTTGAATGTAGGATTTTCCTTCGCGGCTGATTTTTTTCAACTCATCCAGTTCGGTGTGGTATCCATCGGCAATCACACCACCATCGTTAAAAGTAAGAGGAGGTTCCTCCACAATCGCTTTTTCAATGAGCGTAACGATGTCAGAAAGGGGATCGATGCCGTCCCGGATGCCAGCAAGGAGTTCGGTTTTCGCACCTTTTCCATCGGACGACGCGCTCAAAAGTTGTTGGATAGTAGGGATCTGTTGCAGCGACTGTTTGAGTGCTGCGAGGTCGCGCGCGCTGCCCCGATTCATCGAAAGCCGCGCCAGCAATCGCTCCATATCCAAAATAGACCCCAGAACGCCACGCACATCCTCCGCCAGCGCGCGCTCCTTCACCAACTCTTCAACCGCGTCCAATCGCCGAGCCACCTGCCCAGCATCCACCAATGGATGCGTCAAAAAATACCGCAATAAGCGCCCACCCATTGCTGTTTCCGTTTTATCAATCACCCACAACAACGACCCCTCTTTTTTCCCTTCCCGCAACGTTTCCATTAACTCCAAATTCTTTAAAGTCGCCTCATCCAGTGCCATAAAATCAATCTCATCAGCTTCCCCAACCACCATATGATCCAAATTGGTTTTCTGTGTCTCTTTCAAATAGTCCATCAAAAACTCTTCCACTTTCTCTGCCTCGCTCGCATGCCCAAAAACAAAAACATCACGCATCCGCTTCAAACTATCAACCCAATCGCTCTCCAATTCGGCCGCACTCACCACCAGCTCGCTCGGCCCCAACCGCTGGAGCTCCGCTCCCAGCGCCTTCACATCAGCCACTCTCACTATTCCAAACTCACCAGTCGTCACATCGGCAAACGCCAGCGCAAACCCGCCACCAATTTCCATAACCGCAGCAACATAATTACTCTTTTTTGCATCCAAAACCTTTTCATCAAGCGTCGTTCCCGGTGTCACAATCCGTGTTACCTCGCGCTGAACAATTCCCGGTTCACTCGGGTCAGAAACCTGATCGCAAATCGCCACCTTTTTTCCAAGCTTCGTTAATTTCGCAATGTATCCCTCTGCCGCATGGTGTGGAACCCCACACATTGGCACTCGCGTTTCCCCCTTACCCCGACCGGTCAACGTTAATCCCAAAAGCTTTGCTGTTTCTTCAGCATCATCAAAAAACAGTTCATAAAAATCACCCAACCGGAAAAACAACAAACACCCTTCATGCTCAGCCTTAATAGCCAAATACTGCTTCATCATCGGTGTCAATTTCCCATCACTAGCCATTCAAGTTCAATAAAGGATACACATCAATCGCCGGCTCTTCATACGGATGGGCAGCCTTCACCGCTTCCATCACTCGGGCCAAATCCTCCCGACTGCACACTGTTTCAATCCGCTCCTCCTCAACTTCTTCCACTTTTCCAACCTCTCCTACAAACGGCTTCGCGCCATCCATTGGCTTAAACCGTCCCACCCCTTTTGTACTAAACGAACACGAACCATACATCCCCATCTTTCCAGCCCCACTTACAGCCAATGCTTCTCGCACCAAGTCAGCATGCGTCACCGGAACATACACCACAAATTTCACATAAGAAAATTCCATAGCAGTGGCATCATAAAGAATGCCACTCAAAATGACAATCATTCTGGGGAACGGCCGAAATGTGGCTTACACTCTCATGATCATGGCCGCAACATCCACCCACAATCGACAGATTAAACCGCTTGGCTAAAAAGCGCAGATACTGCCCGACACTTTTAGGATCCTCCACTTTCTGTACACCATCACTCCCACATAACTCTCGTGGATCAGCCGACGAAGCATTCGGATAGCAGGCAATCACTCTTCCCAAATCCTCTGTTGAAGCAAATGCATGAGTCAGTCCCTCAATTGGACAGCAGTTAAAAGAATAACCGACCACTGTTTGTCCACTCGCATCATCAACAGCCTTAATAGCATCGCGCACACTCTCTCCACTCAAAAGACGTCCATCCCGATCAATAATAAAACTAATCACCGTTGGCACATAAGGCGCGGCAGCCTGTCCAATCCCCACAGCCTCTTCAATTGTAGCAATCGTTTCAAACCAGAGCACATCGGCATCACTCTTTTCAAATCCCTGCACTTGTAATTCATGAAAATCTTTCGCCAAACCACGATCAGGAGCCTCTTCCGGCTTATAACAATCACCATACGGACCCACACTCAAACTCAAAGCCTTCAATACAGCATCCCGCGCATAAGACCTTACTCCCTGGAGCATTGCATTTTGTTGCCCAACAATCGCCTCTTCATACAACCGCCGTTCACCTTCATGCAAAAGTCCCCGCAAACCAAAAGCATTAATGGTCGCGACTCGTGCGCCAGCATCAATATACTCACCAGCCACTCTCGCAATCGCATCCCGAGCCTTCTGGCTTGTCAGCACTGCTGTTGGAGCCACGATATCCGGATTACCAATCTCTGCCCCAATCTGCTCAAGCCGCGTTCCATACGGCCCAAACAAAGTACTGCACTCCTGCGACCCACCATTGACGCCCAAAACAAGATTATTCCCTGTCATGATAAAAAGTTAAAATGTTAAGAAAAAAGCCCTCGCGTGTGCGAAGGCTTTTGGAGTTGTATGATCAGTTTCTACCAAACAACCGGCCTTCGCAGCGAAAGCATCATCATAGACATCATCATTGACGAAGTTTGTTGCAAGCCGTTTTGTTGGGCAAAAGTTTTCATTGGTCCGATTATATCTGGATAAAGCTGAGAGTCAATAAATCCAATCTAGAGCGACACTAAAACCATCTCAATAAGGGCTTTTGCAGATTCGATTTTGTCCTCTTCAGTCATCATGGCACTTTCAACATTCACATTCACCCAAATGTCATCCTGGTAAGCATCCCCATTCACAGTGTCATTGAATACAAGTCCAACGCTTCCATCTCCAAGATCATCAAAGTCGGCAAGTCGATACTCATCGACGACACTTTCCGCATTCATGGTATGAGTGTCAGCCGCATCAGATCCCTTTTCTGCCATAATCGTCACCTGCACGCCACCGCCAGAATACTGACAGGTGAGAGGTGGTTGATCTTCCGGGCTTATAACATCAATGGACATTGTCTGGCGAACAAAATCGCCAACAATACGAGGTGAAATAATGTCACAAAGAGAATTTCGTGCCTCAGGGCTCTGTTCTGTTATAGGTTGATTAGTCAGTGATATACTTGGATTTTCTGATGGAGAACCCCCACACCCGGCAAGGAAAAGGGAAGTGAGAAGAAGAAGAGAAAGGCGTTTCATAGGAAAAAGTTTTAAGAAACAAGGTGAATAATATAGAAACCGAGAGCCACACCAACAGCAGCAGCTATAAAATGAAGTATCTGCAAAAAGTTATAAGACTCAATCCATAAACCTTCATATCCGGTTTCATCTTTGAAAATTTTTGGAAGGTCACGACGAATAAACCAAAGCGGAGCTGCTCCAAAAAATCCAAACATAGCCGCCATAAAAAAGAGCGGCCAGGTAGATTCACCATTTGGTGAAGGATTCAGGCCTGCCTGCAAAAATGTCCATGCAGATCCTAAAAAGGCTATCGGCCAAAGAGCCATAATCCAGTTAGGACCTTTTCGTAAACGAAAAACAAGATAAAGAAAAATCCCAATCATAAGCCCAATAATACCAATAGGCGCGAGTATTAAGGTATTATCCGGACACGGAACAGCAATTTCATAAGGACCTCCTTCAGCACAATAACCTCCAATAGCAATAACCCCACGGAATAATTCATTCAAAACAATCAAACTCATAAACAGGCTCACCAACCCAAGAAACATCAATACCGCACGGCCAAACTTTCGCGATTGATGATTTTTCTGAGCATCATCCATGAGAAAAAATGAAAAATTAAGAAAGTGATTGAATCAAAAATTGAGCGAGGAAAAAGCCAACAAGAACAGATCCAAAGTGCAGAGCCAGCAAAAAATTCCGCGATTCCAAACCAGATTCGGGTGCTTTAATTCCCTCTTTTTCACGTCCAAAAAGCGGATGAGGCAGACCACCGCTTCCAATCAAAAGGAGCGGCGCAAATCCCATCAAACCAAAAAGAACCGCACAAATAATCCATCCCCATGCAATCCCACTCCCATCTGGCGGATAAATACTGAACTCAACAAAATTCCAACCAAGACTCAAAAAAAGCGCGGACCACCAGAGCATAGTCCAGTCAGGTCCATTCTTGGCCCGATTCCCCATATAAACAAATAGCCCAATAATCATAGTGAAAATAGAGATGGGCGTCAGCAATGCAACATTGTCTGGGCACGGAGTCGCAATAACATATGGTCCACCCTCTGCACAATAACCTCCAACCGCCATCACAGCACGCATCATGAAATAGATCAGCGTGAGCCCGAACGCTGTAGCCACAAGACCAATACTCGCCCACAAAGCATTACTTGGAGTAAACGTTTCTCGTTGATTGTGCGGTTCCGGAAAATTCATGCTAAAAATGCAAAAAGGTCATGCTGAAAGCAAGTCTAGCATGAACTCCAAGCATGGTAAAAGCGGAAGAGATCTGGTGAACTACCGATTCACAACCGGCTCACTCACACAGGTTTGCAACTCTCCTCCAATTTTTTGCAAAATAGCACCAACAGCTTTTCATTTTCTCAATAATATTCCTATTTAAACAACTGAGAAAAGATCTCTGTCGACCACACCCCAAGAGTTCCCGCACCAGCATGTGGTCCAATAAGCATGTGTTTTTCGGTCATCCATTTTTTACGCCCTTTCCAATGTTCCACAGCATCGCCAAGGCCAATTGAATATTTCACTTTCTTCTTCAGTTCCGGTGGCAAAGAAGCAATCTGCTGCTCATCACGATGAACATCATATCCAGGAACTTTCATATAATCCTTCCCCCAAGCATCATTTCCATACGATTGGAAAATATAGTGGTCAATGTATGGAGTGATCGATTCAAGAGAAACGCCATTTCTGCGCGCTGCTGCAGGACCATTGGCCATACAATCATAAGCCCAAAGTGTATCTGCTTCATCTACTTCCTTCAACCCGTTATACACACGCCGATAAAAATCGGTCCACAAATATTGCTCCTCCGCAAAATTATACGGCCCATGTGGATCTAAAAAGGATCGGAATCCCATCAATCCATCCCCTAAAAAGAGACCATCAAAGCCAAAATCAGCATTCAACTTTGTATATTGCTGCACAATATAATCTCCAAAAGGGATCTTTTCCCCATGCTCATCTTCCACAAAACTGAGGGGGTTTATATCATCACTGTACGGAACAACCGGTTTCAGCGAGTCCCAGTTCCGATTCACAAAAGGATTTTTTTCATGTTCTGCGGTATTTCCCCAAAAACCTATCACGACCTTGATATCCTGTTCATGCAATCCATCAACGAGCTTCTTCAGGTCGGCCATTGTCCACACATCGTCTGCATTCCCATGACGATTTAACGGTACCGTTGCATCTGCATCAAAATCACCATAGTTCAAATAAAAGTGCGGTGCTCTATCCTCCATAATCACAATAGATCTAATGCCAGCCTCTTTGAGGCGGCTGAAATCTGCAGTGCCCTCTCTCACTTTTTGCAGAGGGAAAGCGCCCAAATCCACCAATGGAGAAAAAGTTTTTCGCTCAATACCCATTTTTTCCAAATCATCTAAGGAAACATTTTCACCCCAAAGCGCTTCATACGCTTTCATAATAGCCATATTCGGAACAACCTTTCCTAAAAATTTAGTCACATTCCAGATCTCTTCGCGTGTTGTCGCCATTCTCTGATAAATATCCCGCGCTGTTCCAATAATTTCATACTCTAAATGCAGCTCTTCGGGCGTTAATATCCGGCCACGATCAACCAAACTATGCGGATCTTCAACCATCTCATATTGTGGAGCATCTTCCTCTGGCAATATGCCATTACCAATAGCTAATGCTGCTGCTGCCGCCATAACTGGCCCTCGTTCTTTAATATATTTCGAGAATTTACCAGTCATAGGAAATATTTTGAAAGGATTATAGTTTAACATAAAATAAAAAAATGTCAATCACCTCTCTTACAACAGAAAAGCCCCGGTCTCTTGGCGGGGCTTTCCCATATGCTTCATAATGTAAGGGGTTAAGAGTACAAGCTTCCGATTGGTATGCACTATTTGCCTACAGGAATCTTTTTTACCGCGAAGCTCGTCTTGCCAGAAGTTTTCTTCAGTGCCAGGCCGCGCACATGAAGGCGAACCTTCTTTGCAGATTTACGCCTTGGCAAAGGCATTGGGTCTGCGATTCGGTGAGTAAGCATTGGTGCAAAAATTCGAATTTGCATAAGAAATGAGGGTTAAATTATAGGTACACATCCTGGCTTTCTTATGAATTAAAGCCACAAGGTCTACCGACAATTTCTGATTTCAAAGGTCACAAAGCACGCCCACAAAATTTCGCGGTTAAAGAACAATCAATCTGCGCACTAGTTTTATCTCTTGTAGTAGCGAATAAGTCCCGTTACCACACCCTGCAGACACAATTCACCTTCAGGATAAATATTGTCATAGTTGATATTCTCTGGCTTCAGATACACACGTCCTTTGCTATCTTTCATGTATCGCTTCACAGTATTTTGATTATCTACAAGCCCGACAACAATGTCGCCTTTTCGAGCCTGAAGCGCTCCACACACCACCAAAATATCTCCGTCAAATATTCCCGCATCAATCATACTATCGCCTGTCACACGAAGCAGATAAGAGTCTTTATATTTGTAAATCGCATCTTCCCCAACATTGAGCCAGTCCTCAATGTATTCCTCGGTAAGAACAGGGCCGCCGGCTGGCACCATTCCGAGCAGAGGCAACTTGAACTCATTTGATTGCAGGCGCTCTTTAACACTTGAAAGAAGTTTGATTCCGCGCGGAGTGTCATCCTTCTCAATGTATCCTTTCTCTTCCAGAGCCTTCAAATGCTTAAGAATACTATTGTCAGAGCTCACACCGAAGAACTCCCGCATCTCCCTGAGCGTGGGAGAGGATCCATGTTCCAGTTGGTAGTCTTCAATGAATTGAAGAACTGCACTCTGTTTTTCGGTCAAAACGTCTGACATTGGCTTAAGGAAAAGATTAATGAGTGAAAGTGTCCTCATTATAGGTGAGCGTATACTCACCGTCAATACTTTTTCCTGAAAATGCCAGAAAACGGCTTATTCAAAATCCAAAACAGGCATTCGCTTAAACCCCATCAGCATCATGAGCGGTTTCACCAAAAAGAACTCTCGCTTCTTATTAAAAGCACGAGCCTTCTCATTATACCTATTGGTCAACTCATCAACCTCCTTAATTGCATCTTTCAGCTCAGTTTTAATCTCCAAAAATCGAGTATCTTTCTGTATTTCTGGATGCTTTTGCGCCACCTCCAGACACACGGCAATTTTATTCGCCACTTCCAACTCACCATGAACCCGCTCTTTACTGGGATCCTCCATCTGCCAGAGCCGGCCCCGCAGTTCAATGAGTTCCCCAAAAAGTTTCTTATCATCAGCAAATGGTTTCACCGTCTCAATCAGATTGGGAATCTTATCCAGTCGAAGGTTTAAAGCATCCATCACATCAGTCCATTTCATCAACACCCCTGTGCGCAAACTCTTCATAGTGTAGAACAGGAAAATCGCCCCCAAAAACAGGAGGATCAATACTGAAATGATAACGAGTACAACATTATTCATATATCTATTATAACTTCGTATACAGCTCTTTCAAAGCTTTGGCACTTTCTTTCAAAGAGTAAGGACAATCATACTCTGCCAGACGATCTTTCCAGGAATCATAAAAACCCCTGTCATCAATTAATCGAATTATCGCATCTGCCAATCCTTTTTCATCTTGAGGATCGGTGTACATCGCAGCATTTCCCATCACTTCATGGTGCACCGGAATATTCGAAACAACCATCGGCGTTCCACTCACAGCCGCTTCCACAAGCGTTAAATTAAATCCCTCCGCCATCGAGACATTCACAAATCCATAGGCTGACTGGTAGAGCGCCGGTATATCTGCCTCATCCACAAAACCGGTCATAGCAACGGCATCATTATTTTTAATCGAATCAAAACTTTTGTAGAGACGACCTTCGAGCGATTTTCCTCCTGCCAAAACCAACTGCACATCATGCTCAGGAGCTACTCCTTTCACAAAACTTTTCACAAGATGTTCCACATTTTTCCGCTCATCATACCCTCCAACATACAGAAAAAATGGCTTGGATTCATTAATTCCATACTTCTGAAGTACCTGTTTTTTCATACTATCCTCCATTTTTCCCAAAAAATGTGGAGGTGGAGCATTATGAATCACCGCTACATCGTCTGCTTTAACCCCGCAAACTTTTATAATATCTTTTTTGGATGTCTCCGATACGGTCACCACTTTTGTCGCACGTTTTACTGCATTTCTCGCCCGATCCTGATACAACCGCGTTAAAAAAGATCGCCGATACTCTGCCATAGTCCACGGAATCGTATCATGAACAGTCACAACAACCGGCTTTAAAAAACCTTTCCATGGATTGGAAGGATAAGGATAATGAACCACATCCACACCAGCCTTTTTAAAAAATCGTGGCAACTTTACCTGTTCCCAGTGTGTTTTTTTCATACCGGCTGTTCCCAGCAACCGCTCACGGATAATCACAACATCCACATTGGCAGGAAAGTCACCTTCCACCTTTTCCGGAACCACAAAAACAAATCGATCATCCGGATTCTGCCGCGCCATCTCTCCAAACAAATACTGCGTATACTGACCAATTCCCGTATACGGTTTCGTTAAAAATCGTGCATTCACTCCAATAATCATAGCGCCTCCAATAAAGCAATAATCTTCTCACTTGCCTCACTTACATCTGCTTTTTGTTCATGCATAGTATGCTCAGACAGATGTTCCAGATTGGACCAAAATTGTGCAATCTCAAACTCTTCCTCCTCCATCACATGAGCAGCATGCTTCTTGGCAAATGCCTTGGCGTTCACAATCTGATCACCGCGACTCGCCCGCCGGCTCAAAGGAATCAGAATCGCCGGCAGCCCTACAGCCCCAATTTCAGAAAGCGTAATCGCTCCACTACGGGTTACCACCACATCAGCCAACGCATAAAAATCCTTCAAATCCTCTCCCACAAACTCAAAACTTTGGTACCCATCCTTTATTATTTCCCGCTTTTTTCCTTTTCCACAAATATGGATGATCTGATACTGCTTCGTAAACTCATCCAAATGATCCCATACCAAATTATTCAAAAAGCTTGCCCCCTGACTTCCTCCCATTACCAAAATAACAGGTTTCTTTTCATGGAATCCGGTTATCTCACGTCCATGCTTTTCATCACCATCCAAAATATCTTTGCGTACCAGATTTCCAGTTATTTCCACATCTTTTTTAGGAAAATATCGGGTGCTCTCTTCAAAAGAAACACAAATCTTTGTAGCAAACCTCCCACACATTTTATTGGCCAAACCGGGCACAACATCTGATTCATGCAAAACCACCGGAATTCGCAAAATCCATGCAGCCACACACGCGGGGAAGCTCACAAATCCACCCTTGGCAAAAACTGCCTGTGGTTTAAATTTCCGCAGAGCCCTTATCGCCTGAAAAATCCCAACCGGAATTTTAAAAATACCCAGAAAATTCGGCCACGAAAAATACCGCCGCACCTTCCCGGTCATCACTCCCACAAACTTCACGCCAACATCATGAACCATTTGCTCCTCCATACCATGGCGCTCGCCAATATACAGAAGTTCAATCTCATCGCCATATTTATCCTTAAACTCTTGAATAAGCGCGATATTGGGTACGATATGTCCTCCTGTTCCCCCGCCGGTTAGAGCGAGGCGCGTAAGCTTTGGCATGTTTAGAAATTTGAAG
>CALMAI010000006.1 GCA_937858825.1 uncultured Candidatus Peregrinibacteria bacterium
CTGCTTGTGTTTCCACTTTCACCACCGCCACTTGTACCTCCGCCGCCTCCGCCGCCAAGATTCGTGGTTTCAACTGTAATTTTTGCTACTTCAGCACGAGTAAGGCTTCTTTCTGGGGCAAAGATTCGCGGAGAGAATCCTTGTACGATGCCTTGATTGTATGCGAAAGTAATAAACCGGTAATACCATGCATCTGTTGATACATCGTCAAATACACCCGCTGTCCCATTAATATCACTGTCTGCATATTGTGATCGTAGAATGAGTGTTAACCCTTCGGCACGGTTTGTTACTCTATCTGGGGCAAATGTTCCATCAGGGTTTCCTTCCACCCATCCCCAAAGCTTTGCCTGTTCCACATATGGAAAAGACCAGTGTCCAGGAGGAAGATCACTAAATGATTGTTGTGTAAATTGTGATGTATCAGAGATTTCCCCGACCTCACACTGCACAAGAATTTTTACGAGTTCTGCCCGTGTGACTGGCTGATCTGGATTGAAAATATTCAGCAGATTGCCATTTTCATCTTCCGGACCTTTAATGTCACAACCATCAGCAAGAATTTGAATGTATTCTTCTCCCCAATGGTTATGAATATCTAAAAAATTTGCCTGTCCATCCTGTGGATGAACTATGAAGGTTAATGCCAATATCCCTACAGCAAAAATACTAAGTCTTACATAGAGTTTTTTACTCTGGGCAAGAACACTCTTAAGCATATCGAACATATATTTGGTTTTAGTTTTTGTTTATTGATATCATTATAGCATATTTTGTGAATTTGTCTAATGGGCTGGCGGTGGATTTTACTTTCCTCAAGAAATAAGTTGTGGAAAGAATTCTTTTGCTCTTGAGCATGAAGTGCTACAATCTGCAGCAATGAAACGCTTTTTTTCGATATTAGTTATCGCTTTGATTATAGTTGTACCCGCCGGGGTCTTCTTTTTTGGTAAATGGTCACAGCGCTATGAAAAGAGTCCTGTTCCGCAGCAGGTAAGTTTTCGGGATTTGTCACAAGAAGAGAGTGTCGCACTTTTGGATGATGAAAGTTCTGCTCCGGAAGAAGTGAAGGATGAAATGGATCAAGAAGAGTCGACTCCAGAACCTGTGGAGGTGCCGGAAGAGTTGAATCTGGCTGCGCCTTTTTACGCGCAGGCACCTTTTGCAAACTGGGATTTTCCCTGGCAGGAAGCCTGCGAGGAGGCAAGCATTTTATTGGCTGCCAATGCCTACTACGAACATGAGTGGACTGCTGAAGAGTTTAATCAGGAAATTTTGGATATGGTGGATTGGCAGAATGAGGTGTTTGGGGATTATTGGCATACCGATATGGAGCAGACCGCGCGAATTTTGGATGAACATTTGGGTCTTAAGTCGATCATGCATGAGGACCCAACTTTTGAGGACTTACAACAGCTTTTGGCAAAGGGACATTTCTTGATTATGCCGTTTGATGGAAAGGCGATGAATAATCCGTTTTTTTCGAATGGAGGGCCGGAATATCATGTGGTGCTGGTGAAAGGATATACCGCGGATGGAGATATTATTACGCATGATGTGGGGACGCGGCGCGGCGCTGATTATGTTTATGATTGGGATGTTCTGGATAATGCGCTGCATGATTATGTGGGCGACCAGCCAATTCAAACCGGGCCGCGCCGCTTTTTGGAAGTCCTCCCGCCAGACACATCTGAGGAAACCTCCTCTTAAACTACTGAGCTATGAAAAGTTTTGCTCTTCCAACACTCGGACGAAAAATCGCTTTTTCCACGTTTGTGCAGCTAGCGGGAAAAGTTGTTCAACTGGTGATTTCCGCGGTGACCTTGAAATTGATTTCCAATTATCTCAGTGAGGCTGATTATGGTTTTTATGCTTCGGTTTCTGAATTCGCCCTGTTCTTGAGTGTTGCCGCCAACTTGGGAATTTTTGGACAAACGGTCCGTGCCATGTCTGAAGAGCCCAAAAGTGGGAAACTTTTTCTAAACGCACTTATTTTGCGGGTTGTGACCGCGTTTTTGTTTTTAGGCGGCGGGCTTTTATATTTATTGATTGGTGGCAGTGATCCGGTGTTCCTGGTGGCGACGCTGCTTTTTGCGGGGGCTCTGTTTTTTGATTATGTGACTTCTGTGTGCGATGGGATGCTGCAGGCAAACTATATGATGGGCCGCGCCACCGTTGCTCTTGTGACCGGACGAGCATGCGCGCTTTTTGGAGTTTTTGCCGTCACGCAGTGGTTTGCGCCGAGCGCGGCCCTTGCCAATATCCCACTCCTTTTCGCAGCAACTTTGGGCGGAGCTATTATTGCCTCTGGTCTTAGTCTTTTGTTTGTTCGTCAACAGATCCACTGGAAATGGCAGATCGATGGTGATTTTATGCTTACAATCCTCAAACTGAGTCTGCCTTTTGGTATTATTAACATTCTTAATAGTCTTTATTTTCGCTTTCTTCCTGAATTTTTCAGTCGTGAAGTTCTGACGGATGCAGCTTTTGCTACATTCAATATCTCTTTCAAAATCGCGCAGGTTTTGAGCCTGTTCTCTACCTTCCTCATGTTCTCAGTTCTCCCCGGATTCAAGCAGTACCTTGAAACCAAAAACTGGGAAAAAGCTGCTACTCTTTATAAGCGTGTGTTGATCCTTCTTGTTGTGAGTGGTTTTTTACTGGTGACATTGGGATCGCTGCTTGGTCCAACAGTCCTGGAAATGCTCACGCATAAAAAATATTTCATCCCCGAGTTCTGGTATCTTCTTCCAACTATGCTTCTTCTGGCAGCTATCTCTTATGGCTATGATCTGATTCTTATTACTCTCTTTGCTTTTGAAAAAGATTTCTGGCTCATCAAGCGCGAAGTTATTGCGCTCTCTATTGCCGTTATTTTTATTCTCATCGCGTTTGCCATAACAGGTCTCCACACTCAGATTGCCCTGTTCCTTGCAGGAGCTGTTTGCGCGGAAGGATTTATGGTTACCAGCGGCATGCTGAAAATCCGATCCCTTTTTAGAAAAAAAGTGAAAGGTTAGTCTATTGTTTGTCGTGCATGATGCGTACGTTTTTGGCCCGATTGTCCTTAATTTCAAAAGAAACATAGTCTCCGTACGAAATTTTTGACCAATCACCACTCAATACGTCGCGGCTTCCAAACTGGTATTCCGCTGTATTGTTCGTGGGACTCACATAAGCATATGAGCCAGAAACGCGCTTCACGTATCCATTTAGTCGTGCCATGGTACATTCAAAAAAGGCAGTGACTTCAGTCTACTGCCTTTTGGGGTTGGATTGCAACTTTGCTACCTATGCCATTGCCTTTTTAAAAGCTTCTTCAGCAGCACCTCTCCGTTTGTGGAGCTTGTCGAGCCACTTGGAAAACCGTTTCCAGTGTGGACCCCGGCTCATCTGCATGAGTGCGTTCAGGTGATTAGAACTATCCTCTCCATTGAGTTGATCAATGATGTATCGATAGCATCCATCGTCATTTTGGCGTTCCTGTACTCCTCCATAGAGAACGTTTGACACTTTCACAACCTCTCCAGGTCCCATTGCTTCCGGATCTCCATCTGCTGCAAGAAATGCTGATTCTACAGCTTTCCGAACTTTTTGACTTTTCTTTGCCTGGGACTCTTTTCCTTTGAAGAAGTCGATTGTTTTTCGGACAGGATCGATCATGTTGTCATAAATATCGATTGCTTCATCTTCTGTTAATTTTTTCTTTAGGCGTGGGTCTTGAGATAGCTCTTCAGCCTCTTCCAATCCAGCAAGTGCACCTCCTGTCATATTTTTTGCTTCTTCTTTCGCGTTATCTGGAGTGACATCTGTCTCTTTTTTTGGGGCTTCATCGGTAGATTCCGGAGCCTTTTCCCCTCCGCCTTCCATCCCTCCAAAGAAGTATACAAATGGTGAGTATTTTTTGATTTTTTTCATGATTTTGATATTAAGACTGTTCGTAAGCGTTCTTTGCTGCCTGTGCCATTTGAAATGTTTTTTCCAGTGATGGCTTGAATTTGGTGTTCCAGAATCCAGGCTTTTTGCTCAGTTTCTGTAGCGCGGCAAGGTGGTTGGAGCTATCTGCCTTATTAAGGTTTTCATAGATCCATGCTAACCCGATGGTGTTTGGTTTGTTTTCTGGGAAACCATCCTGCAGAAGGTTTGAAGGTTGGGTTGACTGTCCTTTTACGCCCTCAGCTTTTCCACCGGCAGCTTCAAAAGCTCGTTCGAGTCGTTGTCGGTTTTCTCCTTCTCTATGTTTTTCCTTGGCTTTGAAGAAATCAATAATTTCCCGAACCGGGTCGATTTTTTCATCGTACAGTTTAACTGCCTCTTCTTCAGAAATTCCTTCACTCAACTCTTCAGCTTTTTCCAATCCGGCTAAAGCTCCTCCTGTAAGGTTTTTGGCTTCTTCTTTCGCGTCATCTGGAGTAACTTCTGTTTCTTTCTTTGGCGCTTCATCGGTAGACTCAGGAGCTTTTTCTCCTCCGCCTTCCATCCCTCCAAAGAAGTACACAAATGGTGAGTATTTTTTGAAATTTTTCATGATTTTGATGTTAAGAAAATATTTGTATCTGGTTATTATACCATTTTTTGAACTTAAAATCGAGTGGGAGAAGGTTGGATTGAACTACTACCGGATTTCGGGTACATTATGGCGGCACGAGCGGGTGTAGCTCAGCTGGCTAGAGCGTCTCCTTGCCATGGAGAAGGCCGAGGGTTCGAATCCCTTCACTCGCTCCAAAGGAAATAAGGAAAAATTGTCTATATTTTTAACTTTTGAGTTATGAAAATTTCTTATATTGCTGCTGTTGTTGGGACAATGGCTCTTCTTGCCGGTTGCAATATGGCTTCAACTCCATACGAACCTGAAGATTCTGTTCCAAGTAATTCTGCTGATGCTCAAAAGGAGTCTCAACAAATGAACGCGACGATTGAGGTTGTTGGAACTGCTCCTGAATCAGATGTTGATGAGTCTGAAGAGGACGCAGAAACTCTAAGCGCGGAGGTGCCTTTCAATGAACCGGTTTATAAGGCCTATAGTGCTTCTGAGCGAGAGAGTCTTCATGGGAATAAGCCATATGTGATCTTTTTCCACGCCAACTGGTGCCCTATTTGTCGAAAAATGGATAGTGATTTGAATGCTCAACTTGATACTTTCCCAGCAGGAACCACAATTCTTAAGGCTGATTACGATACTGAAGATGATTTGAAAGATGAATATAATGTTCGAGTGCAGTCGACTGTTGTTGTGCTTGATGCGAATGGGGAGGTTGTGTGGCAGGGACAGGATCCAAACTTTGATGATTTCAAGGAATACATTGAAGATTCGTTGACTTAGTCGCTATACCTTAATGCAAAATCTATGCTGATCCCCGCTTTTCTGGCTGGAGTTCTGACTGTTCTGGCTCCATGCACGCTCACGCTTTTGCCCGTGATTATTGGGGGATCAGTGACTGAAAAAAATCCGTGGAAGCCCCTGATTGTGGGGCTTTCATTGGGCATTTCTGTTTTTGTTTTTACGCTGCTCCTGAAGGTTGGAACAGATCTGTTTTCGCTGGATGAGGATATTTTGCGTGTAATTTCTGCGATTATTATTTTGGTACTGGGATTCACGATGGTTTTCCCGACTTTGTGGGATCATATCCAGGTGAAACTTGGGCTTTATAAGAGTGAAAAACTGCTTGAGAGTGCCAAGAGTAAAGGGGGTGGTTTTGCAGGGTCAATCTTGTTGGGTGCCGCGCTCGGGCCGGTTTTTTCCACTTGCAGTCCAACCTATTTCTACATTATTGGAACGGTTCTGCCTCAGGATTTCTGGACCGGTGTATTGACTCTGGCTGTTTACTCCCTGGGGCTTGTTGCTGTCCTTGTGGCGATTGGATACGGCGGGCGGGCGGTGACGCAACGCCTTAAATTTGCTGCCAATCCGACTGGTTGGTTTCGTAGGACTTTAGGTGTGCTTTTGGTGATTGTTGGGATCCTCTTTTTAACCGGATGGGATAAAGTTTTGGAGACCTGGATTTTGGATGTGAGTGGTGACAACTACTTTTTGATCGATATTGAAGAGAACTTAATGCAGATGGCTCAATAATTTTTGACTTCCATGCCTGGTGGGAGGCATAATGCAGCCTTGTTTTTAATTTTGCTTCTTATGCCTGTTGAACATCCCGCCCTATCCCTGCTTGAGCAGGAACTTGGATCTGAACTTTCTGAATTTCAAGAATTACACCGTGAATTTTCTGCTCCCTTTTCAAAGAGGGTAAATGTCATTTTGGATTCGCTCATGCAAGATGAAGATGGTGATGAGTATGGAGTTCGTCGCACGAAGAATTTGGCTGCTGCGTTTGCTTCTAGAGTTCGGGCGATTTTGGAACAAATCAGAGAGAATGATCAATGGGCAATGGGCGGACGAAAAGGCGCGACTGAGGAAGGTTTTCAACGTTCAGCGCGAACAGATTTCAAGACATTTCAGGAGTTTTTAAGTTCACCAATTGTGAGAGTTGCGTACTCTCGCACCCGGGTTGCAGGAGCCTCTTTAGATGACATTATTGTGGATCCGGATTGCATCTCGGATACGCTTTTGGAAAATCTGGGACTTGCTCAGTTTAAACTGCCAAAAGGAGTAAAACTGAATGCTGCTCAACGCCTGGCTCATCATGCTCAAGCAATCCCTTCCGTGAAGGCAAGACTTGGTGAACTGACCCCATTGAAACTCAATAGTGGCCTTTCTCCAGATCACCCAAGAAGAGGTGCGCGAAAGCCAGCTATTGGGAGTGGTCTCCGCCTCTACTATGATGCGGACGGAAATGTATTAGGAACACAGAGTCCAAATGGGAAGGGGAAAAAAGTCCTTTATTTTACTGATGCCCATGGCGCACACCGGCGTATTGATCATATTCGGGATGGTTATGATGAGGAGATTCAGACTTTGCAGCACATAAAAGCGACTATGTCCGATGTGTCACAAAGGGTTGGTGCTGATTGGAATAGTGTGAAAGCTGACATGCAAGCAGTTCAGGGTAAAATGATGACCTGTATTGACAGTTTGCGGCATGTTTCCAATGAGCATAAGCGACAGATGAAACGGATTATTGTGGATGCATTTGATTTTCAGATGGATCACAAACTGCAAAGTGGCGAGGTTCAAAGACGACCTAATCCCGGTGCGCACCGGGCCCGTTTTACCAAAATTCCAAAGTTTGTGAATGCTCGTATTGGGGAAATCGCAAGCATTCGATCCTATCTTGAAGAAGATCAGGTTTGTGTCAAAAAACATATTGCCGATATGCAGGCACCGCTTGGTTCGTTCCTGACAACGGTTGAGCAATTACACGAGCGATTTTCATTGCTTGATGAAGATAAGCCTCTTTCCAATGAAGAAAGAGCTAAGATTATGCGAAATTTGGATTCTTTAAAGGATCAATGCCAATCCACAGAAGAACGACCACTTTTGCAGCCGTATCGGACCTATGCCGAGGAGGTTACCCACCACATTAATCGTACCAGGGAATTTCTGCAGGCTGATGAGCGTGAAAAGGCCAAGGCCGAGTTTGTGAATGCTTATATTGTTGCGCGAATTCAAGATGTTTATATCTGGCTCCAGAAATTCTATGATAACTATTTGGCGAAAGAGAGTTCTGCTGATTTGGATCAGATGCTCCTGGATCTGACAGAAATTAACAAGCGGACAAATGCAAAAGAGGTGGCTCCGGAAGTTGCGACCAGTCGGTATAACCATTTTTGGGGAGAAGGGTTTTATCATCTTATTAATGGGCTTTTTAAAGAGGTTAACAATGCCCGTAAAGAAGAGGATCCGAAAAAGCGCCACGATTACCGAGAGGCAATGCGTGAGCGCTTTAACAGAGTTGATTTTAGAGAGATTGTGGACTGCAGCGTTTCCGCGGCTTAACCCTGGTGCGGAGCAGATCCGCCCTGGTTTGAATCCGGGCTCAATGTTGCTTTGTGTGAAAGGTTGTATCGTCCTTTCTCATCTTTCTTGAGGAGTTTTACTTTGATTGTGTCTCCTTCTTTCACAACATCTTCAACACGGTTTACGCGTTGGTTTGAGAGTTCAGAGATGTGCACCAATCCTTCTTTCCCTGGGAGGAATTCCACGAAGGCTCCAAAGTCCATAATTTTTACGACTTTTCCTTCAAATTCGTCTCCAGCTTTTGGTTCGTATGTGAGCCGCTTAATCCAATCCATGGCTTTTTGCCCGTCTTCCTGATTCTTGGCGGTAATGCTCACCTGCCCGTCCTGTTCAATGTCGATTTCAACGTCGCATTCAGCGGTGATCTTCTGGATTGTCTCTCCTCCCTTACCGATTACGATCTTGATAAGGTCTGGATCAATCTGCATGCTCATGATCATTGGAGCGTACTTGGAGAGCTCTTTATTTGGCTCAGCAATGGTTTGGTGCATGCTTTCCAGGATTGTATTTCGTCCCTGTTTTGCTTTTTCCAAAGCCTCTTTCATGATGTCGAGTGAAAGTCCTTTCACCTTGATATCCATTTGGAGAGCGGTAATTCCGTCTGCTGTTCCGGTTACCTTGAAGTCCATGTCTCCGGCGAAATCTTCCATTCCCTGGATGTCGGTGAGGATCTTGTATCCCTGCGCAATGTCTTTGTCTTTGGCAACAAGTCCCATTGCGATTCCGGCAACCGGCTTTTTGATCGGTACACCAGCATGCATAAGTGCAAGTGTTGATCCGCATACAGAAGCCATTGAGCTTGATCCGTTACAAGTCATAATTTCTGAGACAACCCACATGGTGTATGGGAAATCTTTTTTGTCAGGGAGCACTGGAAGGAGCGCGCGCTCAGCCAAATCTCCATGTCCGATTTCACGACGTGATGCTCCACGAAGTGGCTTCACATCTCCTACTGAGAATGGTGGGAAGCTGTAGTGGTGGAAGTATCGTCGTTCTTCGTCGACATCCATGGTGTCAATGATTTGCGCATCGCCGGGTGCCCCAAGTGTCGCGATTGAAAGCGCCTGTGTTTCACCACGTTGGAAGAGGGCTGATCCGTGAGGCCGTGGAAGAACTCCAACTTTTGAAGAGAGTGGTCGAATTTCGTCAACTTTTCGTCCATCTATACGCGCTTCTTTTTCTAGGATGTTCTTGCGCATGTTCTTTTCCAACATACTATTAATCGCCTCTTTCACATCACCTTCGCTAAAGTCCTCTGCTTCGATTTGTGCTGCAAACTGAGCGATAAGCTGGTCTTCTATTTCGTGGATCTTTTCTTTCACTTCTCCCTTTGTCACACCTTTCACATTGTTGAGCATGTCTTCTGTCAGGGCACCTTCCACCGCCTTAACGGCAGCTTCATCTTTTTCTGAAATGATTGGCTCAAGTGGACTTGGATTTACCGCATCCTTCAACTGAAGCTGAAGATCACAGATCTTTTTAATCTCTGCATGTGCCATTTCCAAAGCCTGAATCATCACATCTTCAGTGACTTCTCCTGCTGCTGCTTCAACCATGGTGATTGCCTCTTTTGTTCCGGCAACAACCAGGTCGAGCTGACCGTTGTCTACCTGTTCATAGGTTGGATTGATGATCAATTGTCCGTCTACGTATCCCATTCGGACTGCGCCGACCGGCCCTTCAAAAGGCATTCCAGAAATAGTGAGCGCAGCAGATGCTGCAATCAACCCAATTGGTCCTGGTTCAACTTCCAGGTCTGCAGAAAGAACTGAGCAGATTACCTGTACGTCGTTGACCATTCCTTTTGGGAAAAGTGGTCGGATTGGCCGATCGATCTGGCGGCTGTTGAGTACAGCTCGTTCAGAAGGTCGCCCTTCACGCTTAATGAAGCGGCTTCCTTTAATTTTTCCGGCTGCGTAGTATTTTTCCTCGTAATCCACCATGAGTGGGAAAAAGTCGGTTCCTGGTCGGGCACCGCCCATCATGGCACTTGAAAAAACAACTGTGTCGCCGAGCCACACAGTTACCGCACCATGAGATTGGTGCGCATAGGTTCCGGTCTCAATAGTTAACTCGCGGCCTGCAAGTTCCATTGAAAATTTTTGGCTTTCCATAAAGAAAAGGGGTTAAAATATAGATTACCCCTCAAGAAAACGCCTGCCGCAAGTAACAAGTTCAAAGCAAAGACCGTGGTCTTTGACTTAAACCTGTAACTTGGAGCTTCACGCCTCTTTGAAGGGTATGTATAAGGCTTTATTTTCGTAGTTTTAGTTGCTTCAAAAGGTCCTCGTAGGATTCCTTTTCATTCAATCGCAAATAGTTGAGTAGTTTTCTTCGTTTTCCCACCATTTGAAGAAGACCTCGACGAGAGTGATTGTCCTTTGCATGCGATTCAAGATGCTTTGAAAGCTGATTGATCCGCTCTGTCAGGATAGCGATCTGAACCTGTGGAGATCCAGTGTCCTTCGGATGCGTCGCATACTTGGTGATCACCTTCTTTTTGGTTGCTCTTTTCATAGGTAAATAAAGAATTGGATGGGGATCTTAACATATCATCTTTGGCACATCAAGATCGGATGATACTTTAGCAAATTCATTGCTTCTTGGCAAGGATTGATGATTTGTTTATGATAGGAAGGAGTAATTTATTTTTTGGCTTCAATGAGCTTAAAAGCCCGTAATACTATTGGAGAGGCCTGGGAATTTACACAGAATAATAAGCGACTTATTAAGTGGTATGCTTTTCTGCCTGCGGTTTTATCCACTGTTGTGGGGATACTTTATGTGGCGTATCAGTATCTTTCGTTTGTGAATTCGCCACTGTTTGGTCAGGAACAGACCTTTTTGACGCAGGTCGCCCTAAGGGCGCGTGAATTTTTTAGTTTCAATGGGGAATATATTGTTCCAATGGTTATTACTGCAGTAGTTGTGGGGATTTTCTATATTTTGCTGCCCTCTTTTTGTCAGGGTGCGATTATTCAAATGATAGCCCGTAAAAGAAACGGCCAGGAGGTAAAGATGCGGGATGGTATTCGCTATGGACTTCTTAGCTTTCTGCCAATCTTTGAATATTCATGGTTGGTGCGGACCTTTAGTATCGTAAGTGTGTTCACCTGGGCTGGATTTTTGGCCCGGAATCTTGGGTGGGATGCGCTCAATACTTTTACGCCTATTTTGATTGTTTACTTTATTGTTGGACTTTTTGTTGCGGTCCTCTTTACGTATACAGAGTTTTTTATTGTGATTGATGATCGTAAGGTGATTGAGTCGATTGCTAAAAGTTCAACGCTCGTGGTGACACACCTTGAAGAAACCCTCCTTTTGATCATTTTGATGATCATTATTAGTGTCAGGATTTTGTTGCAGATTGTGTTTGTTCTTTTGATTCCAGGCGCGATGCTCCTGATTATCTATCTTTTTGCATCGGCTTCAATTCCTTTTGCTGCTTATGTTGTTGCTGGAAGCGTGGGACTGGTCCTCCTTTATATAGCTTCATACTTAAGCGCAACCATTCACGTTTTCGCCGCAACGGTATGGACATTTACCTTTTTGGAACTGACCAGTATGGAATTAACTTCTGCCCGGGAGAAACCTGAGGATGATTCTGAAGGTTCTGAATAGTTTCTATACTTTTTCTACCACCAACCGCGTGTCATCCTCCTCTTCCATATTGCGAATGGATTTGTCATTGGATCCAGAATTTTCCTCTTCCTCGGATATTTCTGGTTCAATGTTTTCTGTTAAATCCTGGATGGCAAAAATAATGTTTTCTGTCTCTCCGTCGGCATTTTTAATTGGATAGAACGATGCCACCTGCATACGGTAGTCTCCTTCTGATGTTCTAATTCTATATGGTCCAACCATTGGAACCTCTTCTCCAGTAGCGATTACTTTTCCAAGTGCAGCCAGAAATTGAGGCATATCTTCTGGATGAATGAAGCTGTAGAAGAGTTGGTTCTTGATTGCTTCGGCCTTATACCCGGTTGTAGATTCAAAATCCCAACTCGCGAATTCAATGAGTCCATGTGTTTCTACCACTGCGAGTGGACCGACATGATCGTCTACCATGGATCGGAACACTTTTTCCTGTTCCATTTGCGACTTGATGGAAATGGAGTCGACAACGTTTGCAGAAAGACCGCCATGCTCTCCGGTTATATCTCCAGTGAGTACGTATAGGAGTGCTGTAAGCGATACCATGAATAGTGCCACCGCCGTCAGTATGACATTCTTGTTGCTTCTCCAATAGTTGTACATAGGGTTATGTCTATTTTTATTGATGCGTGACAACCCACCGTATCTGTACATTGTGACATATTTATTACTTTATGTCAATAATCTTGGCGTGGTTTTGCTTTGGGTTTTTAGAACATGCTATAATACAAAGAGTTCTTAATCCTTTTACGTATGTCAGACATGAGCCAAGAAGATATCACCACGATACTCAACATCCTCAAACAGATCCCGCTTATGGCTGACCTTAATGAAGAGGATCATCATGAAATTATTAAGCATATTACGTTGGAACTGTACCCACCTGAGCATGTGATTTTTAATGAGGGTGAGATCGGCGATGCGTTTTATATTATTAAGTCGGGGATGGTTCGCGTGTATCATCCGGCTGCAAGTGAGGTTGAAGAGGTTGAAGTTGCAACCCTTGGGAATAATGATTTCTTTGGAGAAATGGCTTTGATTGGTGAAAAACCAAGGAATGCGTCGACCAAAACCGTGGAAGAGACACAATGTTTCCGCCTTGCAAAAGACGATTTTATTCAACTGGTCAGCTCCAATCCTAATATGGCGAGTCGTATTAGCAAGGAGTTTTTGAGTCGGCTCAAGATCAATACCCGCAACGAAAATCAAGGATAGATATGATTTTTCTCTACTTATTGCTGGCACATCTTCTGGCAGATTTTGTGCTTCAACCTGAAAAATTGGTGAGGTGGAAGCAGCGGAAGTGGTCTGGAATTGCTGTTCATGGATCTGTGCATTTGGTGATTTCGTTTATTGTGCTGGCGGTTTACATGCCAAACATGAGTGTTCTGGCTGCGATTTTATTGATTGCCGCCGCTCATTTTTTGATCGACTGGTTGAAGATTATTTATGAACGAGGTGCGAAGAAGTATATTGGTCCATTTTTGGTTGATCAGGCGGCTCACATTTCTGTTTTGGCTTTAGCATCGTATGCTCTTGGGAATGTTCCTCTTGGTGTTCAGTGGGGTCCGATTGTTTGGCTCTACACTAATTTTTCTGTGGTTCTTGGTTTATGCTTATTGCTTGGAGTGACCTATGTCTATGAGTTGACGCTCTTTCAGCTCAATCGAACAAAAACATCCAAATATACGCCAAACTTTAAGGCTATGGCCCGACGAACTGTTATTGCTGCAGTTTTTTATGGAATTTTCCTCCTTTTTGGAGCGTATGAGATCGTTGCTTTTGGGGTTTAGGATCGCTAGAATGGTGGGCGGAATCTTTTTAAACGTGTCTTCATGCAGAAATACAATCCCTCAGAAGTGGAGAAAAAATGGCAGGATAGATGGCAGAACGAAGAGCTCTACAAGGTTGATTTAAGCGATTCATCCAAACCAAAATACTATAATTTGGTTATGTTTCCGTATCCTTCTGGAGACAAACTTCATGTGGGACACTGGTATAACTATGCTCCGGCGGATAGCTGGGGACGGTATATGCGCATGAAAGGGTTTCATGTTTTTGAGCCGATGGGTTTTGACTCATTTGGGCTTCCCGCAGAGAACTATGCTATTAAGACCGGGGTTCATCCTGCTGAATCTATCGCCCATAATACCGAGACCATGGCCAAGCAATTGAGCCGGATTGGTGTTATGTACGACTGGGAAAAGAGCGTGACCACATCGACTCCTGAGTACTATAAATGGACGCAGTGGCTGTTTTTACAGATGTACAACAATGGTCTTTCGTATAAGAAAAAGGGATTGGTGAACTGGTGTGAAGATTGTCAGACGGTTCTGGCGAATGAGCAGGTGCAGGATGGTAAGTGTGAGCGAAGTGGAACGGATGAGATCCAGAAGCCGCTTGAACAGTGGTATTGGAAGATTACTGACTATTCACAGCGACTTTTGGATGGTTTGGAGGGCTTGGACTGGCCGGAAAAGACCAAGTTGATGCAGCAGCACTGGATTGGACGAAGTGAGGGGGCAGAAGTGGAGTTTGAGGTTGGTGATGAGAAAATTGTGGTGTTTACTACACGTCCGGACACTCTTTTTGGGGCAACGTATATGGTTTTGGCGCCGGAACATCCGCTTGTGGACACGATTGTTACTGATGATCAGAAAGATGCTGTTGAGGCTTATAAAAATGAAGTTGCCGGAAAATCGGAACTGCAAAGAAGTGAGCTGGAGAAGGATAAAAGTGGTGTTTTTACCGGCGCTTATGCCAAAAATCCTGTGAATGGGGAGGATGTGCCGATCTGGATTGCTGATTATGTTTTGATGTCGTATGGAACAGGCGCGATTATGGCGGTTCCTGGCCATGATGAGCGGGATTTTGCGTTCGCGAAGAAGTATGAGATTGCGATTAAAGAGGTGGTAAAAGGTGGAAATGTTGAAGAGGAGCCATTTACCGAGCCAGGTGAAGCAGTGAATTCTGACTTTTTGGATGGGCTGAAGACGGCAGAAGCGAAAAAGAAAATGATTTCGTGGTTAGAGGAGAATGGCAAAGGAAAGGGACTAGTGAATTATCGTCTGCGGGACTGGCTTATTTCCCGGCAGCGGTATTGGGGTGCGCCGATTCCGATTGTGTACGATCCTGAAGGGAAAGCACATCCGATTCCAGAAGAGCATTTGCCTTGGCTGCTCCCAACAGATGTTGAATTTAAGCCGAAAGGAACATCCCCTCTGGCACAATCGAAAGAGTTGATTGAACGGACCGAAAAGATTTTTGGTGAAGGTTGGCGGCCGGAAGTGGATACCATGGATACGTTTGTCTGCTCCAGTTTTTATTATTTGCGGTATTTGGCTGGTGGAAGCAATGATACGTTTGTGGATCCGGAACTGGAGAAACAGTGG
>CALMAI010000007.1 GCA_937858825.1 uncultured Candidatus Peregrinibacteria bacterium
ATCGCGGAGATTTCGCGGTCGGTGTATTTGTCAGGGCCTGCTGTATAGGTGAGCAGCTGGTTTGATGTGTCTGTGAGGACACACTTTCTGGAAACGTTTGCTGGTTGGGCTTTTGGAGATCGTCCAGCAGACCGCTTTCGCCGCCTATTATTCTTGGTCCGTGCCTTTGTGGTACTTTGACCTTTTTCCGGCTCTTCTTGTGGAATGAGTTTAAGCATGCAGGTTGTTAGAGGGCTATGGTCGGGTTTCGACTTCGACACCCTGGTAGTAGTATTTGATGATGTCGTGGTATCCCCATCCTTGTTCTGCAAAGTAAAGGGATCCACATCCACTGAGTCCCACACCATGTCCACGCAGTTCCTGACCTTCACAACCTGGATCGTCCACGCTTACAAGGTATGGAGCATTGGTCCAACCCCAGACTTCGAATGCGCTGCGGGTGCGTCCATCGCTTGAGCTAAAGTATGGTGTTTTAATAACGTTGCCGTTGTAGGTCACGACTTCATTGGCTGTTGCCTCTACGGCTTTGGCTCCGGTTGGGTTGCGGATTTCGAATCCGTATCCCCGATAGTATTGTGATCGTTGTGGATCGTCGGTGAGGTGGTATGGAGCGCCAGGGAATTTTTCATCCAGAGTCATGTAGTATTTGGCATATGATCGGGCCAAAACCATAATCGCTTTGATCTTTTCAAAATGTTGATTTGGATCGATTTCTGCCAATCCCCGAAGATACTGTTCCAGTGGAAGTTCGTTGACGACAACCAGTTCGTCACCATACCAGTTTACTTCAAGGGCACCCCGGAAAGTGTTGTCATTGAGTTCCGGTTTCCATGATGGACGGTTTTCATAGTTGTCGATCCGCATGATGCTTCCGGATTCTGCCGGTTCGAATCGTGGTGGGGTTGAAAGTGTGATGCTTTCTCCTCCGCCGGTTGCCATATAGGTTCCGTTTGTATAGGTAACGCCTACCAGTTGGTCAGCGTTGTAGGTTTTCTTTGTTGTCGCCCCATCTTTCAGGACAAAAGATCCGCTTGCGCTGATGAGGGGATCTCCATGAAAGCTGAGTCCAATGCGAATATTGTCGTGGCTTGCGATTGGTGTGCCTGCCGCGCTGACGAGCTCTGAATCAACGGGTTCAGGATTGAGATTTGAGTCATTCCCGAATCCATCTGTGACTTCTGTCTGTGTTTGTGATTCTGATGTCTGGCTCGCGGCATTTTCCAGTCCTCTTCCAACCAGAACGTAGAGTGGAATTGGTCGAAGTGTGAGTTCTTTTGTTCCGATTTTTGGAGTGACGATCACCCGGAAAACGCCTTCACGGTTTGGCGCCTGAACCGACATGCGGAGTGTTCCCGTCTGATCGGGCTGCACTTCTGTCTCTTTCAGACGAATGCTATTCACAATGAGTTGTGTATTTTTGGTGATGCTGGCAGTGAATGGAGCGTCGCCATCCTGAAGCCAGTTATCTTTTCCTGTGTTTTCAAATTGAAGCTCTACTGTTTTTCTTTCTCCCGGCTGAAATGACTCCAGCATGAATCGCCCTCCAAGGTAGCGCGCGTTGGAACTGACATTTTCAACGGTGAATTCAATGTAATTATCACGGTGTGGGAGCCAGGTAATTCCTTCAATGACCGGCGCGAAATACTCCCGATACAGTCCGTCACGCACTGGCGCAAGAATGTTCACTTTGAATGTGGCGGTCTCTCCAGGAGCTACCTCTTCCTCCTCCATTAAAGCTAACCGGTTTGATGGTTCTGCCAAAATGCGGGAAACGTGGTCACGCGGGTTTTCTGTCCCAAGCATAACGCGGTTCGTGCCGCTGTTTCGCCAGACTGAATCACCGGTGTTTTCCATTTTTATAGTCACGGTCATTGGCTCTCCCGGTTTGAGTGTGTCTTCCGGGACGTCCAGATCGACCAGATTGTAGTCAAAATAGGATCCATTATTTTGGACAGGAATGCTCAGATATTTTTCAATTTTGAGTGTTCCATTAATCATTGGAAAGACTTCGAATGTTCCGAATCCTCCAAGGTGTGATGCGGTGAGCGCCATGTGGAATGTTGCCGTTTCTCCAGGAGCTACGGCCTGTCCCGCTGTTTCTGATTTCCAGGTCTCTTTTGCTGATGAAAGGTATTTTTCTGTTGTTTTGGTGGTGCTGAGCATGAAGTATGTGTCAGCGCTCCATGTGGCAGTTCCTGTATTTGTAACTTCGATGGTAAGTGTCGATTTTTCTCCCCCCTCCATTTCTAGCATGCCCATATTGCTGGCGAGATCATAGTCGTAGGCCTCTTTTTGATCCTCCCGTCGTTTGTCTATAGTGGTGACAGTGAAAGCGTTTTTAGAAAGCGCTTTAATAGTTGGAAGCATGGCGTAGAGATTTGCTCCCGGGCAGCTTGTGCTCATGATGTCTCTGTGTCCCATAATGTTTGGACGCATTTCACCCCGGAACATAGATGAACCCATAGTATCGATGCCGTATTTGGCAGATTTTGCTTTAATGAGGGCCGAAATGGATTCGATCACGGGTGCGGGAACTTCGCTCTCTTCATAGTTTCCAAGAACAGCGATTCCAATACTTCCGTTATTTCCCGGTCCTGCGTGGGCTCCTATAACTCCATCTCCACCGTAGCGTCCTTCGTAAATGTTTCCACGCTGATCGATGATGTAGTTGTAGCCAATGTCACCCCATCCGCGTGAAATTGCATGCCAATAGTAGATGTCACGAATAGCTTGCTGTGGATTGTCTAGAT
Source organism: uncultured Candidatus Peregrinibacteria bacterium (assembly GCA_937858825.1). Taxonomy (GTDB): domain Bacteria; phylum Patescibacteriota; class Gracilibacteria; order UBA1369; family UBA1369; genus JAGQLQ01. The sequence continues at coordinate 2,751 of CALMAI010000007.1, forward strand.
TTTTACTGGTTGCCGTGTGATGAATGAAAAATTTGGTTATTTTTTCCGGGTACTCCAACGGCCAGGTGAGGAGTTCTCCGTTTTCGTTGTAGGCAACGGTTCGGGAGATTTTAAGTTCGTCGGCATACTTTTCGTAGAAATCGTCTCCAAGACTTACCAGTTCCGGTTCCGGATTGTCACCTTTATAAATTCGGAGTGATTCGTCCGCGCCCCATTCAGACCGGGAGATAACCCGGAGGGCTGGTTTTGTTGATGTTGTCGCAGAGAAATTTGTTTCCGTAGGCTGAAAAGATGCTGTCATGCTTTCTGTAGTCCGGGCTACGCCGGTTGCAGCACTTGTGTCTATTGAAGTTGTTCCATCTGCATGAATATATGTAAAAGTCAGATTTTTGACCGTTGGTGTAAGGGTTTCAATCTGACTTTGCAGGATAACTTTGTATTGAAATTTTGTTGCGAGATCCGTTGAAATAAACGCTTTTGGATTTGATAAGTTGATTTCCCCGTCTATGTCCGGATGCATGTCGTTCCATGTTGACCATCCTTCAGCAGTATAAAATCGTGTAAAAATCTCGGCTGACGTTCCTTCTGGAACATCCTGTTCCCATTCCAAAGAAAGCCCTGTAAATGGCATAAGTGGCTCTTTTTCTGGAGAAAGATAAACGAATTCAGGCTCGTAGACAGGTGTTTCGGCTGCCAGCGCCTGTTGTCCGCTTGCAGCAATGGTTGCCAAGGCAATAAAAAACGCTGCGATGGCGTTTTTAAGTGGGTTTGTATTCATACAATGTGCTTTATGAACCAGGTTCAGTATCCTAAACGAATGTATCTGGAAAGTATATCATTTTTTGCTTGATTCCTCAATGGTTTAGGGTATTATGGCCACGCTTCCATGAGGGATTCCCTCAATGTGTTTATTTTTAGCTCTTAGTTACGACAACGGGCATGGCGCTCACGTATAGTCTGAAGTTCAAGAAACTGAACTTTTACAATAAGGTTCTTTTGGAAAAGGAGGGGGAGATTGTTATTGATCGACTCTCTTTTCGGCTGAAGGGAAAAGGGGCGCAGGATCAGGGTGAAGTGGTCTATTTTGGCGATATGAAAGATCTTCATATTAAAGATGATCTGCTTTCTTTTAGTACTTATAAAAAGGAAAAGTTTGCTTTGAGCGATTTTTCCAATCTTTTTGAGGTGTTTTTGAAAGATTTTATGCGGGTGCGGAATGAATATCTGGCGGATTCGCTCTTTATGAAGGTTGGGATGCTGATGAAGGAGTTTGAAGGAAGTGTGGATCTGGAAAATACGCACGGAAAGATTGTGCCAAAGGGGAAATGTAAGATTCAGCTCTATGAGGGAAGTATTGTGATTATGCCGGAGAAACGTGACTGTTTTACCATTTATCTGGGACTTTTAAAGAGTCATGATTTTGATGACATGGAGTATGTGCTTCGTCTGTATCTGGATACCGGTCAAAATGTGTATATTTCAAAACTTGGAACCAGCTTTGAAGATGTTCAGGAGTCGATGGAGTCGATTATGGGGAAGATGTACGAAAAAGTGATGGCAGGTTTTAATGAGTTTTTGCCGGGACTGGATGCCGCGACATTGGTGAAGCTGATTTATTTATTAAAGGGTGGACGGTTTGTGACAACAAAGCAGCTTAAAAAGATACATGAGGAGCTGCCTGAGAAAGTAGAAAGTTTTGTTTTTGAAGAGAATCAGATGATGAAAGAGCGGGCGGAGATGCTCCGTAAAGAGGGTGGCGAGGAGAACTTTTATTATAGTCTTTCTGTGGGGAAGAGCCGGGAAACCGGAGATCTTTTTTTAAGAACGTGGTTTATGCAGGCTTTGCCAGAAAAAAATATGGTGGTGGTTGGAAGAACTTCCGGAAACAATGATACAACCCTCCACTTTTTCCGCATTATTATGCAGCAGGGTGATCCGGCTGAAAAACTCAAAGCAAAAATTTTGGAGATCGACCAGAGTATGCTTATTTTCCGCTATGATTTTAGTGTGGTCTATAAGTCGAGGCGTGATTTGCGCAAATCAAAGTTCCGGACAGCTTTGAAGCGGATGTCGTTTTTGAGACTCCTTCGTAAATCTTATATGGGCTATAGCAAGGCCTCCGATCTGAAGCAGTTTGAGAAAGATTTTGCAGCATTTGAAGATAAGGCAAGAGTTCAGACACCGACACAACAGGAGCCTGTTGCCGCCTAGGTGGACCGTTGTTATACTTGAGTCTGTATTATTTAAAGATTCATTATGGCTGAAGTAACTTTTACCGATGACAACTTTGAGGCAGAGGTTCTCAAATCTGATATTCCTGTAATGGTGGACTTTTTCGCTCCATGGTGCGGGCCTTGTAAAATGATGGCGCCGATTGTAGAAAAGGTGGCTGAAGAGTATGAAGGGAAGGTAAAGATTGGAAAGCTTGATGTTGATGAAAATAATGAGAGTGGAAATAAATATGAGGTTCAAAGCATTCCAACCACTATCTTCTTTAAAGGTGGTGAGATGGTGAATAAACTGATTGGATTCCAGAGTGAAGAGCAACTAAAGAAGGCTCTGGATGATCTGATGGGCTAATGCTCGCTGCTAACAATCCGCTATGTTCTTAAAGGAGTTTGAAGGGCGGGAGCTTTTCCGGAGGTATGGTGTTCCGGTTGCTCGTGGTATTTTAGTGCGACGTGACGATGATATTGATGAAAAGTTGGCAGAGTTTTTAGAAGAGACTGGTGCCAGTGAGGTGGTCGTGAAGGCTCAGCTGCTTTCAGGGAAACGGGGGAAGCGTGGTGGAATTGTTTTTGCCAACCGTGATGAAGCTGGACAGAAAGCCAGAGATTTTCTGGGATCGAAGATTGGCGATGAAGTTGTGGAGGAGGTTTTTATTCAGGAGAAGGTTGAAATCCGCACCGAACTCTATCTAAGTGTTTTAGTGGATCGATTTTTGAGACAGCCGATGATTGTTTTTTCAGAAGAGGGTGGAATGGATATTGAAGAGTTGGCGCAGGATCATCCTGAAAAGATTTTACAGGTGCCAGTTGAGGTGGGGGTTCGTGGGGACGACGCAAAGGTCGTTTTGAAAAAGTTTTTTGATGAGCAGAATGTGCTTGAAGAAGATTCGCGGGAACATCTTGTTGAAGTTTGCAGTGAACTTTTGGAGGTTCTTTATAAAGAGGAGGCGATTTTGGTCGAGGTGAATCCTCTTATTTTGAAACCGGATGGAGCTTTGGTAGCGGTGGATTCCAAGACTGTTATTGATAACAATGCGTTGCCTCGGCATCCGGAGCTTGATCATGAAAGTGTGCGCGGCCAGACAGAACTGGAACGAAAGGCAAGAGCGCATGACCTGGCTTATGTTGAACTGGAGGGTGACACCGCCGTTGTTGGAAATGGTGCAGGGCTGGTAATGGCGACGCTGGATGCGGTTGAAGCGTATGGGGGGAAGCCTGCTAATTTTTGTGATGTTGGTGGTGGGGCTTCGGCAGAGAAAGTGGCGCAGGCGGTGAAAATCGTTCTTCAAAAAGAGGGAGGGCGAAAACTGTTTTTAAATATTTTTGGCGGAATTACGCACTGTGATGAGGTTGCGAAAGGAATTGTGGAGGCCATGGCAGATGTGGAAGGTGTTCCAGATATGGTGATTCGGATGGTGGGCACCAATGATCAGGAAGCTCATGCCATTCTGAAAGAGGCTGGCTATGATGTTTTTCTTTCGTTTGAAGAGGCGGCTGAGAAAGTAGCTCAATAATTTTTCCTATGTTTTTAACAAAGACAACACCGGTTGTGGTTCAGGGAATTACGGGGCATCATGGCTCATTCCATACCAAATTGATGCTGGAGTATGGAACGAATGTCGTGGCTGGCGTGACTCCCGGGAAAGGTGGACAGGAAGTGGAGGGGGTGCCGGTTTATAATAGTGTGGCCGAAGCAAAGAAGGCTCATGCTGCTGAATGGTCGATCCTTTTTGTGCCTGCTGCATTTGCTCTGGATGCCGCGATGGAGGCTCTTGAAGCAGGTCTTCACATTGTGATTATTAGTGAGCATGTCCCGGTCCATGATGTTCTGAAAATTGTGGAGGCGGCAAAGGATCGGGGTTTAACTGTTATTGGTCCGAACTGTCCCGGACTGATTGTTCCCGGGGAGAGCAAGGTTGGGATTATGCCTGGTGATATTTTTATGCCCGGCAAGGTTGGAGTACTTTCAAGATCTGGAACGCTGACGTATGAAATTGTTTCTCATTTAACTGAGGCGGGTATTGGGCAAAGTGTTGTTGTTGGAATTGGCGGAGATATGGTGACTGGTCTGAATTTTTTGGAAGGATTAGAGTTGATGGAACAGGATGAGTCGATTGAAAAGATTCTTCTTATTGGAGAGATTGGCGGAGATGCAGAAGAACGAGCGGCGGCGTTTATTCGTGAGCACGTGAAGAAGCCGGTTGTGGCCTATATTGCCGGCCGAACAGCGCCACCGGGCAAGACTATGGGGCATGCGGGGGCGATTATTTCTCAGGGGAAAGGAACATTCGCATCAAAAAAGAAGGCTCTGGAAGAGGCCGGGGTGAAGGTGTCCGCGTTACCGAAAGATGTGGTTACTTTAATCGCTTAGCGGCTTTTTCGGCTTCGGCAAGTGCGATTTTGTCGGTTTCGTTGTTCCAGTGGTTGCTTGAATGGCCTTTGACCCACTCGAATCGAATGTCCAGTTTTTCTAAAAGCCGATCAAACTCCTGCCAGAGATCGGTGTTTTTTTTCTTCTTCCACCCCTGGTTCACTGTCTGAACAATCAGGTTTGAATCGGTGTAGAGATGGATTTTTTTGTCGGTGAGATTGTGATTGTGAATATAACGGAGTGCTTCTATCACGGCCATCATCTCCATGCGATTGTTTGTTGTGTTGGTGGTATTGCCAAAAAGCACTGTGAATGGCTGGTCTGCTTTTTCATCTAAAAAGGTAGCGGCCCATCCACCCGGACCAGGGTTTCCTTTGCAACTTCCATCGGTATAAATTTCAATTTTTTTCATATCGACACCTATTATACAGTTTTTGGGAAAAAGTTGGGGTTTTTCATTGCTCAATTTTTGAAACCTGCTTAAATAGAGACATGGCTAAGAAAAAAAAGAAAAAATCAGTAAAAAAGTCTAAATCTCAAAAGAAGAAATCTTCAGTATCAAAAGCTTCAACTCAAAAAAAGACGACATCAGCCAAGAAGAAAAGTGGCAAAAAATCCACATCTTCCAAGGCTGCCGGGGAAAAAGAGCAGAAAAAAAGTGAACCAAAGAAGGCTGCAAAGAAGTCAAAACCAACGAAAGAATCGAAAGCAAAAGCTGATAATAAATCGAAGAAATCTTCTGAGGAGATTGCACTGGCGGAAAAGATTTCGCTGGATCATTCGCCCTATTCTGTTCGGCAATATTTTACGAACCGATATGGAAAGCATGTCCGCAAATATAAGAAGCCTGTTTTTTGGGTTTTAAAAATTGCTGGAGTTTTTCTTGGTCTTGGAGTTCTGGGATTTATTTCTATTTTCCTGGTTTTTGGACGGGATTTGCCGGATGTTACCCAGTTGAAGGAGATGAATTTTGCGGAAACCACCATTATTTATGATCGTGAAGGGAATGTTCTTTATAGCATTTTTAGCGAAGAGAATCGTGATTACGTGCCGCTTTCTTATATTGCTGAAGATGTGATTCACGCGACATTGGCGATTGAGGATAAGAAATTCTATGATCACTTTGGGTTTGACCCTGTGGCAATTATCCGTGCCCAGATCAAGAACCTTGAGGAGGATGATACGCGGCAGGGTGCTTCGACTATTACCCAACAGCTTGCGAAAAACGTTTTCCTTTCGCCGGAAAAAACGTATGAACGAAAGATTAAAGAGCTGCTTCTTTCTCTCCAGATTGAATATCTCTTTAGTAAGGATGAAATTCTGGAGATGTATTTGAATAAGATTGCTTATGGTTCGAACGCTTTTGGAGTGGAAGCCGCATCCAAGACCTTTTTTGGAAAGAGTTCACATGACTTATCTCTGGCCGAAGCTTCTGTTTTGGCAGCTTTGCCAAAGGCTCCGTCTCAGTATTCACCATATGGTCAGAATAAGAATGATTTGATGGGTTATTGTAAGATGGATGAAACTGTTGAGAGTCTTGAAGAGGTTATGGATGAAGGAGAGTTGGTTGCGAGTGCTCCACCGGAAGAGTTGAGCGAAGAGGCTTTGCCGGAAGCTACTGCAGAAGGGCCTGAAGCTGAACCGGCTCCACGACCGGAACCAAAGTGTAGTGGACCGGATGATCCAAACTATATGAAAGGACGGAAAGATCTGGTGCTTGAACGTATGATCGAGGATGGATATATCACTCATGACCAAATGCTTTCTGCCTGGCGTGAAGGGTTTGATGTAACATTCCTGGATCCGGTTCATAAGATTGAAGCGCCACACTTTGTGTTTTATGTGAAAGAACTTCTGGAGAAAGAGTATGGAAAGGAGCTGGTTGAAAGTGGTGGACTTGAAGTTGTGACCACGCTGGATCCGCGATTGCAGTCGCTTGCAGAAGATGTGGTGGCTGAGCGTGCTGACTTTAACCAGGGTCGACTTGGCGCGAATAATGCATCTATGGTTGCGCTGGATCCGCGAACGGGACAAGTGTTGGCGATGGTGGGATCACGAAACTATTGGGATGAGTCTATTGATGGACAAGTAAATGTTGCGACCAGTTTGAGGCAACCGGGTTCTTCATTTAAACCACTCGTTTATGCTGCCGCGATTCAGAATGGAGGAATTGGTTCTGGAACTATTTTGGGAGACTATAAGACTGTTTTTGAACGGAACTACACGCCATCCAACTCTGACAATACGTTTAAGGGACGAATGACTGCGCGAACAGCTCTGGCATCTTCCCGGAATATTCCGGCTATCAAGGCTTTCTATATTGCTGGTGGAGAGGATAAGCTCCTTGAGTTCCTGGATAAGCTTGGGATTGTGAGTTTGCGGGCGTTTAAAGATGAGTTTAATAAGGATGCCGAAGAGCGTGGATGGACGTTTAACTTTGGTCCGCCAATGGCGATTGGTAGTGGAGAATTGTCTCTACTTGAACTGGTTGGAGGGTACTCTGTTATGGCGAATGGTGGTGTTCGAGCGCCGGTAAACCCAATTCTGGAAGTGCGTGACCGTAATGGGAATGTTATTGAAAAATTTGAAGACAAGGGTGAACAGGTTGTGGATCCGCAAGTTGCCTATGTTTTGAGTAGTATGCTTTCTGATGTTTATGCGAGACCGGGGGGAACCTGGCGAAATACGCTCACTATTCCGGGGCACACTGTTGCCGCCAAGACCGGAACATCTAACAAGAAAATTGGACGGACAAACTATCCGAATAACCTTCTAACGCTTGGTTATACTCCTTCTATCGCATTAGGAGTGTGGGTTGGAAATACAGATGGAGAACGTTTGTACTACAACGCGTGGGGACTGACTGGTGCCGCACCAATGTGGAAAATGTTTATGGAACGAGCTTTGGCTGATGTGCCGGATGAACCATTCCCTCAACCAGAAGGTTTGATCTGGAAAGGCAATGAAGTGTACCCAAGCTTTATGGAACAGAAGAACTACGATGCGCAGTTCGTGAAGATTAAAAAGAAAGAGGATGAAGAGGAAGAAGAGCAGGAACCTACTCCAGTTGTGGTGCCGGAATCTGACTTTGTTACTACCAAACCGGATGAACCTGAAGAGGTGATTGCGACACCTGAACCACTCGTTGAGCCAGAGCTACCGCCAGAACCTGAAACAACTCCGCCGCCGGCTTCTACAGAAGAACCAACCCCTGCTCCAGAGGAAGATGGAGGAGTGTCCTATGGGTTCTAGTGATCCGGTGTTCCTTAAGGATTGAAGTTGAAGGGAAGCTTTATTTTTTTTGCTTCTTTTTTCTTACGTGAATCGACTTAATGCGAGTCTTGGTTTTCTCCTTAATCTGGAAAACCAGGTTTTCATAGTGGATTTTTTCGTTCCGTTTTGGAAATCGATGAAGACGATCGAGAATGAATCCAGAAATGGAGTTATATTGGGCATCCTCGGGTAGATCGGTGTCCAGAAAACGATTGAAGTCAGTAATAGATGTACTTCCTTCAACAAGGAAGCTTCCGTCCGGCTGCTCCTGGATTTCTTTACTGATTTTATCGATTTCGTCTTCAATATCACCAACAATCTCTTCAAGAATGTCTTCAAGTGTTACCAGACCATCTACTCCACCGTGCTCATCCATAACAATGGCCATGTGCATTTTTTCCTTTTTGAACTTTTGGAGAACGTCGTGGAGGCGTTGTGTGGACGGCACAAAAAGGGCCGGGCGAATGATGTCACGGAGGTTGAATTTCCTTTTGTTTGCAATCTTTTCGAAGAGGTCCTTGCTGTAGAGAATTCCGATAATGTTGTCGACCTGGTCTTCGTAAACCGGAATACGGGTATGGTTGTGTTTGAGGATTTTTTGAATGATCTCTTTATCGTCCATTTCAATGTCCAGAACATCCATTTTATTATGTGGAATCATAATTTTCCCAACTTCCAGATCGCCAAAAGAGAAAACGTTTTCCAAAAACTGGTGCTCTCTTTTTTCAATGGTTCCGGCATCCATCCCCTCTTCCAGGATTGTGCGGATCTCCTCTTCGGACAGTTGTGCTTCGTAGTAGCCCTGTTTTTTGCGGAAAGGACGAAGAATCAAATTTGATGAAAAGGTGAGGAACCTTACAAAAACTGAAAAGACTGTTGCACAGACTTTGATTGGATAGCTGACAAAGAGCGCAATTTTTTGAGTGAAGCGCAGAGCGAGTGATTTTGGTACGAGCTCACCCAGAATAAGTGAAAGGTATGAGATAAGCATAACAACCACGAAGAAGGCGATGATTTCTGAGTTGTCGGCGACTGGCGCCCATTTTATTTGCTGGAATAAGGGGGCAATGTCTTCCACGAGTTGTGCACCTCCAAATGCTGAAGCAATGGTACTGACAAAAGTAATTCCAACCTGAATAGTGGCCAGGAACTGCTGGTGGTGTGTTTGAAAATACTCAATGATTTCCGCCCGCTTTTCACCCTTGTTTATAAGTTCTTTGGTTTTACTGCGGCGCAGAGAAATGATAGCGATCTCCGCCGCTGCAAAAAATCCATTCAAGAGGATTAATCCTACAATGAGTAGGAGCTCTATGTAAAAACTCATGTCTATATATTTAGGAGAGGAATGGTGTCGCCCATCATGTAGGCCGGTAGCACACCGTTCCACCGTTCAACGGCTTTTAGTTCTATAAGGTCGGCATTTTCTTTCAAGGCTTCGGCCTGAATTCGGATGGATTCAGCTTCAGCCTTGGCAGTTTCAATCTTTTGCTGTGCTTCGATTTCAATACGGCGAAGGTCGTTTTCTGCTTTGAGCGCTTGCTGAACGGCTGTTTGTTTTGCTTCAATGGCCATGTCGAACTCCGGAGAGAAGCTAAAGTCGACAATGGAGAGGTCATCGATAACAATAAAATATGTCTGAAGCCGATTAAGGATGTCTGATCGGATCTGTTCCTTTACCTGAGCACGCTTTGTAATGAGCTCTTCTGCTGTAAATTGTGCGGTAACGGCTTTTACACTTTCCTGAATAGCCGGTCCAATAATGCGGGTTTCGTATTCCGTTCCAATATTTTGGTAGAGCTGGTCGACGCGCGTCGGGTCTGCATGGAAGTTGAGTGCCACACGGGTTTCAATTTCCTGAAGGTCCTTTGATGCTGCGCTTACATCTACTTCGTTCTTTTGTGTTCGAACATCAAGAATAACCACATTGTTTACAATTGGCACCTGGAAGTGAAGTCCTGGTTCGTAAATGGCTTTAATGGTTCCAAATTGGAGGAGGAGTCCTCTTTCTCCTGGTTGAACGATTGTAAAGAAGCTGAGAATGTTGACCAGAAATACGAGTAGGATGATTCCACCAATAATTCTGATAACATACTTCATGACCATTTTGGGGTCAGGGATCCGTTCTGAGAAAGCCGCCATGTTGCGTATTTTTTTAATGATATTGGTCTGGGCACTTTATTGCGCCGTCCACCTTTAGGCTCAGTATAATATGTTATGGTATGATGTGCGAGCTTTATTTACGATTTACTGCACGGTATGGCACGAAGTTATCGCTTTTTTGTTACAGATTTAAAGGATTTTGAGGAAAATGTGACACTTTCCGGCAATGTGGAGCCGGAGGTTGTTGAACAGCTGGGGAAGGTTTTAAGGGCAAAAGCCGGAGATGAAGTGGTTTTATTGCCGACTGGAATTGGCCGGGGTTCCGGGAGAAATGAGTCTGACCAGAAATATTTTGAGTATGTTTATGAGATTGCCAGCGCGCATAAGAAAGGCGTGGAGCTGACCTTCTTGAAGAAAGTGGAAAATGAGAATGAGCTGGATTTTGAGATGGAATTGGTTGTGTGTTTGCCGAATAAGCCAGATAAACTGTCTTTGATTTTACAGAAGGCTGTAGAGTTGGGGGCGACGCGGCTGGTGCTGGTGAATGGTGATTTTTCACAGATGAAACACGGGCTGCGTGAGGATCGTTTGGTGAAGATTGTGAAGGAAGCCGCGGAGCAGTCTGAGCGAGCGACCGTGCCGGAGGTGGTGGTTGGCGGCGATTTGCGGGATTTTGTGGGTGATGCGCCGGGTGGTTTGTTGGTGGCGATGGAGCGAGCGGAGAATAAAACTCTACCGGAGGTTTTAAAAAGTGTTGAGGCTGTCTCACCGATCTCAATTCTGATTGGACCGGAAGGAGGGTTTAGCGACGAAGAAAAAACTCTTATTGAAGAGCTTGGCCTCACATGTTTTTCCCTGGGGAAACGTGTACTTCGTATGGAGACTGCTGCAATTGTATCGCTTGGGATGACTGCTTTGATGCGGTAATTTTATTCATCCCCCTCAAGAATCTGGTGGAAGAACCATCTGGTTGTGTTCCAGCTGCCATTTTGTGGGACAAGGATGTAAGCTCCGCGGTCACCGGCTTTGCAGGTTTCTTCACCTTCTTCATTGGTTGTACAGGTTTTTGGAGCCTGACCATCCACATCATTCGTGTATTGAGAGACCAAAACATTTCCAGATGACATAACATGTCCTCCTTCAACTTCAAAGTTTTGATATCTGAAGAAGTATGTGAGTGCGTCCTGAATTTCAATATCGGTTTCGGTTCTGGAAAGAACGCTTTCCGCCAACTCTTTTAGTTTTCCGGCATCACCAATGCCCAAAGTTTTGGCTTTATCTTTCACAGCTGCCAAAATGAGATGCTGCCTTTCTGATCGCGCAAAATCGGATGAAGTGTGCCTGGATCGTGCCAGTCGCAGTGCTTGTTTTCCTGAAAGGTGATGATCCCCTGCCCGATAGTAGAGGGTTCCCCATTTTCCTCCATCGAATGTCTTGTAAGTTGGATCGATGACGGGTTGATCCAAATGTACATCGACTCCTCCAATAATATCGATCACATCGATAAAGGCATACATATCAATAAGAATGTACTTGTCGATTTCATATCCGGTGACAATGGAGAGCGATCGTTTGAGCTCTTCCATGCCGTAAAAGTAGTAAATGCTGTTAATTTTCCGCCCATTATAGTAGAGATCCCGGGGCACGCTAATGAGCGTGATTTTGTGCTCAGCTGGATTGATGTTGGCAAAAATCATGGTATCAACAAGGCTTCCGTGCTTTCCAGCAATGAGAATGTTGAGCTGTCCATCGATAGATTTTGCCTCATCTCCGTAGTCCGGGATCTGATCAGGCAGAACTAAGGTTTTTTTTTTGAGCCGGCGAGAAAGCTATTGAGGTCGTATTCCTGATTATCCTGCAAGAGTTTGACCATTCCGGATGAGAGTTCAATGAAGAGGGAGAACTCGGTTTGTCCTTCTTGATTTGTGACGTCGTAAATGAGTTTGTTGTACTCTTCACGCGGTTCAGTTTTTATGGTTAGCCCGTTGGTCTTGAGGAGTTCCTGGAATGGTTCCTCCTGGATCACTGCTTCCAGCTCGCTACGGCTTGCGTTGACCAGTTGTTCCATGGCCGTTGACGCGTCCACTTCATTGAGGGCTTTTGTAAGCGCTGCCGCCAACTGTTCTTCGCTTTCAAATTTTTGATCTGCAAGACCATATTCCCCTTCCCGGCTTACATCTACGGTCAGGATTGTTGCTCCCTCAACATTCAG
>CALMAI010000008.1 GCA_937858825.1 uncultured Candidatus Peregrinibacteria bacterium
GAGGCTCCCTGCAAACACAAGCGCACACCCCGAAAAGCGGCGAAAAAGTGGAAGAAAAAAGTAGAAGAGGCTGGGACACAAATGTTTGCAGGTAAAAAACCAGGAGGCTTTAAAATTCCGCTCCTCGGTTCTATTGGAAGCTTTCTGGGTATGCTCATAACAGGGAACGTGGAACAAAATCAGCCACAGGAATCGAGTGGGCCATATGGTGGAGGCGGATACGTTCGCATGCTCCAAACACGTGAAGAGATCGCCAAGCAGATCGGAGAAAAAGCCGGACATGTACCATTTGACACTGTTATCCGCGTGATGGGGTCAGGAAAAAGCAAATCGCGGGCCCAGGAGCTAACCAATAACATAGCCCTGGCGCTCAACCTGTTCAAAGATCCACAAATGAACTGGTTCCAGACCCGCCGGATCATTCCAATCGACAGCATCAATAACAAAATAACCAAATTTAATTTTAATCATCGGCTTCTCTATACAAAACTCTTTTTCTTCGGGGAAAAGGTATCAGTTCTGGACGCGCAGGAACTGGCTTCAGTCTTCCATTTTCCATCCAGCCGATTCAACTACACCCCTATCATCAACTGGTTGAAGTACAAGGTCTTACCAGCCCCTGTGGATGCTCCAATACTCAAAGATCCAAAAGAAGGGGTCGCACTAGGTTACAACGTTTTCCGCGGAGAAAAGAAACTGGTTTCCATCCTTCGCAATGACCGGACCAGACACCAATACGTAATCGGAAAATCTGGTTCCGGTAAATCTGCCTTTCTCAGCTACATGGCAAGGCAGGATATGTGGAATGGAGACGGAGTCTGCGTGGTTGATCCCCATGGAGACCTTATTGAAGAACTCGTCCAGTTTGTCCCAAAAGAACGGGCAAAAGATGTAATTATTTTCAATCCTGCAGATGTTGATCGCCCAATGGGACTCAACATTCTGGAAGCCTACACCCCGGAAGAGATGGATCTGGCATCCAGCCAGGCCACAGAAATTTTCATCAAAATCTTCGGTGACGAGATCTTTGGACCACGTATCCAGCATTACTTTAGAAATGGATGCCTCACACTTATGGAAGATCCAGACGAAGGCGCTACGCTCATCGATGTGCCACGAATCTTCGTAGATGAAGAGTTTATGAAATACAAAGTCAGCAAAGTGAAAAATCCTGTAGTCCGATCCTTCTGGGAACACGAATTTGCCCATACCGGAGAACGTGAACGACAGGAGATGATCCCATACTTCAGCTCGAAGTTTGGACCATTCATCACCAACTCAATCATGCGTAACACTATTGGGCAGACCAAATCGGCCTTCAACTTCCGAAAAGTCATGGATGAACAAAAGATTCTCCTCATTAACCTCTCAAAAGGTAAGATGGGGGATCTTAACACCCAGCTTCTTGGACTCGTTGTTGTTGCCCGTCTCCAGATGGCAGCTATGAGCCGTGTCGATATCCCGGAAAAAGAACGAAAAGATTTCTATCTCTATGTGGATGAGTTCCAGAACTTTGCGACTGACAGTTTCGCATCAATTCTGTCCGAAGCCCGTAAATATCATCTGGCGCTTATCATGGCCCACCAATATATCAAACAGCTGGAGAAAAAACAGGATACCTCTATCCGTGATGCCGTCTTTGGTAACGTGGGAACACTCATGTCTTTTAAAGTTGGTGCCGATGACGCCGAGTATCTGGCAAAAGAGTACGCGCCGGTCCTTACCGAACAGGACGTTATTGGAATTACCAACTACAAAGCCTACATCAAACTGAACATTAACAACGCCACTTCCCGTCCATTCTCGCTTGAAACCATATACGATATGAGCAAAGCCAATCCAAAGATTGGAGAGATTATTAAGCAGTACTCACGCATGAAGTACGGACGGAAAAAAGAGTTCGTAGACCAGGAAATTTCAGCCCGCATTGGTATTGACGTTAACGCATGATTCAAAATAAAAACAGTAAACTCCAGACCTTTATCCTTATGTGCATCATCACCGCACTGGGAATTTTTATGGTCACATTTGGATCCATTCTTAAAAGAGCACAGGCAGAAAACAGTGTTCATGATGGAAAGATCAGCGTTCTCATTGACGAAGTTGGAGAGCTCCGCCAGGAACTGGATGAAAAAGAAAAAACCATCAATCAAATGTATGAACACGTGTCAGTAACAAGCCAGGAACTTGGCAGAATCAACCAAACAATCCAGAATTCAATTCAAAAAAGTTCAACAGAATGGGAAAACATAAAAGGAGATTTGAGCCAATCCAACGAGGAGTTAAACGAACTTCTAAAGCAGAAGGAGTCGATGATTAACGAACTTGCCTATAAAAATCAAAACCTTCAAAAAGAGATCAATCTTCCAAAGCTGGACCCAAACATCCTGAATGTACTGGTCATTGGACATAACGCCAAACTCACCGACACAATTCTCCTGGCCAGCATTAATCCCAAAACAGAAAAAATCTCATTCCTCAGCATCCCCCGGGATCTCTACTACAAAGGTCGCAAAATCAACGAACTCTACAGCAAGTATGGAGTCACAGAACTGCAGCGGGCCGTTTCTGAAATCACAGGAGTCTATCCCGAAAAATACGTAATCTTTAACTTCGATTCATTCGTGGATCTGGTAGATATTTTGGGCGGAGTCAGCATCGAAGTACAAAAAAAGCTGGTCGATAATGCTTATCCTGGAGCAGGAAACAGCTATACAACGGTTATCTTTGAGCCGGGAACGTACCAGATGGATGGAGAAACAGCTCTTAAATATGCCCGAAGTCGCAAATCAACTTCAGATTTCGACCGGGCGGCACGCCAACAACAAGTCATTGAAGCAGTAAAAATAAAAGCCAAAAAACTGAACATTACCGCCAGGCTGGATCTCGCCACGAAAATATATGCCAAAATCAAAGAAAATATCGAAACCAACATTAACCTCTTCGATGGACTTTCGTACATGCAACACTACCAAAACTACCAAGTCGGAAGCGCCAATGTCCTGAGCACGCAAAATTATCTCTATTCAAGCAAAAGCAACAGCGGGCAATATATACTCCTTCCACAAGGCGGAACCTACGCCAACATCAAAGCATTCGTAGCCGAAAATTTTAAATAAAACGTGAGGTTTAATACCAGACACTCTTCCAGCCCAATTTATAGGCGATGATATTCGCGCACACCGGAATAAACAGTGAAAAGACAACAATGACCCCAATATGCTCAACAGAAGGGACATAGTACAAACTCCCCAAAGCAAGTGCTCCCAAAAAACTCATCTGATCAAAAGGGAAAAATGGCGCGCTGCTTTTTTTTCCAAGCCGTCTCTTAAAGAAGCTTTTCAAAAGATCCCCGAGCCCCTCCCCAAGTCCAAGCAGAAAGCCAAATCCCAAAATTCCAAAAGAGTCATAAGAAAACAAAAACCATCCTTGTGTATCGGGCACCCAGACATAGAGTGCCATTTGCAGACCGGCTATCAAAGCTCCGGCAACAGCACCGCCCAAAAGACCACGCCAGGTCTTGGTCTTTCCAAAAAGATCGTTCCCTCCAAGCTGTACGCCTCCATCAATTGGCTTCTTAAGAGCCTCAAACCAACCCAACTGATTCAAAAGCACAGGCGCAGCATTCCCAATATAGGAAGGAAGGAAAAAGAACAAAGCCTGTCCAATTACAGAGAGCATCGAATGCGATTATAAAGAAAAAAGTTGGTGACAAGGAAGTAAACCGTGGTCACAACCAAAAATGGATCAAAGAAATTCTGCCCACTCGCAACCCAGATAAAAACAAAGAGATAAAAATAAAGTCGCATCTTCATAATAAAAAAGATATGCATCTTTTTCATACTCATATAAAGCAGAAAACCATGCATCAGAGTATAAGAAAAGATAAAAAGTGCCCCCCAGAAGGGACTAAAAACCTGATAGTACAAGAATGTAAAAAATATAACCACAAAGCTGGTGTAGTCCACAGTGTAATCCAGCATCCCTCCCCAAGCGCTCGATTTTTTCAGCTTTCGGGCAACAACCCCATCCAGCATGTCCAGGAAAACATGAGTTAACAGGAAAATAAATGAAATCCAGGGATTAAATCCAAAAAAATACACAAACGGCAACATCATTGCCAAACTCAGATAACTCAAAACATCCGGTGTCACGCCAATATCCACAAGAATCTGAGCTAACGGATCCATCAACTTTTCACGAACAGCCCGTATTTTCAAATACATACGGTTTTCGTCTTCTCCAAACATGGGATTGCTACTTTGGTGCATGTCCTTGAATTGGTAGCAGGGGAGGGAATCGAACCCACGACCTCGGGCTTATGAGTCCCGCGCTCTAACCAACTGAGCTACCCTGCCACGCGTGTAAAAGAAAAGGCTCAAATTTGGTTGCGGGGGGAGGATTCGAACCTCCGACCTCCGGGTTATGAGCCCGACGAGCTGCCTCTGCTCTACCCCGCGTCGTAAAATGGAGCCTGTATGACTTTACTGATTCGTTTGCTATCTGTCAAAGAAAAACTGTCCCCACTTTTCCACGTTACTCATCGATTCATAGCGTGTATCTTCCAGTTCGGCAATTCGTTGACCGTTTTCATCAACCTCAGAATCCAGTACCTCTTCTGGGATAATAATAACCTCCTCACCATAATTCACCAACCCCAGGTTCTGCTTCGCAATTTTTTCAATATAAGCCTCTGAATTATAATACCCCAACTCTTCAGACTTATTACGAATCTCTTCTTCAATCCGTGAATTTTCAACTTCAAACTCACGAATAACCACATCCAGCTGATGACTCCGGTAGACCGAAGAGGTTAAGGTAAAGAGCAAATATGACACCAACAATAAAAGACCGATGATCACCAGTTTTGCCCCATGTGATGTTTGCGCAAACCGAAGAGCCATAAACAAGCGTTAAAGCTTCGTGAATATACTACAAAGCGACGATTGAAGCAACCAGCAAGCTCTGCTACACTTCTATCTTGAACATGAAAGAAAATATCCTCCAAACAGCCCAAAACATTCATTGCATCGGTATCAAAGGTACCGGGCTCAGTGCTTTGGCTGGAATTTTGCAGGCTCAAGGGAAAAATGTAACAGGATCAGATGCGAGCGGGCCGGCCCACGATGCCAAAAATATTTCTCAGAATATAGATTTGGTCATCTACTCTGCCGCCGTTCCTCCAGAAAACATTGAAAGAAAAACCGCTCAGGCAGAGGGAATCCCGGAACTTTCCTATCCTGAAGCCTTAGGGATTTTGACTCAAAACTACAAAACCATCGCCATATGCGGAACACATGGCAAAACCACCACCACATCAATGGTTGCGACCATTCTGAAAGATGAAATCGATCCAACTATCCTTGTCGGAGCAAACATTTCTGTTTTGGATGGCCACAATTTTCACCTTGGGAAAGGGGAGTATTTAATTATTGAAGCCTGCGAATACCAACGCCACTTCCTCCACTACTACCCCGATATTATCTGTGTGACCAATATAGAACTGGACCACGTTGACTATTTTGAAGATGAAAACGATTACAAGGACGCGTTCAGCAGTTTCTTTCTTCGCCTTTCTGAAAGTGGAACAATTATAGCCCCAAAAGATCATGAAAAGGTGATGAAGTTAATTGAAGAGGTGCAAAAAAAACGCCCAGATATTTCAGTAGTAAACTACAGCAAAGAGGATTCTGAATTTGCTCAAATAGAACCAGTTATTCCGGGCGAACACAACCGCTATAACGGCCTTGCCGCGCTTAGGACAGCCAAAACCGTCTCACCCATAAATGAGGAAGCCATCCAGAAAATTAATAGTTTTACTGGAGCCTCCCGCCGCTTCGAACAATTTATTTGCACAGATGGCCAAGTAATCATCGATGACTACGCCCACCATCCAACCGCAGTAAAGGCTACACTTAAAGCAGCAAGAGCAAAATTTGGACCGGATAAATCAATTCTCTGTGTTTTCCAACCCCACCAACATAGTAGAACAAGAAAATTACTCAAAGGATTCCTTGGTTTTTTTAATGAAGCCAACGAAGTCATTATTCCCAATATCTATCAAACCCGCGACAGCCAGGAAGACATCCAGAGCATGAGCGCCGAATTTTTTGTGGAAGAACTTTCCAAACATCACCCAAATGTTCACTACGGACACGGTCTTGAAAAGACACTCTATGACATTCAAAACCGACAGAATGACTTTGATATCATCATTTTTATGGGAGCAGGGGATATCATCACTATCTCAGATCAGCTTAAATCTTCTTCCAGATAGTCCCGGAAGCAGAATCTTCCAGCTGAATACCCTTTTCCAGTAATAGATCACGAATCTCATCCGCACGGACCCAGTTTTTCTCCTCCCGGGCCTTTTCCCGTTCCTCAATCAGAGCCTCAACCTCTTCATCAAGACTCACCTGTGTAGTGGGAACAAAAATTCCAAGCACCGAATCCAGACGCTCAACAAGTTTCAACGTCGCTGCCTTTCCAGCTTGAGACAAGCTTTTATCATCAATCATTCCATTGATCCATCGAATCAGATCAAAACAGGCCGCCAAAGCTACAGGAGTCTCAAAATCATCATCCATACCTTCCCGGAACCGTTTTTTAATCTCTTTCAGCAAATCGTCCACTCCTTCTTTTCCGTCATCTTCATACCGCTCAAGCCGACGCATAAAATCATGAACCCGCATGAGCCCGTTCGCAGACGGCTCCAAAAGTTCATCAGAAAAATCGATAGGAGAGCGATAATGTGTCTGCAAAAACAAATATCGCACCACTTGGGGATCGAACTTCTTATAAATATCCCGCAGGGTAAAAAAGTTCCCAAGCGACTTCGACATTTTTTCATTATCAACACGAATAAACCCATTATGAAGCCAATATTTCACAAACCTTTTGCCACTATATGCTTCACTCTGCGCAATCTCACACTCATGATGCGGGAACATTAAATCCACTCCGCCTCCATGAATATCAAAATCGTCTCCCAAATGTTTTCGGCTCATAGCACTACACTCAATATGCCAGCCCGGACGCCCCTTTCCCCAGGGACTATCCCATTCCGGCTCACCTTCCTTCGCAAATTTCCACAAAACAAAATCCTGATGATTCCTTTTTTCCGGATTCAGATCTTTTCGTACACCAGCACGCAACTCATCCAGTTTCTGCTTCGAAAGCTTCCCATAATCAGGGAAAGTGGTTACATCAAAGTAAACTCCATCAGAGATCTGGTACGTGTGACCATTTTCCTCAAGTCCCCGGATAAGTTCGATCATTTCTTCAATATGATCCGTGGCTTTGGTGTAAATATCACTCTTCATAATCCCAAGCATTCCATAATCCTCTTCGTAAGCAGGAATGATCTTTTCCGCCAAATCCTTCACAGAAATCTTCATCATCTCTGCACGGACGATCATCTTGTCATCAACATCGGTATAGTTGGAAACAAAAGTCACCTGAAACCCTTTATAGATCAGATATCGACGAATCACATCAAAAGCAACGGCCGACCTTCCATGTCCCAAATGGCCATAGTCATAGACCGTCGGTCCACAAAGATACATCCCAACCTTGTTCTCATCACGGGGGTGAAAAACCTCCTTCTTTCCCGACAATGTATTGTAGAGCTTCATAAGAACAGACCTTGCAGAATATTAACGAGCAGTCCTCTAAGCAAATCCAAACAAAAAAGAGCAACAATCGGGGAAATATCAAACATTCCCAATCTTGGAATGACTCGTCGGAATGGACCTAAAATTGGCTCAGTCACGCTATGCAAAAAAGCTCGAATCTGGCCGCCTCCACCATTGGAAACCCATGACATTAAAATCCGCGCAATAATCGCAAAACTCAACAGATCAAAAAAAATCGAAACAAAGTTGATAAGAAAGACAGCAGCCATAAACACAATAAAGACTAAGCCGCCAAATCATAACAAGGAAAAGCCAAAAAATCTAGCATCCCTCTATGATCGAACCTTCTTTTTCCGACGTGACAGTCGACCTGCAAAACCAGAGGCCGCTCCACTTCCAAGCAGAAGCCATAAAAGCTCCGGACCATTCTCAACCATCTCTGGTGGAATCTGATCCTGGGCCGCTCCCCGAAGAATCGGCTCTTCAACATTAGCACCAAGCTCCACATCAGGTCGCTCCGGCACTTCTGCTTCAACCTCAAGGGTGAAAGGAATGGCATTCACAAGTTCACTCTTATCAACACTCTCAAATCCATCATTATCAATAGCTGCTACAGAAAAGTAATACTCTTTTCCATTTTCCAGACCGGGAACATACCATGTTGTCGCGGCATCTTTCGTCTCAACAACATCAGACAAGTTTACTGGATCAGTTCCGTAATAGATCTTATAATGATCGATGGTTCCATCATCATTGGCGGCTTCCCAAATGAGCGTAACCCGCTTGTCTGAACCAAAGGCAATCACCCCAAAAACCTGAGAAGGAGCGTTTCCTTCAACAACAGGAGTCTCTTCGGGAGTTTCCTCCGGTGTTTCCACTGGAGTCTCTTCAGGTTGCTCTTCACCCTGTGAAACCTGCCCATTCCCATCAGCGGTAATAGTGATAAGAGCTTCATCTTTATAAGTCGCTTCATTTCCAAGCGCATCCACCAAAAGAACATCCAAAGGATACTCACCTGGATTTGCCGGCGCCTGAAGGGTTGCACTGTACATACCAGTCTGTTCAAGACTTGGTGCCAGATCAAAAATCTCTCCATTAAAGACCAATGCAGCTTCAGAAAGATCAGCTTCACTCAAAACACGAACGGTCATAATATCGCCAGTCTTAATTCCAGACATTGGCTGAATCGTTACTTCATCAACAGACGGAGGAGTTGTATCAATCTCCACTTCTACTGTCTCAGACGTTTGAAGAACAGTTCCCTGAGAATCAGAAGTGGTAACATAAATACTATGCGATCCATCGGTCAGCGGTGCTGTCTGATATGAATACGACCCATCCGATCCAATCTGTACAGAACCAATCTCCTGATCATTATCAAAGATTCGAACAGTAGTTCCAGATGGTGCACTACCACTCACTGTTTGTACGTTCTGGCTATAAGTTCCACTTACAGGTGTAATGATTGATGGTTTCTGGCTTGTACCGGAACCAGAACCAGATCCGCTTCCAGACCCTGAACCAGCTCCAACAATAACAGCCGTTTCACCGGCAATGAGAGTATTAGATGTATCCCGTACCTCAATGGTATAGGTTCCACTTGTAGGAAATTTAAGACCCAGGCTAAACTCATGAGTCCCTAAATCTTCCGCCTTAAAGGTGTAGTCTTCCGGCAGAGTTGCATTTTCACTATTCGATCCACCCGCGGAAAAACGAACCGTTCCAGTATAGTTCTGCACGGTAATATCATTTTGATCCTGCGCTGTTACCCGAAAGTTTACATTTTGATTGGCCTGAATACTTGAAGGTAATCCAGAAATTTCAAAATGATGAAGTGATCCTGCAGATTGCGCATAAGCTTTTGGAATTGCAAAGAAATCACCACCAGCATCAGCCAGGTAAGTATCACCACCCAGAAAAGCAACTTGGGCTCGTGAGTTCAAAACATCTCCCGTTGCAACATCAATGGCAGAAAAAATCGAAACTCCCGGCTTCGATGAAGAAACCAGGAAGGATGCTGTACCGTTTTTATCAGTCATTCCATTACCAGATCGCGTAATCCGGTCATCAGACCGACTCGAAATCAAATTCACCTGATGTCCCTGGACACCATTTCCATACTCATCTTTAAATGTTGCCCGAACAGAAATCTTATCATCCCCACTGGCACGGGCGATACCTGTTTGCGCCACGACCTCTGAATCTTGAAGAGAGAGAGAATCAGGATAAACAGTAAAGTAGCTCACGCTTCCTTGTTTCTCACCCGAAGCCGGATAAGCCATGACAGAATATTCCCCGCTCTTACGGGTATGGTAATCATAGAGACTCAAACGGGCATTCCCTTCCGCGTCAGACTTAACAGGAATTTTTACAGAAGAACCGTCTGGCTTTCCAACAGCTACCGTTAAATCACTGTTTGCCGGAGCATAAGAGACCGACAAAAGTGCTTCGTAGCCTGCAATCGTATCCATCCCATAAGCCTGAATGCTGGTCTTGTAAGAAGCAGCACGAACAATTGGCAGCAAAAACATTGTTGCCATGGCTGCAAGGACTACAAAGGCACCAGTAATCCGAAATGATGCAGATAATGTAGAAGATCGACTCATAGTTTTTGTTTTTGAATGATCTCATAATTATACTGGAAAATCGCAAAACAGTAAAGACATACAAGCCAAAAAAGAGCTGAGCCGAACAAATCTTTGCTATACTTCACCGGTATGGAAAAAGCAGCAAAAATTTGGATGGATGGAAAGCTTATCCCTTGGGATAAAGCCAAAATTCACATTCTCACTCACACACTCCATTATGGAGGAGGAGCATTTGAAGGGATCCGTTTCTACAACACCTCAAATGGTCCTGCAATTTTCCGACTCAAAGAACATACCAACCGGCTGTTTTATTCAGCGAAAACGATTGGAATGAAGATACCATTCAGCAAAGCCCAGATTAATGAAGCCTGCAAAGATATCGTCTCAAAAAACAAATTAAAGGAAGGATACATTCGCCCCCTTGTCTATTACGGATATGGAAAAATGGGACTGGATCCAAGGCAATGCGTGGTTAATGTTTCAATCGCAGCATGGCCGTGGGGAGCATATCTTGGAGATAAACCCGTAACCACAAAAATCTCCAAATTCATGCGAATTCATCCTGCCTCCACTCACTCAGACGCAAAACTCTGCGGACACTACGTTAATTCTATTCTCGCCAGCCTCGATGTCCATAATCAGGGTTACGGGGAAGCAATCCTTCTTGATTACAAAGGGAACATTGCAGAAGGCCCTGGAGAAAACATATTTTTTGTAAAAGATGGAAAGCTGATCACGCCAAAGCTGGGATCCATCCTTGGTGGAATAACCCGGGACTCAATTATGCAAATAGCAAAGGATAACAATATCAAAGTTCAGGAAAAAACTGTAAAACCCAAAGAGCTCCTCGCCGCAGATGAAGCATTTTTCACCGGAACCGCCGCAGAAGTATCACCAATTGCCAAAATCAACGATAAAAAAATTGGCAAAAAGCCAATTGGGCCAATCACAGAACTCCTAAAAACAACATTCCTCAAAGCTGTAAAAGGAGAAGAACCACGTTACAAAAAATGGCTCACCTTAGCCAAATAAGTCTATTCAATAAACATCGCATCCCCAAAGCTATAAAAGCGATAATTTTCCTGAATAGCCTTTTCATAAGCTTTCAAAATAAAATCTTTTCCAGCAAAAGCAGAAACCAGCAGAAGCAGGGAGCTCTTTGGTAAATGAAAATTAGTGATAAGTCCATCAACACATTGCCACTCGTAGCCAGGATAAATGAAAATATTGGTCTCCCTCTCTCCAGCAAGAAAACCTTCTCCTTTATCAAAACTATCCTCCAGAACCCGCACACTCGTGGTTCCCACAGCAATAATACGCCGCCCTTCCTTTTTGGCAGTATTGAGCCTGGATGCTACATCTTCGCGCAAAATATAGCGTTCACTATGCATAAAATGCTCCTCAACCTTATCCGTCTTAATAGGCCGAAAAGTCCCAATTCCAACATCCAGCCGGACAAACTCCAGCTGAACACCTTTTTCTTCCAATTTCTGTAAAAGATTTTCCGTAAAATGAAGTCCTGCTGTTGGCGCAGCAACGCTTCCCTCATCTTCCGCATAAACCGTTTGATAATCGTCAAAATGAGCCCGAGAGTTCTTGATGTAAGGAGGAAGGGGAGTATGTCCAACCTCTTGAAGAACCTGATTCTGAATACTACCTCCATCGGAAAAGCGCACCAGTCGCTGACCATCTTCTTCAACCTTCACAATCTTCAACTCAAGATCTTTCCCAACCCGAACAGAAACACCTGGAACCAAAAGTTTTCCCGGACGAACAAGTGTAAGCCAATCTGTTTCATTCAAACGTTTGGTTAGAAAAATTTCCACCTCTCTCCCATTATGCTCAAGCAAAAGGCGGGCAGGTAAAACCTTCGAATTATTAAAAACCAAAACATCGCCTTCTCGAAGCAGATCAACCAGCTCAAAAAAACGACAATTTTCAAGAGTTTCATCCTTTCGGCTTACAACCATCAATCGACAGGCATCGCGGGGCGAAGCCGGTTCAATCGCAATTAAACTTTCCGGCAAAACATAATCAAAATCCTGAACATTCATACTCTACTCGCTTGTTTTAGTATCATCTCCCTCCAGTTTTGCATCTTTGGCCAGCTCAGAATCAGATGCCCATAAAGTCGACTTGGTTTCAGGCTCATCGTCCTTACTTTTTCCGTTCACGCCAACATACTGTACAGCAATAAGAGTAACATCGTCCTCCTGAATGTGATTCTCACTAAATCGGGAATAGTCCAAAGCCACGTGATGTACAATTCCAGCCGGACCATACTGTGGCGCAAAACGCTCAATCGCCTCAATCAGTCTATCCAAAGTATACATTTCTCCAGCCATGTTCCGCCCTTCAGTCAAACCATCAGAATAAAGAATAATCACATCTCCCTCACTCAGGGGAACCTCTTTTTCTTTAATAAGCTGACTATTGTCAGGCACCATTCCAAGAGCAATCCCACCAGATTGAACAATTTCACACTTACTATTTGAAGCTCGATAAATAATCAGGTGCTCGTGCCCGGCTCCCACAAAAGTCATTTGTTGGGACATTCTATTCCAGCGAAGCATGAGAAGAGTCATAAACATGGTCGATTTGATCCGATTCTTCAGCTGCTTGTTTGTGTTAACCAAAACATCATAAGCATTGTCATAAACATCGACAAAAGTATGGATCAAAGTATTAACCATCGTCATAACCAAAGCAGCTGGCACACCATGACCAGTCACATCTCCAACATAAATAAAAGTGTTGTCCCCTCGGGTAATAAAGTCAAAACTATCACCCCCCAGCTCCACAGCCGGACGAGTCTTGGCAACAATTTCCAGCCCGGTAACATCGGGACTTTCTGGCGGTAAAATATCACTCTGCAATTGGCTGGCAATCTCCAGCTCACTCAACATACGTTTCCCCTCACGAATATCCATCGACACTTTTTCAAAACTCTTTGTTACTTCATTAAAAAAGTGCGCAACAACACCAATTTCATCCATTCTTTTTGTGTAAATCCGCTGATACTTTTTCCCGGTCAAAAGAGCTTTCATTTGAGTCAAAATAGTCTTTAACGGACGAACAACGTCAAAATAAGAGACCAGAAGATAATA
Source organism: uncultured Candidatus Peregrinibacteria bacterium (assembly GCA_937858825.1). GTDB lineage: Bacteria > Patescibacteriota > Gracilibacteria > UBA1369 > UBA1369 > JAGQLQ01. The sequence continues at coordinate 13,330 of CALMAI010000008.1, forward strand.
AAAAAGAAACAAAACCAGAACTCCGGCAAAAACTTCTAGAGGAACAGCTTGTTGTTGAGAAAAATAAAGTCCAAAAACAATACCTCCAGTCAACAACGCTAAAAGCGCAAAGTAATAAAAAATGCGACGGAGAATACTGCTTTTAGTTAAAAAATCCATAACATGCTTTAGATATTTCTCTCAAAATCCTCCATTGTCGGATGATACTCAACAATCTTCAACATCCCAATCACCTCTAATACATCTTTCACATGATCAACCGCGTCAACAATCACCAATTTCTTATCTTTCTTCACCAGACGTGTATGAATCATAAGCAGGAATCCAATACTCTCACTGTTGATAAACTCAAGATTCTGGAAATTAAAAACCAGATACTGCTCTTCCTGAACAGATTCAGTAACCTCTTCAACCTGGTCCCGGATCTCTGTAAGCCCGGCCTTATCCAGACTCCCAATGAAGCTTATTAATCGATACTCCTTCTTAAAACCTTTTGGCTTAATATCAATGGTAATTGATGATGTGTAGTCGTTCATAGCAAAAAATTAAGAAACAGAAGGCAGTGCAGCAAGACGCTCTCTATAATATTCACTTTCATCTCCCTCCCGCTCTTCATGAAGGGCATAAATAATTTTATTTTTGAAGTGTGAAGGCATTTGTTCCATGAGCGCCAAACCTTTCTTGAAGATTACTTCATTTCCACTCAAAAGTAAATTCACCAAATCAACAAGTCTCCGTCTTTCGCCAGATTGAAAAAGCCCAAAATTCCCAACTAATTGCTCAACTTCATTTGTTGAATGACGAAGAGATTCAAAAAACTGTAAAAATCTTTTAGAGGGAACATGCCCCACAAAATAAAGAAGCCCAAAAAGCGAATCTTCATCACTTTTTATTTCCCATTGCCGAAGCACAACATCCACTTCCTCCTTATGTAAATTTGATTTCCAAAGATCCACAGCAGCAACAGCCTGAAGGATCCATTCATCGGAAGAAAGATACGGCACAAGCGCATCGGGATCAAAGTATGAAAGGGTTGCAAGAGCTTCAGCCTTCACTGATGGCTCTAGTTCAGATCTTTTTAAAAAGTGAATCAAAGCCTTACGAAGCAGGAGGCGTATTCGCTTGCCTGACGCAGAACGATTGAGCATCCTTCCTAAATCCTTACAAGATAATAGAACATCAGTATAAAGATCATCTCTCTCAGATCGAAGCATCCGGGCCAAGAAAACAGCAACTTTTTCACCACCCAAAGATCCAAAAGATCGGATAATTTTTTCTTGAATAAGAAAACTTTCAGTCGTATAGAAAATCTTTAGAAGATGATCAAACGAATTTTTATGCCCACGTTGAGAAATAATTTCAATTGCGTGATGTTGGGCGATTGGTACCCGGGAATAAAGATTTTGAATCGTCATATCTGTGTAATGCTTTTGAAGCTGAAAAGCAAAGACACCCATTCCCAAAGCCAGGGAAAGTAGGAAAAATGGAATAACAGCATGAAGATCTGCTTCCAGAAAGAAGTTCTCAATTCCTAGAATTAAGATGGTTCCCAATACAGCCGCAATCGGCAAAATAATACCTTCAAAAAACTCCCGTAGGGATCTCAAGGTCCCATAACGAAAAGCATAATAGGACGTTTCATAAGCATTGCGCTGAATAATAGTAGTCATCTCAAAATTATTCCGCGCCAAAACAGCAGTCAGATAGCCATACCCAAAAACCATTGCAAGCCCACTGAAGAAAATCATAACAACATGAAGCAAAAAACCAGCAAATGTACCCAAAGACCGCAAAAGTCGCGAAGAAACAAAGAGTTCAATAATCAAAGCTGACCCATGCAGGAATACATGCAAAATCCCCAAACTATGAGTCAATGAAGCCTCATGGTCAGATACAGAAGAAAGATGGACCGATTCATCAACAGCTTTGGTGTAAAGAAATTCAATAAACTGAGCAATAACACCATGAAAAATCAAAACAGTCAGAAGAATTTGAAGAAACGGCACTCGTCGAATCTCCTCAATACTTTTGGAAATAGCATTCCAGCCAAGAGAAGGGGAGTGGGGTGCTGGGCTATTCTTCTCAAGCTCTTGCAAAAAAAATGGAAGTTTCGGCTTCAGTAAAAAAAGCAAAAGCAAAAAAGATCCAAGACAGCCAATCCAAACAAGAATCAATGTTGATCCCAGGGACGAAAAAGCAGCAGAAGCCAAAAGTGAACCAGCCAAAATACCGCCAATCGTGTCTGCCGATTCAACCGTCGGAACTATCCGCTCGGCCTCCAATGGAGTAAAGAAATCCTCGGTATAGTTCGAAAGCATAATAGAAACTTGAGATAAAAAGATTCCATTAGCCAGCAAAGAAAAAACTGTAAAAACTAAGTCATGTTCGTAGTAGAAGAATGCAACAAAAAGCAAAACAACTGCAAAGCTTATGTTTAAAAGTAGAATGTGAACTCCCTTAAACCGGTTAACAATAACTGAAAAGAAAAGCGTTCCGACAATCGTAAAAAAAGCTTGCACAAGGAGAATAACCGGCAGTTGATGAATCGAGAAACGCGTTACCGTTACCGCAATAACAACAGTCCACCCTAAAACCTGGCCGAATTTAAGAAAAAAACGCAGCGCCCAGGCATAGAGCACACGTGGCAACTCTTCCCTCGATACTTTAACAACAGACTGCACAAAATCACGCATATAAATACAATAAGCTCAAAACCATCATATGATTATAGCACAAATTAGCGTATTGAGCAATGCGGCTCAGTAGAGTTTACCACCATGAAAATCGTCCAACTTTCACGGTAAAACGATTGGCAAGAACAAAATCTCCAGTCCCACCCTCACCATCAGCATAAAGCGAAATTTCATAAATTCCTACCTCTTTAAATGGTATCCGGAGAGAAAATTTATCTCCCTGCACAGAAAAGGTCTTCTGATGCAAAACCGTATCCACCTTTGGACGCTTCACCTGACACAAAATAGTGCCGGCATCCGAAAAAGTTCGTCCCTTAAGCCTCAAGCCTTTTCGAATAGCAACTCTCTTTGGAATTTTTCCATCAAACACCAATGCCCGCTTGGCAAAATTCTGAGTAAAAAAATAAACACCACGTTCATTCTTTACCACACCAATGCCAACCACATTATAAACAGAGTTTAAAATATTGGCCCTATGCCCGGGACTATTCATGAGTCCATTCTCCGCAAACTGTGTCGGATTTTTATACCCTCCAACTTTGGCCAGATTTTCACCAGAAACAACATCCGACACCCGTGCTCCCTTCAAGCGATCAGACGGAGATTGTGCCTTCAGATTAACATGATCGAAATAGTCCTTTCTCGCCATATCTTCGCTGTGTCTCCTTGCCACTTTCCTCAAATTTTCCTGCATCCGAACAGGAGCTAACCCATGCCTTTTTCTATCCAGATTTAAAAGACGCAGCATCCGCCACTCCATAGTCTTGAGCGACCGTGGCCGAAAAACCATCAAAAATACATACTTCAAAAATTCACCCAATGTCATGAGCAATAATCCTTAGAATTCTTATCTATTATATCACGAAGCTGCTACAAAACTTTGCACTTCCGCCGCGCACCGCACCCGGTAAGCAATAAGATCTTTGATAGTAATAAATTTAAGCCCATGAAACTTTGCATACTCAAAAAGATCGGGAACCCGTGCCATCTCTCCATCATCCTTAATAATTTCACAAAGAACACCAACAGGAGGCAATCCAGCAAGCGTCACAAGATCAATAGTCGCCTCAGTATGCCCAGGCCGAATCAGCACCCCACCTTCACGCGCAATCAGTGGAAATATATGTCCGGGCCGGGAAAAATCTCCACTCACAGATTTTGAATCAGCCAGTGCCATCAAAGTCTTGGATCGATCCGACATAGAAATCCCCGTAGTTGTACCAGCTTTCAGATCAACCGAAACCGTAAAATTTGTCCGGATAGGATCTGTATTTTGCTCAACCATTGGAGGCAAATCCAGTCGTTGAGCAAAATCAACGGCAAGGGGAGCGCAGATAAGCCCGCGCCCATACCTTGCCATAAAGTTTACACAATCCGGTATGGCAAGAGAGGCTGCCATAACCAAATCACCTTCATTTTCACGATCTTCATCGTCGACAACCACGACCATTTTTCCAGACGCAATGTCCTTAATGGCATCCTCAATCGAATCAAATTGCGACATGAATTCACTAAATAGAGTAGCGGCAGAATCCATCAACCTTGATGTTTTCACCAAGCTTATTGATCGCTTCACTCAGAAGCTGTTCAACTGACTTTTCTGAATCTTTCACATACGGCTGCTTCAGAAGAGCCGCCTCTTCACGGAATTTTTTCTCTTTCCCTTCAATGATTTTATCAACCATATCTTCTTTTTTCCCTTCATTAAGAAGTTGAGCTCTCCAAATCTCACGCTCTTTTTCCACCAGATTTTCATCAACCTCATCCGGTGAAATAGTAAGAGGGTTCATAGCAGCAATATGCATAGCAATATCACGGGCCAAATCCTGGAATTGATCGTTCTTGGCAACAAAATCTGTTTCACAACCAAGTTTTACCAACACCCCAATTTTCCCATTTGAGTGAATATAGGAAGCAACGACACCTTCCCCTGTTGAACGCTCTCCACGTTCCGCAGCCTTTGCCTCACCCTTCTTCCGAAGAGTATCAAGAGCTGCACTATAATCTCCATTTGTTTCTGTAAGTGCTTTTTTGCAAGCCATCATAGATGCTCCGGTAGCTTCCCGAAGCTCCTTGATCTGATCAAGTGTTACTGACATTATGTGTTGAAAAGTTAAATAATAGTTATTGTTGCTGATCAGCACCGGAATCCTGGGCCGGAGGTTCCGATCCCTCTGGAGCCTGAGTTGGTGCTGCTTGTTCAGTTGGTGGTTGTGGTTGTTCTGTCTTTGGCTCCTCTTCCATCGGCATTTCTTCTGCTGATGGTGCCTCCTCTGGTTCTACTGTCTGAGATTCTTCAGCTCTCTTCTCATCATCAACCTTTTCCGTCATGACAGCAGTTCGTGTCACTTTCGTGAAGGCCTCCACTGGAAGCATCTTGGCGACATCCCCAAGTACAGGGATTTTCCACCAGTTCCCAATGAACGCCTGATACATTGAGAAAAGTCCAATTCCCATACACCCAAAATGAACAATAATTCCAATGACCGGACCTATAAAAGGAACCAGGTAAATAAAAATGTTAAAGAAGAATATAATAAAAATAAGCAATCCCTGTCGTCCGTGAAGTTTAACAAACTCACTATCCGGCTTCATAATAAGAGCGAGCAATGCCACCATCGGAATGTATGACACAAGCGCCCAAACTCTTTCTTCCGGCTTGGTAGCAGGTTGATCCGCAGCCTTTTTTAACATTTCGGGAGGTTCAACAGGTGCAGCGGGAGATGGTTCTGGAGCAGTTTCTGGTTGTACAGACGGCTCTGCAGGAGTTTCAGAATTCACTGTAGGAGCAGGTTGCTGCTGAGGTGTCACCTCTTCTGTATTCTGAGCAGCATTTTCGTTTTGAGGATCCTGTTGATCAACCATGGGAAAGTATTAATTTATTTTGACTTTTTCCCCTTCAAGATAGCACCCTTAACCCCTTCAATCAAATAAGTAAGGGACTTAATGGCATCATCATTACCAGGGATAGGAAAATCAATCTCTTCCGGATTAGCATTCGTATCACAGATACCAACAATCGGAATCCCCAATTTTTTCGCTTCATGAACAGCATTCGAATCACGAACAACATCCGCTACAAAAATCGCGTCAGGAAGTCTGTCCATCTCACGAACACCACCAAGAGCACTTTCCAGTTTTACAATTTCCTTGCGAAGCTTGGAAGCCTCTTTCTTTTTGTACTTTTCAAACTCTCCACTTTCTTCTTCCTCACGAAGTTTCTTAAAGTGTCGAATTCGCTGCTTCATGGTATCGAAGTTTGTAAGTAGCCCACCAATCCACTTATTCACCACATATGGCATTGAAGTTTCCTTCGCAGCCGCCTTAATGAGGCCAAATGCTTGTGGCTTGGTGCAAACAAGAAGAACCGTTTTACCTTCTGCAGAAGCCCTCTGCAAAAACTCATGAGCTTTCTCCATGTACTCAAGAGACTTCTGAAGGTCAATAAAGTGGATGCCATTACGGCTTCCATAAATAAAAGGTCGCATCCGTGGATTCCACTTCTGCGTTTTGTGCCCAAAGTGCACTGCAGCATCGAGCATTGATTGGATCTCAGATTGAGCCATATATCCTTGGGGTTAACATCGATCTTCTTCATCTTGTGCTTGGCCCCTTCATAAATTTAAGGGGAGGAGGGCACAATCCAAAGATCAACTGAAATAAAACAGCCAAACTTTAATACATCAAAACTATGAAATCAAGCCATTTTCGCCTATAATTAATACAAATAATGGATTTCAAAAATGAAAAACGAACATTCAGAACTTTCCAAATTGCGGCAGGAAATAGATAAAATTGATGAAAAAATTATAGAGAACATTGCGAAACGCCGCCAGATAAGCGCAAAAATAGGAAAATACAAACAGCTCAACAAACTGCCGATAACTCAAAAAAAGCGTGAAAAAGAAGTCCTGAGACAAAGAATAAAAGAAGCAGAAAAGAAGAACATAAAAAAGAAACTCACAAAAAGGCTTTTTCAGTTAATTTTTCGCGATTCACGAAAACTACAAAAACATCCCTCAAGCTTTGACAAAAACCCGAAAAATTGATAAAATAATAAGAAATTTTGTTTTACATCATGGATCAAAATAATCCATCACCAGCTCAGCAGATGCCAATACAGCAACCAATGCAAGCTGCACCAACTCCTGTACCTCAACAGCAAACACAAGAGGTCAAGCCAATGGAGATCACCATTACCCTACCAACGAACGCATACTTCGTATCGGGAATCCGTGATTTTACACTGAATTTGATCCGCAACATGACCCAATTTTCCGAACAATGGGCATTTCGTTTCCAATCGGTAGTAGATGAACTCTGCAACAATGCCATTGAACACGGATCTGCCCCTGGTGACATGATTAAAATTACCTTTATCAACAAACCAAACGAAAGTATTGAGATCCTGGTTCAAGACACCGGAAAAGGAGCCGTTCAGACCGACGCTGCCTCCCTCACACAAATTGTAAAAGAACGAACAGACCCAAACTATGTTCATACTGGAATTCGTGGTCGCGGACTTTCAAAGATTGTGTCAGAGTGGACAGATGAATTGAGTTTCAGAGACATTGAAGGTGGGGGGATTGAGGCGCATGTTAAAAAGTATCTCCGTGACCCAAATTTGCCTCAACAATCTCAAAATCCACTTGAAAATCCAACACATCTCGTGCTTAATAATTAAAAATACATAACTCAACACCAACATGACTCAGGCAAACATCACGATTGAAGATATTCCAGTTTCTGCACCAGGTATTGTTGCAAAACTCGTGAAATTCCAGGGACAACTCGATGAAAGTAATGTCGACGAAAAAGCAAAAATTATTTACGACCTTCTTGAACAAGTCCCGCAAAATCTTTATCTCCTCTTTGATTTCGAAGAACTTGAGTACATGAACAGTAAATCGATTGGATACCTGACAGATTGGTATGGAAAGGTAACCGAAGGAAATGGAAAAATCGCTATCGCGAAAACACGAAGCAATATTTTAGACATTTTACAGGTGGTTGGTCTGACTCAGCTCATTAACTGCTACGCAACATTGGATGAAGCAAAACTGGCTCTTTTCCAACAACCAGCAGTAGAGGCAGAGGCTCCAACACAACCAGCCCCAGCGCCGGAAGCACCTGCACAACAGACTCCTCCAACTGAGGCCGAACCAGAGCAGCCAAGCAGCTAGCAACCAGCACAGCAATGGATAACCAGCTTTTTCTCTACATCGTCTCGGGAGCATTGGCCCTTATCCCAGCGATCATCTGGCTGGGGTTCTTGCTCAACAAGTCTAAACGGACCGGAATCCAGATACTCATGTTCTTCTTGAGTATCTTTAGCGTTGTTCCTGTTTTTGCACTCCAATACTTTCTCAACCTTTTCCCTCAGTTTGATATTCTCGCCTTCCTCCAAAATCAGATCCATAATCAAAATGCCAACTACATCCTCCTCTTTATCTCCGTTGGAATTGTCGAAGAAATCGTAAAACAAATTATTTTAAGATTTGTTGATCGAAAATACCTTCTTATTCAGACGATCAATGACTCCATTCACTATAGTTTAATTTCAGCCCTGGGGTTCGCATTTGCCGAAAACATTTTCTATATCTTTGCAATTTATAACCAACTTGGCTGGCAGCAGCTAATAATTCCATATCTTTTCCGATCAATCTTTACGACCGCAGCTCATCTTATATTTTCAGGATTCTTTGGCTATTTTTATGGATTGGCAAAATTCTCCATGAATATCACAGAACAATCACGTTGGGCCGGAAAAAAACACCGCTTTGCCAACTTCATTGGAACAGTTTTTAAAATGTCACGGCTGCAGGCCGTGAAAGAGCTTACTATTATTCGTGGGCTCATTGTTGCTATCGCCCTCCATGCCGTCTTTAACTTTCTGCTTCAGCTCAACCAGATTATCCCGGTTGCGCTCTATATTGTTGCCGGATTTACGCTCCTCCTCCATCAACTCAAACAAAAAACCGGAAAACTCATTCTCGTAACCGATCCAACAGAAAGCCGGTCATCAACCATGGCTCAAACAGATGAAGATGTAGTCATCGAGCTGGTAGGAATGTGGTTCAATGACAAACGATATGTGGACGTTATCCATATTTGCGAACGACTGGCAGAACGAGATCCTGACAACAAAGTGGTCCAACTTTTTAAAGCAAAAGCACTCGATAAAATGGACGAAAAGTCAGCATATGGAAAAATTTTGAAGAACATGTTCCCAAATAAAAATGATAAAAAAACACTGCAGGCCCTTGCCCAACAAAAATTAGAACAACAAAAAAATGCGCCGCCAAAGCCCGTAGTACAAATTGAAACTCCGCAAATCCCTCAACCTCCACAAGCCTCCCAGAAACCATCTGAAGAAGAGGATGGCACCTTCCACCTGGACGTATAAAGCAAACTTCCGGTATGATAGCTGAGTCTAATCATCCATAAATGAGTTTGCAAAACCGAAAGATTGCGATTGTTTGCGACTGGCTTACGACCCAAGGTGGAGCCGAAAAAGTGATCCTTTCACTCCATCGGCTTTTTCCTGATGCTCCAATATTTACTTCAATCTACAATCCGGACAAAGTAAAAGGATTCGAAAACGCCACAATCTACACTTCAGGAATTCAGCACCTCCCTTTTGCCAAAAAAAAACATCAACTCTATTTACAATTGATGCCCCGCGCATTTGAGAAGTTTAACCTCAATGAATTCGACATTGTTATCTCCAGCTCACATTCATGCGCCAAAGGTGTCATTACAAAACCTCAGACACTTCACGTAAGCTACTGCCATTCACCAATGCGGTACGCCTGGGAAAATAGCATCAACTATGTAAAACAATACAAAATCAACCCTCTTGTAAAAGCAGCAGCTCCGTGGCTTCTCCATAAAATTCGTTTATGGGACCGCTTAAGTGCCGATCGGGTAGATTACTTTATCGCTAATTCACACTACATTCAAAGACGTATTCACAAATACTATCGCCGACCTTCAACAGTGATCCACCCATTCATCGACACAAAACAGTTTACTTCAGGAGGCCCGCGGGAAGATTTCTACCTTGCTGTCGGCCGGCTCACTCCATATAAAAAATTCGATCTCCTTGTAGAAACATTTAACCAAACGGGCTTGCCACTTAAGATTGTTGGTACAGGAATATCCGAAAACGATCTCCGGCAGCAAGCCAAATCCAACATTCAATTCTTGGGATTCGTTCCAGATGAAGAGCTTCAAAAACTCTATAGCACAGCCAAAGCTCTGGTCTTCCCCCAACTTGAAGATTTTGGAATTATCCCGTTGGAAGCCATGGCATCAGGATGTCCGGTTATTGCTTATGCTGATGGGGGAGCACTTGAGACAGTGATTGATGGAAAAACCGGAGTCTATTTTCATGAGCAAACTCCGGAAGCACTTAAAAAAGCTATTAGAAAACGGGCAACCATTGATTTCGATCATCAAAAAATAGAGGACCATGCAAAAACATTTAGTGAAGAACAGTTTCAAAAAGAGATCACAAAGTTCATTGAGAAAAAATGGAAAGACTGGCAAAAACAGATGACCTAACCTACACTCATTTCACGAATTAAAAACTCCTATGACTGTAATACAATCACACCTTAAACTCTACCAACGAAACTGGCTCTCAATACTGTTTGTAACTCTTGTTGTAACAGCAGCCTTTACGCAGGCGGTAGTTAGCAGAAGCACAGCTACACATGCCGGGACCATCTTCCTGAGCATTGGAACAAAAAACGCCACAGATAGTACAAGCTTCGACGATTTTCAGGCAGCCGATCAATTCACAGAATCAGTTCAGGGATGGTTTAGAAATCCCGATTTTCTCACAAAAATTGCGGCAAATTTGGATCAAAACAAGGTAAGCATTTCTGCCCGAAAACAGGAAAAGCAAAATCTTGTCCTTACCTTTGTGGCAAAAGACGAACAGTCTGCTCAAAAAATAGGGGAAGAAACCATCGCAGCTTTGGATAAAGAGATTCAAAATTACAATGCTAACACAGGAAAATCCTTCACCATCGCACTTTCAAGCACCTACGTCGACACCATTCCCGACCGCACAATGATTTTTATTTTAATGGGTCTAATATTGGGAATAGTAGCGGCAATAATCCTCACATATATCTACGAATTCCTTTTTGGATTTGTCAGCTTCCCAAAACAGGTTGAACAGACCCTTCAAAAAGAGGCGACCACTAAACTTGTAGGTGAACTTCGGTACAAAAATCCTACAATCATCTATATCTCAACCAAACCGAAAAAAGCCGCTAAAAATACACTGGCTTTCCCGCTTGATACCCGGGAAATCCTCAAAGAGAAAAAAGAGGTCATCGTAATCGCCCGACTTGGAAAATCCAAAATTCAGGATCTCAAAAACCTTAAGCCACTTTTGCCACCAGAATATGTACTCGTAACAGAATACTAAATGGTTATTGGCATTGATGTTCGTCCGCTTATTGGTAACAACATGAGCGGAGTTGAAATCTACACCAAGGAGCTGCTTTTGCAGCTTTTTCAGCTGTACCCTAAAACCACTTTCATCCTTTATTGCAATGCCGCAAAAAAGCAGAATCATCTCTATCAACTTTTCAATCAGCCTAATGTCAAAATTGTCCACACAAGACTTCCCAACAAACTCCTAAACCTTTCTTTATCCTGGTTTCAGTGGCCAAAAATCGACAAAACCATAAGAAAAAAAACAGGGCTTAAAGTAGACACCTTTTTCTGCCCGGATCTTCGCCTCACTCCACTCAGTAGAAACTGCAAAAAAATCATGGTGGTTCACGATCTCTCCTACCACCACTTTCCACAGTACTTTTCACTCCGCACACGCCTCTGGTACAAACTCCTCAACCCCAAAAAGGAGTTACAAAAAAGTGACCATATTATTGTTGTTTCAAATTTCACAAAACAGGATCTCATCAAAACATATAGTCTTGATCCTCAAAAAATCACTACTATATACGAAGGGATTAGTGATCAATTTGTCGTTAAAACAGAACAAAACATCACTTCAAAATACAATCTTCCACCCAAATATTTCCTCTTCCTCGCCACTATTGAACCACGCAAAAATATTCAAAACCTCCTCAAAGCCTTTTCAATATTCACCCAAAAAGAGGATCATCATGACATAAAACTTGTCCTGGCCGGAAAAACAAATCCCAAAATTTTTGCAGCTGTTCCTCAAAGCCAAAAAAAGAACATTCAATTTATAGGTTTTGTTGATGAAATCGATAAACCAGCCCTTTACGCTAATGCACAGGCATTCATTTACCCATCACTCTTTGAAGGATTCGGACTGCCACTCCTGGAAGCCATGAAAACCAGAACTCCAACCATCACTTCAAATACAAGTTCAATGCCTGAGGTAGTAGGGGATGTCGCAATCCTAATCGACCCAAACAAGCCCGAAGAAATAGCTGAAGCCATGAGGCAAATCCTTCAACCTGCAGTCAAAAAAAATCTACAGGAAAAGATGGATCATCAAATCCAAAAGTTTTCATGGGAAAAGTGCGCCAAGCAAACAGCTAAGCTTCTTTCCCTTTCCGAGTAAAATCTTTCACAAAAATCGCAATAGTAGTTGCCACCGGAATAGCCAAGACCCATCCAAGCACAGGCAAAAATTGCCCTCCAACCATAAGCGCAAAAATAATTACAATCGGATTAAGTCCAACAGCCCTATTCATTACATATGGAACAATAAGGTTGTTTTCAAATTGCTGGATGATCAGATAGTAAACACTCATCCAAAAAGCCAGTTCCGGAGACTGACTCGCGACAATTAAAACCGTTGGAACCCATGCAAAGAATCGACCAACAACCGGAATTGTCATACCAACACCAGAGATAAGCGCCAGGGTAAGCGCATAATTCACTCCCATTAACGCCAAACCAATATAACTTAAAATTGTCGCGATCACCGAAACCAGAAACTGTCCGCGCAACCATAAACCAACATTATCTTTCACAGCAGCCATTCGCGTTGAAACATAAGATCCATATCGACTTGGGAAAATCGTAAGAAAAAAATCATCAATAAACCGCTCTTCCACCACCATAAAGAAAGCCAAAATCAAAACAATAAGAGTATTGAAGAGTCCAATGGAGATCGACACAACCTGATCTGACAAAAAGCTGAAAACATTCTGAACCTGAACTGCCGCCGATTGAATGTCAACAGCATCAACAAACTCACGCATATAAGGTTCAAGCTGCTTCCCAAAAGGAATACCTTCAAGATTCACATTATCGTTAATCACAGCTCCATTAATATTCTGAGCGATGGCAACAACCTGATCCGCCACCAATCCCGCCACTTTTGAAACAAAAAGACCAACAAAAAAGAAAAGAACCAGATAAACCAGGAGCATCCCTAAAAACCGGGGGATTTTATGAGCTTCCAGAAAATCAACCAAGGGATCCAGCGCCGCCGCAAAAAGAAAAGCAATAAAAAACAGGAGCAGAATTCCTCCAATATAATAAAGGAAGATGAAAAAGAGAATTGTCAGAGCCGCTACAGCTGTAGCCTTCGCAACACTTGACTGATTAAACTCTACCTCTATGGTCTGCTTTTTTTCCTGCTGATGCAAATGTGGAACCTCTGCTTTCAAAAATGAAATTGCCTTCTTTTTATTCAGCTTCTTCACGCGTTTCTGCACATCCTCCCACCACATTCCAACCGCACTTTTTTTCTTTCGAGCCATACATTTAGCTGGTTATAGCATTAATAATAAAGGTCACAAGCGACCACGAAACAATCGCAAGTGAAAGACCCACCAACGCGTTCACAAGATATTTCTTTCCACGCTCTTTCTGATCCACCAATCCACCATAAATATAGAAATATCCGCCTATAACAATAAACAAAACCGAAACAATCCCCGACATAGCCAAAAGAAAGTTTGCCAGGTAGGTAATGAAATAAGGGATCATTTGCAGAGAAATTCGCCCGGTCTTAATCGCGCAACCAAGAAGAGCTGCCTGATCATCACCTTCGCCCGCTTTATCAATCTCACTCTGCGCCTCCGCCGCGTCCTGTTTTGCCTTCTCTTTTTCCGCGCAGGCATCGGGATTAACGGGATTATCCGAAATACAATCAGCAAAAAGTGCCGGATCCGCCTCCAGATCTTTATAACTATTAATTGTTCCCTGATTTTGTTGAGTCACAACATCTTTTCGACTTGGGATTTCTCCATCAACCTCATACTGATCAAGAAGTTGACGGCAATCCACACCTTCCGGCGCCCGTGGCAATAGCGTAAACTGCGCATGTGCAGGCGCTACACCAACAGTCAGCATCACCACCAACCCCACAACAAAAAACGATCGTTTCATATGCAATACAAATATTAACTGCATTATAACAGAATTGTGTTCTTCGCCATAGCAGAGTAGTATAGCCCCTGCTGTAAAGTTCAAACCTGTTCTAAAGTTCAAAATGAATGACAAAGCTCAAAAAAAAGATGGACTCCCGATAGTCGCGATAGTTGGACGGCCGAATGTTGGAAAGTCGAGCCTCTTTAATCGACTTATTCGCAAGCGATATGCCATCACATCGCCCGTAGCCGGGACAACACGTGACCGAATCTACTATCGTGCTGAATTAAACGATATTACCGTTGTTCTTGTTGACACCGGAGGTTTGGAATATGGGAAAAAACTCAACATTGAAGCCGATGTCCAAACCCAGGTAAACGTTGCCATTAAAGAAGCCGATCTCATTTTCTTTTTGGTCGATGTCAAAGACGGCCTCACTATTGAAGATCAAAAAGCCGCGCAGATCTTACGAAAAGCCAAGAAAAAAATCATTTTTGTTGCCAATAAAATCGACCATAAAGAGTCAACTCACAATATCCCCGAGACCATGAAACTTGGATTTGGTGAACCAATCACCATGTCCGCCTACCATAATATTAATGTTGAAGAGCTTATAGACACAGCCGAAAAGATTCTAAAAGAGCAGGGATGGACCCCCATAAACAAAGCAGATCAGGAAAAACAACAGGACACTATTAACGTTTGCTTTCTTGGAAAACCAAATGTTGGAAAATCCTCATTGGTAAACGCTCTTCTTGGGAAAGAAAAAGTTATCGTCTCCGACATTCCCGGTACCACCCGCGATGCAATCGACACGGAAATCACCTGGAACGATCAAAAATTCAACCTCATCGACACTGCTGGCCTTCGCCGACGCGGAAAAATCGAAAGAGGGATCGAAAAACTCAGCTCTTTCCGTTCACTCGACGCCATTGAACGATCAGACATCGTTTGTCTCATTTTGGATTATGAAGAGGGGATCCGCAATCAGGATCAGCACATTTCATCATACGCGCAGGAAGCAGGGAAGGGGATCGTTTTGATTGTAAACAAAATCGATCTGATGGAAGAAAAAGAAGAGGACAAAGCTCGCACCATCATGACACTCCGCAAAAGATTTGGATTCCTTCCTTGGGCTCCGATTATTTTCATTTCCGCACTTCACCGCAAAAACATTGAAAAAACATTAGAACTGGCCAAAGAGATTTATGAAGAACGATTCAAACGTGTCGACAGCCTGGAGCTCAACCTCTTCATGAAAAAAATCACGTATAAACACCTGCCACCAGCACATAGAAACAAACTTCCGGTCTTTTATTCCATGCAACAAGACGCCGTAAACCCACCTTGTTTCGTCTACTATGTGAACGATCCATCCGTTATTCATTTTTCATATCGCCGCTACCTGGAAAACGAACTCCGCAAAGAGTATGGCTTTACCGGAACATCCATCCGGCTTTACTTCAAAGAAAAAGCCCGCAAAAAACGTCGAGTCAGGAAAAAAAGATCATAACACCCGACCATACCACTCAAAGAACGCCCGGTTAAAATCGTTCCGGCGATCAATATTATGAAATTTGAGCATTTTTTTAGTGACCACAACATTTGAACTTGGCCCAAGCTCTTTCTTCCGTCTATCAAATCGTTTCAAATGCTTTTTCTCCAACAAAGATTCCCAAAAATCACCCAGTCGACCACCCAAAATAAACTCCCAAAAACCACAAACCATTCTTGAAAACCATGAGCGTTCCGTAGCGTGCATTGCCCCCATTCCACCCGGAACCTCTTTTAAAAACCACGGATTTTTTTTATAAAATCGGCCAAAAATCTTATCATCCCTCCGATACACAAACTCCAAAGACCGCATCCAGTAATACAAATACACCTCATCTTCCTGCATCATGGAAGAAAGATCCATCCCATCTTCAGCCACATAAAAACTCAGACAAAAACGCCCCGCCACCTTTTGTCCATATCTGCGAACCCCAAGAATATGGAGTAAAATCCCCGATAAAACCCGGGCAATAAAAATCCTATTCTTCTTGGTAATGATAAAAAGATCAATATCACTCTCGGAACTACAGTTTTCAAAAGCCAAAGAGTTACATACCGCAACAGCTTGAATAAAAGGAACCATGTGCAACTTGGGAATAAAACGAAAAACTTTCTTCCAATACAAGTCATTTATCGGCGCCCGGGACTCACAAACCGCCACAGTTTCTTCCCGCCTTGGTAAAAAATAATACTCCCCACGCCGCCCCAATCGCTTTTCTTTCATCAAAAAATCATCCACTTCATCCTGAAACACTTCTGCCCCAAACATATACCGATAAAAATCCCTTCTATGAACCGGTTTATCAAAAACATCAAAAAAGCAGACGGTAGCATAGATTGATTCGCGCAAACGGGTTGGAGGGAACTTCATATTCATGTTCGCATCATAGCCCTTCCCTTCAGTTGAGAAAAACCATTTTCTTCAGTACTATAAACGCACCATGAAAGAGTACAAACGTCAAAAATATATCCAGCACATCCTGTTAAACCTTCCCAAGGAGCCAGGCGTCTACAAATTCAAAGATGATTCCAACAAAATCATCTACGTCGGCAAAGCAAAAAATCTAAAAAATCGAGTTTCCAGCTATTTCCAATCTTCAAGAGATCAGACCTCCAAAACAAAAAAGATGGTGGAACAGATTGCCGATATTGAATACATCACTGTTGGATCCGATCTGGAAGCTATCATGCTCGAAACCAACCTCATCAAAGAGCTTCACCCTAAATACAACGTCCTCATGAAGGACGACAAAAACTACGTCTACATTAAAATCACCGTGCAGGAAGATTTTCCCCGAATCCTCATCACCCGCAAAGTCGAAAAAGACAAAGCACGCTACTTTGGACCAAAAACCGCCAAATACAAAGTCGAGCGAACCCTCAAAGTCCTCAAAAGAATTTTCCCATATCGCCACTGTAGCCTTGCCATCGATTATATCGCTCCACGCTCAGACAGCGCCGATCCAAAGCGACGCCACAAAGTGAAAGTCACTCATGCCAACATCAAATTCCCATGCATCGACTACCATATTAAAAGATGTATCGGCCCTTGTATTGGAACAGTCGACAAAGATGAGTACCGGGCCATCATCGACCAGGTAATCCGATTCCTGGAAGGAAAACATGAAGATGTGATTGAAAAATTGAAAGCAGACATGGATCGTGCCGCGGCCGACCGCAAATTCGAACTTGCCGCTGCTATTCGGGACAAACTTCAGGCTATTAAAGATATCATGGAAGATCAACGCATCTCCACGCCAGACCATAAAGATCTGGATGTTATCAATTATGTCATCGCCGATGAAAAAATCTTCTACAACCTTTTTCAGATCCGCAGTGGAAAGCTCATTAACCAGGAAAACTTTGAGCTCAAAGCCCACGGTGACAATCCTGACCAAAATCACGACCCAGAAGCCCTGAGCGACTTCCTTCAACAATACTACGAAAAAGCCACCGATCTTCCCCAGGAGGTTCTTATTCCCGAAGAGATTCAGGATCAATCAGAAATGGAATCCTGGCTGACAGAAATGCGCGGCCATAAAGTCAAAATCCTTGTACCGCAACGCGGACGCAAAAATAAACTCCTGGAACTGAGTCACAAAAACGCGCTCAGTTTTTCCAAACTCTCCAAAGTAAAATGGCAGGGACATCAAAAATCTGATCGTGAAAAAGCACTCCAAAAATTGGCAGAGATCCTCAAACTTGAATCTCCACCAAAACGCCTGGAATGCTTTGACGTATCACACTTTTCCGGAACCCAAACAGTTTCATCCATGGTCGTTTTCCAAAACGGATTCCCATTCAAACCCGACTATCGCAAATTCAAACTTCATCAGGAAACACCTGGAAAACCAGACGATTTCGCCTCAATGGAAGAAACCCTCTCCCGTAGACTTCGACACCTCAAACCATCCATCGAATCCAATCAAATCCGCCTATTAAAATCCACAAAAAAAGAGCTCAAAGATATCGAAATCCAGGACAACATTCACTATTTCACAATTAAAAAAGAAAAAGAGCCAATTGGAGTAGTCCATATCCTCGAAACAGATAAGAAAAAATTCCTTATTCAAAAACTCGAACACAAAGAGACTTTGGATCTAAGACTCCTCTCAAAAAAAATAACCCAAAAGCTCAAAACCAAGCGGCTCTATATTGCATGCGCCTCAGATCAATTAAAACTTTTTGAAGAGGCAGGTTATATCGCCGTTCGCAAAGTACCTGACGACTTCCCTAAAACATCAAACCCCGTCCTCGTTTACGACGCGACAAAACACTTAATAGACACTTCATTCAAAAAAAAGCCCGACCTCATTATCATCGATGGAGGAAAAGGACAGCTTGGAGCAGCCATGAAAGCCCTCAAAAAATACCAAATGGATTTACCAATTATCTCCATCGCCAAGAAAAACGAAGAGATTTATCTGCCTGGAAAATCCTTACCAATCATCATCCCAAAAGAGGACCCCACCCTCCGCATGATTCAACACATTCGTGACGAATCACACCGTTTTGCCATCACATTCCACCAGGGTCTCCAGATGAAAGCCACCAAAAGCTCAATCCTTGATTCAGTCTATGGCATAGGAGAAGCGACAAAAATGAAGCTCCTTAAACACTTCGGCTCTCCAGAAAGCATCAAAAATGCCACCATGTA
This sequence comes from uncultured Candidatus Peregrinibacteria bacterium, assembly GCA_937858825.1. GTDB lineage: Bacteria > Patescibacteriota > Gracilibacteria > UBA1369 > UBA1369 > JAGQLQ01. The sequence continues at coordinate 32,071 of CALMAI010000008.1, forward strand.
CGAACTGGAACAGATCGTCGGCAAAAAAAATGCCATTAAAATTAAAGAAGCACTGAATAAGTAAACCTCACACTATTCAGACTCCTCCACCTCTTTGCCATCTTTTCCATCAAACTTTGGAACAATCTTTTTCCGAAGCTCAAGTTCATCTTTATTGATTGGATGACATTCGCCTCCATCCCCACATTGCGCGTGAAAATGGTCAATCAGAGACAGAGCCTCATCATTATTCCGAACAATATAAACATAATCAAAATCGCTCGAACTAATCAGCCCATCCTTTAAAGCATAATCAATAACCCAGTGGATAAGTTTTTCCCACATTTCGCCAACCAGAATAATCGGCTTATAACTCATCTTCTTTACCTGCAAAAGTTGCCATGTGAAAAAGAATTCCAGCATAGTCCCAACTCCGCCCGGAGTGATAACAAAAACGTTTGAAAGTTTCATAAAGGTATCAAGCCGTTCAGAAAAATTTTCAAAATCCTGTTCAAATTCAACATAAGGATTTGAAGTTTGCTCAAAGGGCAGCTCAATATTCAACCCAATTGATTCCGCGCGTCCAGCTGCATCACCAGCAGCATGCCCTTTATTCCCGGCCTCCATAAGACCAGGTCCACCTCCGGTAACAACATCATATCCGCGGACACCAATAGCCCGGGCAAGATCAAAAATCTGTTCATAAACCTCATCCCCCGGCTTAATCCGTGCCGATCCAAAAATCGCTACACGAAAATCACCAGTCTTTAGCTCTTTTTCAACGTCGAGCCTTTTTGCTTTATTTCCACTCCCATTTGATTGTGGAGGATTTTGATTCTCTGCCATATCGCAAAATTAAATTCTAAACTTCTTTTCATTATACATGAAAACAAGCCCAAAAACCAGCTCACACTTGATGCTGGCAAGGCTATTTGTTTTCTGGTGGGCGAGGAGGGAATCGAACCCTCACTCCATTGCTGGAATACGATTTTGAGTCGTACGCGTCTGCCAATTCCGCCACTCGCCCAAAAAACAGACAAGCACCATACTAAGAATCGCAGACATTAAAGTCAATCACTCAATTATAAAAAAGCCAAAATTTGTAGCATCTTTTAAAAGAAAGTGTATTATAACCAGGAATCTAATCAGAACCGATGTCAAATTTTTGCGATAAAACCAGTGTAACCTTTTCCGGCGGTAACGGCGGAGACGGTTCCGTAAGCTTCCGGCGGGAAAAACACGTTCCCCGCGGAGGACCCGATGGGGGAGATGGAGGAAGTGGCGGGGACATCGTTCTCATCGCCAACGACAACATTAACACGCTTTCGGCCTATAATACCCGTAAACATTTCCGGGCAGAAGACGGAGGAAACGGATCAAAACAACAAAAGACAGGGAGATCCGGCGAAACACTCCTTCTTGAAGTACCGGCCGGCACCATCATCTTCAATGAAAAAGGAGAAAAACTTGCCGACCTGAACGAACATGGGCAAAAATACATCGTCGCAAAAGGCGGAAAAGGCGGTCTTGGAAACGTAAACTTCAAATCCAGTGTTCATCAGGCTCCAAAATTCGCAGAATCCGGAGAAGAAGGGGAGACCATCCTTGTGACTATGGAACTTCAGCTCGTGGCCGACATTGGAATTATTGGGTTCCCATCAGCCGGGAAATCCACCCTTATTTCCCGCATTTCCAACGCCAAACCAAAAATCGCCGACTATCCTTTCACTACGCTCATTCCAAACCTTGGCGTCGTGGATATGAGAACCTATGATCGCCAGCTCAACGACTCCTTTGTTGTAGCCGATATTCCAGGATTAATTGAAGGCGCACATAAAGGAAAAGGCCTTGGCCATGCTTTCCTCCGTCACGTTTCCCGAACAGAAATTCTTGTTCACCTCATTGACCCAACCCGCCAAAATCCATCCGACTACAAAATCATTAATAATGAGCTCAAAGCCCACGATCCACGATTGGCAAAAAAGGATCAGATCATCGTCATCAGCAAAGCAGACACGCTTCCTGAAGACGAGATCAAAGCCTTCCAGGACGAACTCTGTAAAAAATATCCATCACTCAAAAAGAAACAAATTCATATTATCTCTTCAGCTACAGGAGAGGGGATAAAAGAGCTTGTTTTTGTCCTTTATAAAGCCGTACAGGAACTTCGCGCAAAGAAAGAAAAAGCCCGTAAAGAAACAAAAGTACAGGTTTCAGATCAGGAAAAAGTTTTCCGGCCTCATCTTAAAAATAAAAAATTTGAAGTTCGCTTTGTACGAACCAAGGTTGAAGCAGAAACCCAGAAAACCCGTAAAATTTTCGATGTTACCGGCTTCCGCATTGAACAAGTTGTTAAAATGACGGACGAAACCAACGAAGAAGGTCTGGAACGCGTTTACCATTTCCTTCGTAAAATGGGAATTAAGAAGAATCTTCAAAAACTTGGAGCCCAACCCGGAGATCGCATTCGCATTGCCGGAAAAACCTTTATAATGAGGTCATAACAAAACTCTATGCTTATTATCGTTGGACTCGGAAATCCCGGAGATCAGTACCAGAAAACCCGCCACAATGTGGGATTCATGGCCCTAGACATGTTGGCCCAAAAACTCAACGCAGACGATTTTAAGCCCGAAAAAAAATTCAACGCCGATATCTCATCAGCCGATTTTCATGGAAAAAAACTGATTCTGGTGAAGCCAACCACATTCATGAACCTTTCAGGTGAAGCCGTTCAGAGCATCAGCCAATTTTATAAAGTTGAAGCAGAAGATATTGTTATCGTTTATGACGACCTCGATCTTCCTCTTGGACAAATCCGCATCCGAAAATCTGGCAGTTCCGGAACCCACAACGGCATGAAGTCGATCGTCCAGTACATTGGATCAGATTTCCCCCGCATCCGCATAGGAATAGAAAGCAGGGGAGAAACAGCCCCAAAACAACAAGAAACCAGCTCATTTGTCCTCTCGCCCTTTCTTCAGGAAGAAGAGGATTTACTCACTGACGCACTAGGAAAAACTGTGAAATCAATTGAATTGATTGTTGATGATGGCATTGATTCAGCCATGAACAGTTATAATGCGAAATAAGCTTGATTTTTTGCCAAAAAAACCATACATTACCTTGGCTTAATAACCCACAAATATGTTTGCAGTAGTAGATATCGACGGAAATCAGTACAAAGTTGCTCAAAATGAGCAGATAGCAGTGCATAAACTCGCTACAGAGCCAGGGGAAACAGTAAAATTTGACCATGTTGTACTTTTGGCCTCTTCAGACAAAGATGCCAAAATCGGACAACCCTTTGTAGAAGGGGCAAGCGTTGAGGCAAAAGTAGTAGAACATTTCAAGGGAGAAAAGATCCGGGTATTCAAATTCAAACCAAAAACCCGTTACCAAAAAGCCCAGGGACATCGACAAGAGTACACTCGACTCGAGATCACCAGCATCAAAGGCTAGTCATTCTTAAGCCTTTCAAGAGCCAAAGATAAATCTGAAGGAAGTGGAGCCTCAAACTCCACTTTTTTTTGTGTCCGTGGATGGATAAAAGACAAATAACCCGCGTGAAGAAACTGTCGCTTCAAGCCAAATTCGGCAAACTTACGGTTTACTTTTGTTTTACCATAAAGCTCATCCCCACAAAGCGGAAATCCAATCGATGCAAAATGAACACGAATCTGATGCGTCCGCCCAGTTACCAACTGAACTTTGACGTAGGTAAAATCTCCAACATACTCCACAACCTGATAATGCGTAAGCGCTGTCCGCCCCTGATGCTCATCCACTACAGCCATCCTCTTTCGATGACTCGGATCTCGCCCAATCGGCGCATCGATCGAACCCTCTTTTGGCTCCAATATACCGACCAATAAAGCAAAATACACTTTCTCCACTTTTTTATCATGAAATTGCTCTGCCAGACCCCGATGAGCAGCATCATTCTTCGCCACCACCATAAGCCCGGAAGTGTTCTTATCCAGACGATGAACAATCCCTGGTCGCAAAACACCATTAATCCCGCTCAAGCTCCCTTTACAGTGATACAAAAGACCATTCACCAAACTGTCATTCTGGTGCGTTCCACCTTCCCCGGGATGCACCACCAATCCAGGCGGCTTGTTCACAACAATAATATCTTCATCCTCAAAAACAATATCCAAATTCATGTCAACAGGCTCAAGGTCCAGTTCCTTTACTTCCGGAAACCGAATCTGCACCACATCTCCAGCTTTAAGCTTCACACTGGCTTTCACAACATCATCATTCACTAAAACACAACCATCTTCAAAGAGTTTCTGAAAATACTGACGGCTCTTTTCTGGATAACGTTGGGTTAAAACTTTATCCAGTCGAAGAGAGAGGTCAGCTTCCTGAGCAATAAAAGATTCTATAGAAGGCTTCATAGCCAGACCATTCTACGTTGTTCTGTTACTATCCGCAAAATAATCTATCATTGTCTCTACTTCTGCGTATATCTGCTCTACATCAGATATGTCGATCTTTTTTACAAACTGAACAGTATATGCAGTTTCATCCACGCCCCAAGATTTACGTTCATATCCAAGCCCAACAAGAGAGGGTGTTAAACCGAGGATAAAAGTTAATGATTCAATAACAGACTCCATTTCTGGACTATCAATAGAACCAATAGCCATAGCATTGGAGTTGCCCAGATCAACATCACATCGGAGTTCTAAACCTCTCTTGTCAATATTCAGACATACTCCATCAATAATCGATATCCCTATAAACCCCTCAGCCCCTTCAATACAGTCAACACGTGAACGTAGATCATCAAGCCCGGTGACGAGAGATTCAACCTCATCAGAGGCAAGATCAATGTTCAGCGAATCATGGCTTTCATTCAATAAATCTTCAGAATATTCAACTGACATAACTTTTAAATTAAGGATAGAAAATAAGCTATACCATATTTTTTTAAAAAGCAACATTTAGGCTGAAAGGATGACAGAAAGCAACTTTCACGCTATGCTGACATGCGATACTAAATTTCAAAACAATGGAAAAACCTGACCTGAATCAGATCAACAATCTTCTCTCGCGTGGAACCGTCGAAGTTCTCGTAAAAAAAGATCTTGAAAAGAAACTCCTTTCCGGAAAAAAACTCAACATTAAGCTTGGAATTGACCCTTCCGGAGCCGATCTCCACATCGGACACATGGTTGTTATACGAAAACTCCAGGAGTTCCAAAAACTTGGACACAATATCTATCTTCTTTTTGGAAATTTCACCGGACAAATTGGCGACCCAACAGGAAAAAGCGAAACCCGAACGGTAAAAACCCAGGAAGAACTGGAAGCTAACGCCAAACACTACCTGGATCAGGTTAAAAAGGTACTCGACATCAACAATATAGAGGTTGTCTGGAATGCGGACTGGCTGGGAAAACTCACCTTCGCCGATGTCACAAAACTGGCAGCCCAGTTTACCGTTGCTCAAATGATGGAACGAGATATGTTCCAGGAGCGAGTAAAGAAAAACCAACCAATATCCGTTCACGAATTCATGTACCCACTCATGCAGGGATACGATTCAGTGGCGTTGAAAGCCGATGTTGAGTTAGGAGGGACGGATCAGACCTTCAATCTTCTTGCCGGACGAACACTCCAAAAAGCGTACGGGCAGACACCACAAGACATTGTCACCGTTCCAATTCTGGAAGGGACCGATGGAAACATTAAAATGGGAAAATCCACCAATAACTACATTGGAGTGAACGAAGAACCAAAAGAGATGTATGGGAAGATAATGTCCATTCCCGACAAGCTCATCACCCGCTACTTTGAACTGGCAACATCTGTTCCTGTAGATGAAATTAAAAAAATCAGCGACTCACTGGAAAAAGGTGAAAATCCGCGTGACGCAAAAATGCGACTTGCCCGTGAAATTGTCACTATTTATCACGACGAGAAAGACGCAAAATCTGCCGAACAGGAGTTTATTCAGGTCTTTAGCAAAAAAGAGCTCCCGACCGACATCGAGACAAAACGACTTGCCGAAGAAAGCTTAAACATTGTAGAATTACTTTCCCGAACAGGTTTAACGAGCTCCAAAAGTGAAGCCCGCAGACTTATAGACGGGGGAGGAGTGAGAGTCGACAACGAAAAAGTCGAATCACAAGATCTGACTCTCTCACTCGAAAAAGAAAAACTCATACAAGTAGGTAAAAGAAAGTTTCTCAAAGTCGTTAAAGAAACCTAGCATGGGCAGACAAAGAAACCTTACAGACCTTGTATCAGCTCGAACACTCGAAAAGATACAAGATAATTTCTCAGTTGCAACTGGGATGTCTTGCGTAATTTATAATGAAAAAGGCAACCAGGTCACAAGAATAAGCAACCCCAGCAAACTCTGGCAAAAAGCCAGTACCCACAAAAACATTGCCCAAAATTATCGGGCCATTTGCCAAAAAGCCTTCGAAAAATGCGCAAAAACCGGACAGGTTCAAATTATAAACGCCTATCTGGACTGCTTCGCGTTCGTCGTCCCCATCTATTTTGAGGGGATGATTTCCGGATTTGCCGTTGGCGGATTAACCCGATATGGGAATCCAAGCAAAAACCTTTGTGTAGAAGAATCCCTTAAACTTAATATCGATATCGACACTTTCCTGGATATGTATTGGGCCCTCCCGATCGTTACCGAAGAAAAACTTGAAGCCTGCGCAAACCTCTTCAAGCACATCGCAACCACAATTTCACAAATCGCCAAAGAAGGATCCGAAGCAAAACAAAAAGTTCAGGATGTAACGGAAATAAATGAACTCCTTGAGCAGGAAATCCACCAAAGCGAAGAACGATACAAAAAACTTTTTGAAACTATCAATGATGGCGTGTACTTTGCCAATCAGGAAGGGATCTGCACCGAAATCAACAAAGCAGGGGCAAATCTCCTCGGCTACGAACCAGAAGAGCTTATTGGATCAAATCTCAAAAACATTTACGTTAATCCAGAAGACCGCCAGACCTTTATAAACCAGCTCCAGACATCTGGACACATAGAAAATTTTCACCCATTTATTCGCACCAAAAACGGAGAAACCAAATATTTTGAGACAAATGCCGTCACCATTACTGACAAGAATGGTACTATCATCGGTGTACAGGGAATTTTCCGAAACATTGACCATCGACTTCACAATATTCTGAAACATGACACTTCACAGACCTTTATCCCTCGAACTCAGAACAACCAAGTCACACCTCAAGAAACTTGAAGACCTGGGAATAAAAACAGTTCAAGATTTCCTCCTTTTCTTCCCGCGAGCTTACGATGACAAAAGGCAATACACCCCCATTGCCGAAATCCGCACCGACGAAATCAATAACGTGAAAGGCAAACTTTCCAAAGTCTTTCATCAACGAAGCCGTGCAGGAAAAGCCCTGACAAAAGCCACTATTACTGATGAAACTGGCAGCCTTGATGTCATCTGGTTTAGTCAGCCATATCTTCAACGGGTTCTTCACAATGGCATGAAAGTCATCCTTTCCGGGAAGGCCAAATACAGCTATGGCAAAACCACTCTTCAGAATCCAAGTTATGAAGAAATAAAAGAGGAACAGATGCATACCGGCCGAATAGTGCCCGTCTACCATCAAACCGAAGGCATTCATTCAAAATGGATTCGTGAGAAGCTAAAGCCGATTATTGAGGCATGGGCTTTTCAGTTAAAGGACTACATGCCGCAAAGCATCAAAGACGAATACAATCTCATATCCTATTCAACCGCCGTGAAGGAGGCTCATTTCCCCAGTGACGAAGAAAAGCTGACTCGCGCCAAGTTCCGCCTTAGCTTTGATGAACTATTCCTCCTCCAACTCAAAGCTCTCCAAAAAAAATGGCTCTGGCAAAACGTAAAAGAGCATGAATCCAAACCAGTTCCAAAGCACAAAGATCTCGACCTCTTCATCGCCAATCTCCCCTTCGAGCTCACCAATGCTCAACAACGATGTCTTGAAGAAATCATAACAGACATGGAAAAACCATATCCAATGTCACGACTTCTTCAGGGAGATGTCGGATCCGGGAAAACCGTCGTCGCAGCAGCTGCAATCCTCAACACTTACAAAGTCGGCTACCAGACAGCCCTCATGGCCCCAACAGAAATATTGGCCAAGCAGCACTACAACACACTCTTCAAACTGCTCCAGCCAATCGGCATGAATATCCAGTACATCTCCGGCAGTACCACAGACAAACAAAAGAAAGAGCTCATCAACCAACTCAAAACCGGCACTGTTGATTTGGTCGTTGGAACCCACGCTCTCATTCAGGAAGGAGTTGGATTCCATAACCTTGGCCTTGCTGTTATCGACGAACAACATCGATTTGGGGTAAAACAAAGAAATATCCTCAAGCAAGCGAGCCATCCACACCTTTTAAGCCTCTCAGCCACGCCCATTCCACGCACCCTCGCCATGACCCTCTATGGCGACCAGGATCTCTCCATCATTGATGAAATGCCAAAAGGACGTCAGGAGATCATCACCAGAATTGTCCCGGAGAAAAAGAGGATCGATGCGTATAGATGGATCGAAAACCAGGTCATGAAAGGCCGCCAGGCATTTATCATCTGCCCTCTCATCGACGAATCAGACACCCTGGAAGTAAAATCCGCCATCCAGGAGTATCAAAACCTGAGTGAAAACATTTTCCCTCATCTCAAGGTGGGACTCCTTCATGGGAAAATGAAATCCGAAGAGAAAGAAACTATAATGAAAGCATTTAAAGCCAACGAAATTAACGTTCTTGTCTCCACTTCTGTTATTGAAGTCGGGATCGATGTGCCAAATGCTTCAATTATGATTATCGAAGGAGCAGACCGCTTTGGACTTTCACAACTTCATCAGTTCCGCGGCCGTGTTGGACGAGGGGAACACCAATCATACTGCTTTCTCTTTCCAAAAAACTACAGCCAGGACTCAAAAACCCGCCTTGGCGCCATGGTCAGCCATGCCAGCGGATTCAAACTTTCAGAAATAGATCTTCAGCTTCGTGGACCGGGAGAAATTTTTGGCGTAAAACAAAGCGGAATCCCTGATCTAAAAATGGCATCCCTCACCGATTCAAAAACCATCAGCCTTGCCAGGGAAGCGGCACAAAAAATTATCAATGAAGATCCTTTTCTTGAAAAACACCCCGAACTCGATGAAAAACTGTTCGAGCTCCAGGATGTTTTTGTAAAAGACTAATCTACTCGTCCTCTTTAACAAAAATCGGCTTCATTTCCATTGTCCTATTTACCTCTTCATCTGTTAAGGCGGCCAATTCCATCACGACTGTCGAATCAACAGCTTCAACACCAATCTCCTCATCCGTAATAGCCGGAATCCCCATGATTTCAGTTCCATTAACCGTTCGCGCAATCATTGACTTCAAAGTTTGGCCAAGATCCTCCTCTGCATATGAGCGACTATTTGCCAGAGCCAGAAACATCTGGACCATTTCACGATATCCAGGAAAAACTGTTTCGCAATCCTCTCCAGCCAACACAGCTTTTCCAAAAAGGCTTACTTTGTCTGCTCCAATCCCATAATAATTAATTGTAGCCGCGATATATTGATTTTCCGCCTCAGTCAAAGATCCCAATTGCTTCTCAAAACCTGCAATAAGTTCAGCTTTCGCCACTTCCATAGCAGAAAAAATTTGCCGCTCAAGTCTAGGAGTTTTCATGGTGTATAAGATAAAAATACGAGGACCAAACTATCATATTACTTAATTCTGTCAACGCCGACTCAAAACCTCAAAATAAAAACACATTATAATAGACCCATGGAAAAAAAACAGATTGCCATACTGTGCGGAGGACGCTCATCCGAACACGAAATATCGCTTATTTCAGCGAAAAATATTGCCAACGCACTCGATTCTGAACAGTTTGAGGCGCACATTATAGGTATTAGTAGGGAAGGGAAGTGGTACTACTCTCAAGAACATGACTGGCTTCCCCTGGAAGCAACCGGCACCCCACCAAAAGTTGAAGAGCATGGCGAACCAATTGCCATTACACCTGGACCACAAGATCAAAAAATCGTGTTCCTTAATGATCTGAATAAAAAAATTGCTCTACATTCGATCTTCCCAATCCTTCATGGAACATATGGTGAAGACGGAACAATGCAGGGACTTTTAGAACAGCTCCAGATCCCATATGTAGGTCCAGACACACTTTCCAGTGCGATCTGCTTCGACAAAGATATGACCAAACGACTACTCCAACATGCAGGCATTCCAGTTGCGAAACAAATTTTAGTTCAAAAAAATGATCCAGAACCAAGTGCCAACGACGTCTTTCAACAACTCGGAAATCCTGTATTTGTTAAGCCAGCCAACGCTGGATCATCTATTGGTGTCAGCAAAGTAACAAATGAAGAAGAGTTAAGAAAGGCGCTTCAGTTAGCTTTCCAGTTCGATAAAAAAATTCTTATTGAGCAGGGGATAGAAGGCAGGGAAGTCGAATGCGCAGTTTTAGGGAACGCTCTTGCCGCGCCATCCGAAATAGGGGAGATTGTCACTCCTAACAATTTTTATTCATATCGAGCAAAATATTTAGACGAAAATGGATCTGAACTTCATGCTCCAGCAAAATTGACAAATGATGAAAAAGTGCAATTGCAAATGATGGCACTTGAAGCCTACAAAGTTTTAGGCTGTGAAGGTTTGGCTCGGATTGACATGTTCTTGGCAAACGACGGAAAAATCTATGTAAACGAACCAAACACATTGCCAGGTTTTACCAAAATCAGCATGTATCCAAAGCTATGGCAAGAAACTGGTATTTCATATAAAGATCTCATCACAAGATTAATCATTTTAGCTGAAGAGCGATTTGAGGCTAAAAAGGCTCTCAAAACCGACATGCCAGATGAGGTATAGATCAACTTTTTCACTAAAACGTCTTAAATCGAAAGTTTTGAGTATTGCTTAGAGGGAAGGGCAAAACCAAGCCATAGACTATTTACCATAAACAAAACCAGCACAACCACACCAGTTGTCAACCATCTTTATTCGCACAAGATACATTGTGCAAAATAAAATATGTTCGAATAGAGATACATCTAACACATCCATCTTTACTTCCCTTCTAAGAATTTATCTCAATACCACCGCGCAGGATTTTCGCCTCCCCAATAACAGACTGCACATCCATAACCTCTGATCCGGGTCTACTAAAAATCTTCTTCAGATGTGGTGCCAATTGCGAGTCATTCAATGCAATCTTCATGTCCCTCACCCTCTCCTGAAAACTTCTTCCATCTGCCCTCGCCAAAACTTTCAAAAAGTTCTTACACTTCCGTAAATGTGGTGGCAATAATGGCTTATCTTTAAACTGAAAACCCAACAACTGCTCAGTCATCTTCTGTAAATCCGCATCAGTTAAAAGCGCATTTACGGACTCTTTTGTCAACCCGGCATCCCCAGACTCCTTAACAACATCGGTAAGCAACCTGTCAAGTTGAAGCCGGGCCAATACCGTTGAAACATCTTTCGCAGAATATTCATACGTTGGAATAGTTTTGTCTCCCTGCCGTCGCAACGGCTGTCCGACACCACCAGATCCAGGATCTTTATATCGATCTTCAATCACATAGGTTGCCTGACTCAAGTCTTTTGAACCTTCTGGAAAACGAATCTCCATAAATGGCTCATAAATACCTTTAAAATGAGGAAAAGCAATCTTATAAACATAACGGCCAGGCTCATTCGGAATCGCAACACGTTCTAAATGAACGCCACTCTTATTTTCAATATCTTTAACTGAATTCAAAGATATTTCCGGCGAAGCCAATATTGCCCCACTCGCTGCGTAATTGTACTGAGTCATATCCTCCAAAGCTTCTTCCAATTCCCCCTCTGCATTTTCCTTCAATGACTTTTGTCGCCGCCGCTCCCACTCTTCCGGCGTCAAATTCATAAAACTCATATCCATCATCACTCCTGCAGTCGCATCCAACTCAGCCTCCATAATAGAAGCATACTCAACATCTCCAACAATCTCCCAAAAAAGCTGCTCAATCGGCAATTTTTCCTCTTCTGTATGACCATGATCATAAAAAATCTGCAAAAACTGATCGCGAAGTGCCATCACATCGGTCTTTCCACTTAAAATTTCCTCTTCATGCGCTTCAACAAAACCCATAACCTCTTCCGTCAACTCCTCTCTTCGCTTCTTCTCCTTTTCTTCATCCTCTTCCTTTTCTCCCAATTCCTCTAATCTATACTTTGTTCGTCCCTGAATAATCAAGTCACGGTTTTTCACAATAAACTCCTTTCCCTTTTCGACCACAAACTCCTCTTCACTTTTGTCAAATCCAGGAGTTTTCGATTCCGCTTCATACTGTTTTTGCCATTCCTTATACTTCTGCTTAAAAAGCTCCGGGGTAAAAACACTCCCTAAAATCTGGACACGAATCCCCTTCAGTTTCTCATCATCACTCCCCTTCTCCAAAATTTCTGCAATTGCCTCATCAACAGTCGTTTCATATGTCCCTTTTTCCTCTTCATCAAGCGACTCCAAAGATTTTTCCAAATACTGATCAGCTTTCTGCTTCTCAGCACTTTCCTGTGCCGCCGTTTTTGCCAGACGCTGATTCAACTTCCTTCGCTGTTCTTTAAATTTTTCGCTTGGTTTAAACGATTCCAGATGGGCTGTAATCTTTTTCTTATCCAAACCAATCTCAATATCATTCCTTTTTTGAGGACCGCTCTGTGGAGGCATGTATAAAGTAATGATTTATCCCTCTACTATAGCATATTTTAGCCATTTATGGTATAGTAATATGATCCATAAGCATCATTTCCATCATGAGCGACGGAAAAAACAAAGATCAAAAAGAAAAACTAGAAGGCCAGACAACTTTTGAAGAAACTGCCAATAAAGAAATACGTGAAAAAGTAGTAGCACGAGAGAAAAAAGAGGAACAGGTTCAGCAGGAAAGCGTTCAAAAGCGTACCGGATCCAGACTGGAAATGATGGGGATGACACTCTACTCCCCTGACAAACAAACAGCTTCGGAGGTTGAAGCAATTGACACCAACTCTGAAAGTGACGAGGAGATTCAATCCTCACTGGAACTTCTTGGAACCATTTCCATCAGCATTTTGGCAAAAATGTTTGAAGGCGGGATCGACAAAAACTCCGTCGACTCTTTAGCCGAATTCAAGCAAGTCCTCAACAAAATCAACAAAGAGAGTAAATATAAGAAGCTACGTGAAAAAATCAGTAACGTCAGCGAAAGATCAACATTTCGCAAACTTCAGGAAATCCTCAATAAGCCCAATTCCAAAATCTACAAAGAACTGGAAAAACATTGGAATGAATACATAAAGAAAAGTAAAAATGTTATTAATGATGCCAAAAAAGGTTCACTTGCAGACGTCTGGAAAAAAGTAAGGGACAATCCAGGGAAAGTTGTTTTTGCTGTAGCTGGTGCTTTTGCACTTCATGGGCTTTACAAAGCCTTTATGGATGAAGAAAAATCCAGCACATCAGGAGAAAAAGAGTGGCACAAAAAAATCTTCAATAAAAGCACCGGAATGGCGCTCGGACTTATGGCTTTGGGAGCAATTCTGGATTCCGATAAAATTATGGCTTTTGCCAAAGAGTATTTAACAGGCGACGCCAAAGAAAATGCAATTCGCGCTGCAGAAAACGCAAAACAAGCTGCTGTTGACGCCCTTAACAAGGATATAAATTTTGATGAAAAGAAAAATCATCTCGCCAAACTTCTTGGAAAAGATTCAACCGTTCTTGAAGGAGTCAGCCTTGCAACAATTCTTGCCGACCTGGATATACAGCCTGAAAAAACCGCCCACACCGAACCTTTTAAAGGTGCCGGAGGCGCCGCCAAACTCATGAAAAAATGGCTCAAGAAAAAAGGAAAACTCAGTCCAACCATTGAAAAAATTTTAGATAAGTTTATTGGGGAGGATAAGGAACCTATTCCACCTTTCAGCGAATCAACCAAAAAAGAGTCTGAAAAAATATCTCCTTCAGAAGTTATCAAAGAAGAAGTAGCTGAAAAACAACTCCGCTATGACATTATTTCAAAATCTCTCATTGGACTCTATTGCCTGCAAAGCAAAGAAATGAAAGAGCTGAAAGACGAGATTACAGCCGCTTTCGAATTCCTTCATGATGTAAAAATAGGGACTGTTGTTAACGCCTACGAATCTGCAGCAAACAAAAAAACTGTTTCATTTGAATCACTTGGGATTGATGAAAACCCAGATACAAATCCAGAAGCCCTTTACCATGCTTGCGCGATCATAACAAAAACATTTAATCAAGCTGAAGGACTTTTTAAAAGCAAGATAGGAAAAGAGCAATCCCTGGAGGAGCTTTTCAACACTATTGGGAATGACCCAGCTATTGAACTGGCTCATGGAGTACAAAATTCAATCGAAAACAGACTGAAAGCCCTTAAGATAACCTCATTTGCAGATCTTCAGGCCAGTGTCGAGAAAATCTTTGAAGATGACACCATCAATCAACTCTTTGAACAGAATAAGGAAAAATTTCTAGAACACGTGTCAAACAAGTACAATTTAGAGATAAACGACCTCGACAAAAAAGAAAAAGCAGACTTTCTTTTTATTGTATGGAGTCTCTATGCCAATAGCTATTCGCTTGATCAATCTTCAGAAACAGTAGAAAAGATTGCATCCAACCGCTCAGCAAATGAAAAGGTTATCCAACTAACAAAAAAACTAACAGAAGCTATTAAAAATGATGTCCTCGGTTCAAATGGACTCTTGCAAAAATCCATTGATCGTTATGACATTAAGCGCCCAAATAATGAAAAATACGATCAAATTCTACAGAAAAATTTAAAACCCGATGTCCTCTATTTCAAAGATGGATTTCAAATGGCACTTCTGGCAGATGGAATCCAGTTCGACAAGCCAGCGGAGAAAGAGAGCATTGGCCAAGCAAAAGATGTAACGATGATCTATTTGATGCTTCGGATATTGAAGGATCGAAAACCAAAGGCCTACCCACTTTATGCCGCAAACATTGCGTACATTGCCGGAAGCAAAGACTTGGATTTGAATATTAATCTTCAAGCAATCGCGCCATATTTTGAAAAACTCTTCGGCCAGGCTTTGAAAGCATCCCTGAGCCACCTGGAAGATGCTGATAATTTTATGATGGGATTAGAAAATCTCAATTCTGATCCTGAAAAAATCAAAAAAATTGCTGAACGTGATATAGATGTATTCCTCCTTAATACGATTGAAACGGGCGTGGCAGGTGGATATGAAATACCTCGTGACCTGACCATGGTTCTTGCCGGTAAATTTCCAGAAGCATTTGACCAAGAAACCGATGCAGAACAGATCATGCGCATGATCATAACTCTTGGCGGAAACATCACTTATCCGGCTGTATTGTCACAAGGTGCAGGACTCGTCTATCTCGGCGGGAAATACTTCTTTATTCGGCCAATTGGAGCAGGCTGGGACTCATTAAAAGCCTTAGCAACGGAAGGTCCGGGAACAGCAGCTAAAACATATGTTATTGGTACAGCTCCCTTTGTAACTATTGGCGCCGTTGGTGGACTATTGAAATCTACAGCTCGCCACGGAAGGGTCCTGAGTATGGCTCTTGGCGGCCTTAAAGGACTTGGAGCACCTGTCACCTACCCTATGGCCGGAATTCGTCACATTGTTGGAGCTTCAGAAACTGCCAAAAATCTGAGTCGGGGAAGTAAATACGTTTGGAATGTTGCAAAAGGCAGACAAGCTTCAAATCTTGATATGGCAACCGAGCTCTACCTACATTACAACAAACTCACTCCTGACTACAAAGCCGTAAATATTTTTGAAAAAGGAAAACAGCTTCTTAAAAGTCCTCTCCAGGAAACCAGGCGTCGACTCTATTTCGACATATACAACAAGGGACGGCTTCGATGGGGGGAACTCTTCATTAAAAACTACAATGAATTTTGGGGAATTGATCCATTAAATCCATCTAGTTCAAAGGGAGTAACGCTCAAACCACTGAGAAATATTGATTTGGATCTTGCTGGTCGCAATGAACTCCTGACAAAAGTCGAACGAATGCAGGAAGTTATAGAGAGGATGAAAAAAATTGAAAAGCTTGATTCAATGTCAGAAGCAAAATTCTGGAAAGAGATGGAAACAATTTTAGAAGGTCCGGAACTGAGAGCTTTACAGGCCAAAGCAGGATCAAACTTTGAGAAATTTCAAAAATCACTCTCAGCAAGTCTACAAGAAAGCTCAAAGAACGCTTCTAAAGTTTCAAAACTAAGAGGTTACCTGGGTGACAAATGGAAACAAGCCAGTGTTACTGAACGTTTCAAGAAATGGAATGAAGGAAGAGAGACCTCTAAATCAACAGATCTTCCCGAAAAGAAAACCAACCTCGAAACGCCCGAAAAAGCTCCGACCAAAGCAGTCAGCGAAACCTCAGAAGTTTTACATGACGCAAAAAGGAATCTGGAGACAATCCGCAAAGAGATTCGTGCTGCCGAAAGTGAGATTAAAGCTCTTAACGATGCACGCAAATCCCCTCAATTCGAAGGATGGGATGAAGCATTTGAAAAACGTCTCACCAAAGCCCGCCAGATCATTGCCGACGGTCGGGCTGCAGAAGTGAAAATGCAGGAGAGCATCAAAGCTTTTGAAAATGTTCAGGAAATAGAAGGCAAATTGGCAAAAGCCATTACTCATGCCCCGGGGGAAGTGTCAGCTCTGAACAAAGAACTCAAAGCCGCAAAAACGTTAGCCGAAGAGTCCCTTCAGGAATCGGCAGAGCTGACCAAAAATATAGGAAAAGCCGGAAAACTCGGAAGAGCACTAAAGTATGGAGGTACTGCCCTTGGTGGATTTGGTGCCGTAATAAGTTTTTATCAGGCTGGATCAGCCGGATACGAAGCTCTCACCACCGATGTTGAAGGTCGCGGAACAGTAAAAGGAGTTGAAGCAGGATTATGGACTCTCAATGCCGCCGCCGATACCGCCGCCGTTGCCGTACTACTCGGCGCGGAAGGAGCTGCAGCAACCGGGCTCTCTGCCATAGCATTACCACTCATTCCTATAACCTATGTAGGAACCAACGCCATTGAAGCAGCCTATGAAGAAACCGTCACCGACTATGAATGGGCACAAAAAAATCCTTTCGAAGCACTCCATCATTTTTACACATCACTCAACACTATTTCTGTTGGTGACGTGTATTTGGCTGCCGCCCGCCTGGATACAAAAGAGGGGCTCGACGAACACCACAACACCATGCACAAAATCTATCGTGGCCTGGTGGCAATGCAAAAAGATCCAAGTCTCCTCAACTATATTTTGAGTACGCCCGCATCAGACACCAAAAACAAAGAGGTCGAACGCCGCATAGAGGAAAACTATTCCGTCTATCACGAAATGTATTTCCAGAGCCTCAATCCATACGGCATTCAAAGCTACCAATCAGCACAGAAAACCGTCCTGGACGCGCAAATCTTTGACCGCATCATGACAACCCGTGACAAAGCCAAAGAAGCCGGCCAACAATTTATCCTTGGAAATGAAGAGAGCAGCTACCACCTTAACCTCTGCGATGAAGAGTTTGAAATGGTTGGAGGAATGATGGCTCCAGAATTCAAAGAGTCAAAATTCCGACCACAAACAATTGTCGACAAATACAAGGAGGATCTTACTCACCTTCTCAAGAAAGACGAAATCCTCTGGAATAATCTTGAACGAATGGACACTGCTTATATCCTCCGTCTTTGCGCCCAAATGCAAATTGCCGTGAACGATGAAAACCTCAAAATGGAAGATGAGCTTAAATCCATTATGAGCATTCAGTTCATGACCCTCAAAAACTATCTTGAGGCAGGACGGGGAGTAAATTTCGAGTTCGGAATCCGCAACTCATCACTGTTTGAACCCCGCATGTCCATCGACGAAATCCTGGAAACCATAGAAGCACTGGGAAGCGGAACTATGGAGGCTTACCTCAACTTTGAAAAACAAAACTACAATCCAACTCCATCGACCCATGCCCTCTTCCGCCTTGCTGAATTTTTGGGATACACAGGCGAACCAACCGAAATTGGCCTAAAAGAGTTTTTCTCGGAAGGATCAGCCAGCTTCCGTGGCATTTATTGGGATGGAGAGAACTGGTACATACAAGAACGTGGTCACGAATTCGACGATAAAATCGGGCCGGAGCTCAACGAAGCAATGATCAAGAAAATCATTGAAACCATGAGAGCAAACCCAGACGACATTTTGGAACATCGCAATGACGCGATCTTCCTGGATGCTCACGACTACACCAAAGAGGTGAATCGCATGGCGCAAATTTTAGAAGATGGATTAGCCGAAGGAAAACAGCGGGGCTATAAAGAAGCTCAAGAGAATGGGGTTTCAACACCTCCAACAGGCTTTAAAGAAAAATCGGTAAACTACGAGAAAAAAGAAAAAGACCTCGCAACTGAATACAAAGAAGCAGTTGAACATGTAAAAGAGTCCTGCAACTGGAGCAGACTTAAATATAGAGTTCTGGACGACAACACCATTGAACTCTCTCGTACCGACTCCAACACCCGCGTGAAACTCACCCGTTCCGGAAAAGAGTGGAATGTTGGTGGATTCAAAGGCGGACTGACACTCGCGCAAGCTGTTGTTCTTGGAAACCTGAAGAACAAGGTTGAAAAAATCATCGTTGAAAACAATCATTCAGGTGGATCAGACGCGCCATTTGAAAACGATGGCGGCAACGTGGACTTTGATCGCAACTGGAACCCAAACGACCTTCGAATTTTAGACAAAAGTACCGGATGGCTCGGCTTCTACGACGAAGTTGGGGTCAATGTTGATGACGTGGTAGAAACACTCAACAACTGGTACAAGAGCCGCTAAATTTTTTTCACCATATAGGTTCCCTCAAGGTGATACCCCAACTTCCGGTAATATTCGCGAACGCCAATACCGCTAATGACGGCAATTTTCTTATACCCGTTCTTTCGACTGATCTCTTCTGCCTTTTGCATCATCTGCCTCCCCAAACCAATATGTTGTGACGCTCCATCCAATCCGCCATCAACCTTCACCTGCTCACCATAAGCATGAACTTCACGCACCAAAGCCGCCCCTTCTAATTCCGGAATAAAATGCTTCTTCCCCTGTAAACTATAAGAACTAAACCGCAGCCGCAAAAGCGAACACAGCTTATCCCGCTTCACATCATCAAAAGAGATAAAGAACTCCTGCCCTTCAGAAGCCTCAAACTCCTTCACCCGCATCTCCACCTGATCCAAATACACCTTTTCCTCTTTCACCTGTCGACATCGAATACACCGGCATTCAAGTCCCCTCTTTTCCATTTCTTGATGGATGATTTGTCGTAAATTTGAAACCGTCGAACCACCAACAATCGAAGGTGCCGGAATATCGCGAATTAAGCGCGTAATCCGACAATATTCAGGGATCAAAGGCTTCACCTTACACATCAACTCCACCAGTTCCTCATCGGTATACGTTCGATGTTCCCCCTTCTTATATATACGCTCCAGCTGTGACCACGGCACAACCATGCACGGGTAAATTTTAAGCCAGTCCGGCCTGTAAGCAGGATTTTCAAACAGTTCCACCATATCTTCATAGTCGATCTCCGGATTACTACCATAAAGATTTGGCATCATATGACAGTTGATCTTATAAGCCGCATCACGAATAAGCTGGATCGCCCGCTTTGTCTCAGCAATCCCATGTCCACGGCGGTTCATTTTCAAAATTTCATCATTCAGACTCTGAACTCCAATCTCAATCTTTGTACAACCAAGACGCCGCAGTCGCCGCAGCTCATCCTCGGTAATATGATCCGGGCGGGTCTCCATAGAAAGACCAATACAACGATTCCCGGCCGTCTCATTAATTTTCTGAGCTTCCTCCAGTGAACGTGCCTTCTCTGCCGGAGCATTCAGCGCATTAAAAATTCCCCGCACAAAATCGGTTTGGTATCTCTTAGGATAAAACGACCAGGTTCCACCAGAAATGATCACATCAATTTTATCCGTGAAGTGTCCTGTTTTTTGTAGACTCTGAACCCGATTTAAAGTTTGTTTATAAGCATCAAAGTCGTTCAGAATAGCCCGCATAATTGCCGGTTCATTCGAAAGATAACTCTTTGGCATTTTCGGTTCAGTCGGACAAAAAATACACTTCCCCGGACACGGAAATCCTTTGGTAATAACAGTGATATTGGCAATTCCTGAATGAGAGCGCACTCCTCTTTTCCTCAAAATTTTCCAAAAATCCCGATCCTCCTGCATCTCTCCCTTTGCAATCAAAGCCCGATATGCCGAAATTAATTCAATATTCGCAAAAGGACTCCGCCCATGCTCTGCAGCAAAACGTTTTTTCATCTTCTGGAGCTTTTTGGGAGTATCAACACCATGCTGGTACGCCTGCACCACAAACTCCTCCGCTTGAGTCCTATCTTTGATTATTATTGATTTCACGCTACTCTTGTAAATATACTTATTATGAATGTTGCTAGCAAAACTCTGCAAAAACATTCTGCAGCTCCCTAAGGAGCGAAGCCGTTTTTAAGGAGTTTTATTGGCAACAACAGCAACATTATAGGCACCCATGAGAGAAAAGAAAGCCAAAAAAGTATTAGAACACGTAAAAGCCACTTATGGCAATATTGCCGAGTCGTTTTCTTCGACCCGTCACTATATTGGTCGTGAATTTACAACGTTTCTTCCCTACCTTCAAAAAGCTAAAAACATACTCGACCTGGGCTGCGGCAATGGCCGATTTGTGCGGTTTTTGGAACAAGAAAAACTCAAAGCCCATTATATTGGCATGGACAACGCCAAAGAGTTTATAGAGATCTGCCAAAAAGAGTTCCCTCGTCATACATTTAAAGAAGGAGATCAACTCAACATTCCGCTATCTGACGAAACACAGGATCTCATCCTCAACATTCGCGCATTTCATCACCTTCCATCAAAAAAACACCGGATCAATGCGTTAAAAGAGATGCATCGAGTCCTCAACAACAAAGGAATTCTCATTATCAGTGTCTGGAATCTCTGGCAGTTGAAATATTGGAAACAGCTTGTTACAGCCATCATACGAAGTATTATTTCCTTCGGTTCCTATGCATATAATGATACATTTATACCCTGGCAAAAGCACCACAAACGCTACTATCATGCCTTTACCCAAAAAGAACTAAAAAAGATCCTCGAACAAGGAGATTTCAACATTCTCCAACAGTACAAAGTAGGCAAAGATTTCATTATTATTGCACAAAAATGAGCATCAATATTCTAGGCATACCGTTTAGTTCAACCGACGAAGAATCATTGATTATAGAGGTTAATGAAACACTAAAAAGCACGGACAAAAAGCTTTTTATCGCCACTCCAAACCCAGAAATGGTTCTGGAGTCAGAAAAAAATGAAGAACTCCATAAAGTTTTAAATCAGACAGACATCAATATTCCTGATGGGACAGGGATTCTTTGGGCCGCGGACCGGCTAACCAAAGCAAAACAGTTCAAATCCAAAACAGCCAAAATTGCAAACTGTCTTTTCACCCTCCCTCTCACAATCTTCAATGCCCGAAAGTCAAAGTACACAAAACTTCAGCGCATCACTGGCACAGATTTCATGCAAAAAATCTGCAAGGATGCCATTCCATCTGCGCGTATCTTCTTACTTGGAGCAGCCCCGGGTATCGCGCAAAAAACCAAGAATAAACTCCAAAAAAAGTACAATTGTACCATTGTCGGAACGGATGCAGGATCAGCCCATCCCGACGAATACAATCGCATTCGCGAACTCATCAACCTCTTTAATCCAGACATTCTTTTTGTCGCGTTCGGAGCCCCAAAACAGGAAATATGGCTGGCGCGCAACCTTGAACACCTCCCAAGTGTAAAAGTTGCAATCGGTGTGGGCGGCGCCTTTGACTACATCTCCGGGCACGTCCCCCGCGCACCAGAATTCATGCGTAAAGCCGGGCTGGAGTGGCTCTACCGCCTTTTTCGACAACCTTCACGCATTAAAAGAATCTACAACGCGTTCGTCAAATTCCCAATTCGCGTTATAAAAGAGATCACGCGGCAATAAACTATTTTTTCCGTCGCCGATTTGTTCGACGCTTCTTCTTTGGTTCATCATCCTCTTCAAAATCTTCATCATCCTCTCCCTGCATATTAGGGATCATATCCATGAAAGGTTTAATTTTGTCCGCAAAAAACTGAAAAATCGCAAAGGGCTTCACAAAGTAGGTCAAAATTTGGTCAGCTGTTGATGTTACTTTTCCCGCAAGTTCCTGAACGTTTTCATTCACTGTTTCAGCCGTATCACGAACGCTGGCAGTGGCATCGGAAATATCTCTCAAAATTCGAATCACATAAAAAAGTGCCACACAGAAAAAGAGCACCAAAAGAATCACTCCTCCACCAATAGCCCAGTACATAAAAGATTGTGCGTCCATAAAAATTTCTTTTAAATTGCAATTGAGATCAACTCATATTCTACCGTAATCCTCATCAAAAAGCCACCTTATCCCACTAGTTTCTTCAAAATATCTGTAGCAACCTTGGCATCAGCCTGCCCTTTCGTCTTTTTCATAACCTGACCAACCAGGAAGAAGAAGGCGGCCTCCTTACCACTCTTGTAATCCTCAATCG